>JAJYSL010000015.1 GCA_021793595.1 Acidobacteriota bacterium
ACTCAATCTGCGCCTGGTTGATCTTGCCAGTCCGATCGCCATGGAACACCTGCCCATAGCTATCTTGAAATTGCGGAATGCTGCTGGCGCCCGGCTGCCACCCGGCGGCGGCTCCAAATAAAATGCCATACCAGTCCTGATTGAAAAGACCCTCGCCATCGTCATTCCACACCGTATTCAACAAACCGGTGGAACCCAGCCGCTGGCCGTCGCGCACAAATTCCTGAATATTCAAGAGACCCGCATTGAAGTCGGGATAGACCCGGCTCCAATTGTTCACTCCCGGCGCGACCCATGTCTCTAGTCCGGCATTGGTAAACGGCAACAGCCACTTGTCGTAGCCTTGCGGTTCCGGACTATACACCCAGGCAATCGCGATCATGTCCTTTGGCAGCGTCTTCACCTGCTCCGGGGCGTTCATCGCAATATCACCCCAGAACAAAAGCTGCTTGTGGAGCGGCTGCAACGCCTGGTGAATCTGGACCAGGAAGTCCATGTAGACCTTGCCCAACCCTTCCTTCTCCACTTCATCCTTGGTCTGTCCTTTGCCTAAGTCGAAGGTCTCATCCGCTCCGATATGCATAAACGGCCCAGGAAACATGGAAGCGATCTCCGTGAACCACTGCTGAATCAGCTGAATCGATCCCGGCTGTACCGGCGCCAGCACCGTGCCGTGCGGTGTCTCCGCTAACTTCGCATACTTGTCGAACATCAGCGCGTGGTGCAGATGCCCAAATGCCTCCTGCTCGGGCACGATCGTCACGTGATATTGTTGCGCGTATTTCACCAGGTCTTCCACATCCGCCCGCGTCATTGCTCCCCCTGGAGGCGCGGTCAACGGGTTGGACGCATACGCCAGAGTGTTTTCAAAATACGGCGAGTAGATGTTCACCTTATATTCCGAAAACACCTTCACCTGGTGCTTCTGAAATGCGAGCGTTGGCACCGGACCCCGCGATAGATCGTCGTCTACTCCGCGATACTTCATCGCCGGCCAGTCGCGAATCAACACCCCATGCAGCACGGCGTTGGAGGCCGAAACTTTTCCATCCGCGATTCCCGGAATAACCAGCTGCTTGATGGTCTGCGCGCCGTAAAAGAGCCCCGCGCTGGTCGCGGCAATGTCGTATGTTTTGTTTCCATCGGTGACCAGGACGTAGCCTTCGTCATGCATTGCGGGATCAAAAGTCGCGTGAGCGCGCTGCAGAATCTTCGCCGCATCCTTGTCATCAAGCCGCTTTAAAACGACCTGGACCTTGTCGTGATGCCCTTCGCGTGCCACGACCCCGCGATCTTTCAACGTCTCTATCAGGTCGGTTACGGCGAATTTGTCTTCTGGGTCATGGCTGGTGGTTTCGACGCTGATACCGCCTTTCAACGACAGCACTTCACGCGGATGAACCTCTCGCGGCATCGGTACCAACGCGAGCGAACTGACGGGCGTCGCAGCAGATGCGGATGTCGAGCGGGGCGTTCCGGTCTGTGCCACGGCAGGAGTAGAGAGAACAAGCACGCACATAACCGCCAATATCGCATATCCAGCGCAGCGGTGCAAACGATTCAAGGCCATAGCAAGAAGTTTATTTTTCACCTTTTGAGAATACAACCAACAAGCCTCTGCTGCCTCCGGTTCTGCTCGCGCCACCGCAAAAAAAAGAAACGCTTCCCAAAACTTCAGGAAGCGCCTCATTCGTGTGAACAAGCGTTTCTTTAGGCAGTCAGCGGCATCTTCACCCGGAACCGCTCCATGGTGATCTTCAACGCGCGCTCAATCCGGCGCAAATCGCCTCTTTCTTCTGGAGCTTGAAACGTGGAAGCGACACCCGACTTGGACGCGCGGCCAGTGCGGCCCACGCGGTGCACAAAGTCTTCCGCCATTTTCGGCATGTCGTAGTTCACCACATGTGCAATGTGCGCCACATCGATGCCGCGAGCGGCAACATCCGTTGCCACCAGCACGCGATGCTGTCCCTGAGTAAAGCTGCGCAGGGCTGCACTGCGTTGCGCCTGGGTGCGATCGCCATGGATGCTGGTCGCATTCCAACCGGACATGCTCAGCTTCTTGGCGACGCGATCGGCACCGTGCTTGGTGCGAACGAACACCAGAAAGCTGCCTTTTTCTGAGCGCAGCAGGTGCTCGAGCAACGGCATCTTTTTGTCTGTCGTCACTTCGAACGTCTGCAGGCGAACATTTTCCGCCGGCTTCAGCACCGATCCCATCTCAATACGAACGGGGTTGCGCAGGTACTCGCGAACCACTTCCGTCACTGGAGATTCCAGCGTTGCCGAATAGCAAAGCGTTTGATGCTGCACCGGCAAAGCCGCCACAATCCGCTTGATCGCCGGCTTGAATCCCATGTCCAACATGCGATCCACTTCATCCAGCACCAAGATCTGCACCTGGTCCAGCTGTACCAGCTTGCGACGCAGAAAATCTTCGAGACGCCCCGGAGTCGCCACAATCAAGCGCGCTCCACGGCGAATCGCCTGTAGCTGCGGACCTTCGGACAAACCGCCCACCACCAACGCTGCCTGGCTGGCTGCGTCGAGTGAAAGATTGCGGTAGGCCTGCTCCACCTGCATCGCCAGTTCGCGAGTCGGCAGAAGAATCAGCGCGAACGGACTTTTGCCGCGAGCCTGCCGGCGGCCTTGGTCTTGGTCGGGTGTCCTGGCGGACTTGTGCATGGCTTCAATGATCGGAATCAGGAAGCTGAGAGTTTTGCCGGTACCGGTCTGCGCTGTCGCCAGCACGTCGCGGCCTTCCAATGCCGGCGGAATTGCGCCAGCCTGGACCGGGGTGGGAGTAATGAATTTGGATTGCGCGAGCTTGCTTTGCAGCGTCGGCAAAAGAGTGAAATCGGTAAATTGAGTCAAAATATTCCTTCGTTTCCAAGCCTGCTTTGCCTTGCACCCATGTGCAGACGGGCCGGAACACAGCTTGCCTTTACGGTCTTCGCGGCCGCAAAAGGTAAGGATGAAACCGCAGGGGATACCGGAGTTTCAAAGGAGAACGCGGCTACTTTGCGCGTTTCAGGAAACTCTAAAGCAGATTTCTATGGATCTGCTCGGGGTCGACACGAAGAACTGGTTCGACCTCGGATGCCACATGACAGCTGGTATGGCGAAAGCGCTTTGCTTCGCCGCACCGCAACGCATACGTCGCGAAGCGATCACGCTGAGAAGGCTTGGGAGGGTGCAACTGCGAACGGCTTGCCGCTGGTCTGACAAGAACGGCTCACAACCAAATCACTGAGCGTAGCTTCATCATAACACAGCCGCGCCGCGTGTCTCGAAATGCTACTTGCATCAGATTTTGCAGCGCTGCGAACTCATCCTGCTGCAATCGTCGGGATTTCTACGAGCGAACGGTCGCGCTCCGCGCCGATTCCTTGCGCCGTTGCTTGTCCGGAGCGCCGATCATCCCTGGAACTTTCTCGACCGGCCGCTTGCGATCTTCATGCGCGACCAGCAGCGCTTCCAACTGTTGGATCAAAGCGGTGCTGTTCATCGGCTTCACCAGCATCTCGTCCGCGCCATCGTCGCGCCAGGCATCGTCGCTGGTCGGGAAGGCCGTCAGCAGCGCCACTGCCGGTTGATACGGCGCGGCTTTCGCGGCGCGCGTTACTTCCAGGCCGGCCTGGTCGTTCTCCATGCGCATGTCGGTAATCACCATCACAAACGTGGCGCGCTGCAGCTTCGACTTGGCATCGCGTGCCGACGTTGCAGTCTCCACTTCAAAGCCGTGGATTTCCAGCAGAGCTTTCAAGGTAAGCAGAATGGCGGGTTCATCGTCGACCAAAAGAATGCGGCGCTTCATATGGATGGGATCCCCTTCTAGGTACGCAACTAATGGTAGCCAAGTCAGGCGGTGTTGTCGATCTGCAAGTTAACAGATTCTGCCGGCGGCATCGCGGTTCCCGGTCGCGCGATTGTTACACTGGCTGGGTGACAGGATACCACGTGGAAACCTTCGGCTGCCGTGCCAGCCAGGCTGACGGAGATGCAATTTCCGCGGGTCTGGAGGCCCTGGGCGCCTGTCCGGCAGATGCCTCCAGAGAGCCCGACGTCGTGGTGGTCAACACCTGCTCCGTCACCGCGGAAGCGGATCGCGACGCCCGGGCCTATATTCGCCGCGTCCAGCGCGGCAATCCGAAGGTTCGCATTGTGGTGACCGGCTGCTATGCGCAACGCGCGCCGGATGAAGTGGCCGCGCTTCCAGGAGTTTTCGCCGTCGTCGGCAACAGCCATAAAAGCCAGGTCGCGTCCATTGCACTCGGGTCGCTTTATGGGCAAGTGGGGCCTACATCAGACCAGAATCGCGCGTCTGCTGAGAGCCAGAATGTCAGTGCTGCGATGGCGACCTCATCCGCGCATTTTGTCCCGTTGGAGTCGCTCGCCGCAGCCCGAAATACCGTCCCGGAACGACTGCCGGGCGCTCCCGCATTTGTTCTTGCGGGAGACATTTTCGCGCACAGCGATTTCGAATTGCCGTCGATGCCTGATTCCGCCATTGATCGCCTGGCGGAATCCTCCGCCGCCCATCGCACCCGGCCAACCCTCAAAATTCAGGATGGCTGCGGCAGTCGCTGTACCTTCTGCATCATCCCATCGACGCGCGGCAATAGCCGGTCTCTGGCGAAGCCGCAAGTGCTCGATTCCGTTGAGCGATTCATCTCGGCCGGAGGGCGGGAGCTTGTCGTCTCCGGCATCAACTTAGGCCGCTGGGGTCGGGATTTGACGCCGCAAATGCGCTTTGAAGACCTGCTGGCGGAAATCTTCGAAACCACGCCGCTGCCGCGCCTCCGCATCAGCTCCGTCGAACCGATGGACTGGACCGACGGACTGATCGCGCTGATGCGCCACTACGGACGCGGCCAGCATCCTCGTTTCGCGCGCCATGTTCACATGCCATTGCAATCCGGTTCGGACCGCGTCCTGCGGCGCATGCATCGCCGTTATCGGCCGTGGCACTACGCCGAACGACTTGCCAAGGTACGCGCCGCCTGCCCACATGCCTCCATTGGCGCTGACGTTATGGTTGGCTTTCCCGGAGAATCCGACGAGGAATTCCGCGAGAGCTACGACTTCATCGCCGCCCAGCCGCTCACCTATCTGCACATCTTTCCGTTTTCCGCGCGGCCCGGCACGTCCGGCTGGGACCTTCATCAGCTCCACCCGGTTCCCGCCGCCGTCGTCCGCGAACGCACGGCTGCGTTGAGCGACCTGATCCGGCAGAAAAATCTCGCCTTCCGTTCCGCGTTCATCGGGAAGCAACTCAGCGCCGTGACCCTGGCGTCACCCAAAGAAACTTCCGCGAGCAGCATCAGCCCGCGAACTCCCGCCATGTCGGATAACTTCATTTCCATCGAAATCGCGGCCAATCTACCGCCAAATCTGCTGGTTTCTGCGCAGATCACCGGCCTCACGTCGCACGGCTTATGCGCCGCCATGGCCGGCGAAATACGTTCCATTGCATGAAAATTTGGCAACCGCACGGCCGCGTCCATCATCTGCTGCAGCAATGGGCAAGGGGCAGTCCATGTGGTCGACGATCTGTTCGAAGGGAATGGTATACTTACGAGGCGAGGTATATCCTCGCGCACTTGGAGGCGGCACATCGATAAGCGTTCGGCGAAACAGTTTATCCGCATCAATGATCGGATACGCGCGCGTGAAATTCGCGTCATTGACGAAAATGGAGAACAGCTTGGCGTTCTTCCACCCTTTGAAGCCCTGAAAATTGCCCGCGAGCGCGGCCTCGACCTGGTCGAGATCTCTCCCAATGCCGTACCGCCCGTATGTCGCATTCAAGACTACGGAAAGTACCTGTACGAGAAAGACAAGGGCGAACGGGCTGCGCGCAAAAAGCAGAAGGTCATCACTATCAAGGAAGTCAAGCTCTCGGTCACGGTCGATGAGCATGACTACCAGACCAAGAAAAATCAAGCCATTCGCTTTCTGCACGATGGCGATAAGGTGAAGGCCTCGCTTCGTTTTCGCGGCCGTCAAATGGCCCATCGCGAGTTGGGATATCAGATCATCAATCGCCTGATTCAAGACGTGGGCGACGCCGGCGTCGTGGAGTTTCATCCGCGCATGGAGGGTACCACGCTGCACGCCATCCTCGCCCCCGGCAAGAAGGTGGAGTCGACAAAGAAGCCCGAAGCACCCAAGCCTGACCCGCGAAAGACTTCCGCAGCCAAGCGCGTGGAAGCCGCCGAAACGGAACAGACTCCCGCCGCGCAAGCCTGAGTCTCGCTTCCTCGCAACAGGAATTCTCGATCGCCGGAGAGTGCCTACCACACGTAGGTTCTCTCCGGCTTTCTAGTTTCTTCACCGACAAGCCGAGCGGAGATGGACGATAATTCTCTTCATAGGGAAATTCATGCATTGCACCATTCGCGCGGGACTGGTTGGATTTGGACATGGCGGCACCATTTTTCATGCGCCGTTTCTGCACGCCATCGATGGCCTGGAGCTGGCCGCCATTCTGCAGCGACACGGCGATACCGCCGCGCAGGCCTATCCCGGGGTCGCCATCGCCCGTAGCATGCCGGAATTCCTGGCCCTGCCGGACCTCGATCTTATCGTCATCAGCACCCCGCCCTCCACGCATTTTGAGCTTGCCCGTCTGGCACTCGAAGCCGGCAAGCATGTGGTGCTGGACAAGCCCTTTGTCGCCACCAGCGACGAAGCTCGCCAGCTCATCGAACTGGCCCGCGCCCGAAAACGCATCCTTTCCGTCTACCAGAATTGCCGCTGGGATGGAGATTTCAAGACCCTGCAACAAGTCCTGGCCTCCAGGGATCTCGGCCGCCTGGTCACGTTCGAGTCGCGCTATGATCGCTACCGACCGGGTCCCCGCACCAAGCCCTGGCAGGAAAAAACTCTTCCCGGGAACGGCGTGCTGCATGACCTGGCTGCGCACCTGGTCGATCAGGCGCTGGTGCTTTTTGGCACGCCCGAGGCCATCATGGCCGATGTCCGCCTGGAACGGGACGCGGCCGTCGTCAACGATGCGTTCACCGTCTACCTGTACTATCCACGGCTGCGCGTCATGCTCAGTTCCACGATGCTGGCTCGCACCGCCGGCCCTCGCTTTGTTGCCCACGGCACGCTGGGGTCCTTTGTGAAGTATGGCCTCGATCCGCAGGAGCGGGCGCTGCAAGGCGGCGCGACCTTAGGCGATCCGCACTGGGGAGAGGATCCCGAAGCTAACTGGGGAATCCTCGCAACCATGCGCGATGGACAGCCTATAGAGCGCCGCGTACCCACGCTGCCGGGCGACTACCGGAAGTATTACCAGAATGTTCGCGATGCGATCTGGGACGTAGCGCCTTTGGCTGTCACCGCGGAACAGGGCTGGCGCACCATCCGCCTGCTCGAGCTGGCGCTGGAAAGCAGTGCAGCGCGCTGCGCGCTCCCCTGCGCCTCGCTCGATGCGGTACCGTAAAACGCTGGAATATTGAACCGTAGCTAAAAAGCGAGGAAACCTCATCCTGAACAGGGCGGAGGATATCTGCATTTATGAAGGATGCCAATACCTAGATTCTTCGCCCCGCCCAGAATAACGCCCTTTCAGCAGCAATAGGCTAGCTTTTCTGCATTTCCTTGATCGCCGCCAGCACTTCTTCGCTGTGGTGGCTGGGGTCGACGCCAATCCATTCCTTCACAATCTTGCCTTCAGGGTTGATCAGGAACGTATTGCGCTTGGCCAGTTTCATTCCCATGTAGTTGCCGAGCGAGCCATATTCCTCAACGACCTTGTGATCGGTGTCGGCCAGCAGCTTAAAGTGCAGGCCGTCCTTGGTGCAGAATTCCTGGTGACTCTTGACGGACTGAACGCTGACGCCCAGCACCACCGCGTTCACCGCGTCGAACTTGCTCATGTCGCGCTGGAAATTCTTGGCTTCAATAGTGCAGCCGGAGGTCATGTCCTTGGGATAGAAATACAGCACCACCCATTTGCCGCGATAGTGGTTCAGGCTGACGTCAGTACCTTCCTGCGAAGGCAGCGTGAAGATCGGCGCCGTCTGTCCCACCTGCGGAACAGCGTCGGAAGCGGCGAACACGCGCGCTCCCACATACAGAACCACAACGGTAAGCAACACAACGAGCGATATACGGGTCAGGTTCATAAGAAATCTCCGGCCTCGATTATACGGATGCACCCATTCCACTGGCGACGGGAGGATTGATGCGCACAATTATTTCTTTTCACCTGCTGGCTGGACGACATCCGCCACGAGGGTGATGCCAGCTTGATCGGCGGCTGCGGTCACCGCTTCCAGATCGAAAATCAACGTCCGCCCCGCCTCAATCGCCAGGCAGGTCGCGCCCGCCTGCTGCATCGCCGTGATGGTTCCAATCCCGATCACCGGGACATCGAAGCGCATATCCTGCTTGGGCTTGGCAACCTTCACCACGGTCAGCGACCGCTCCAGAGTGGATGCCTCGCCGGCCTCCGCCAGCGATCGCAGAATCTCCCCGGCGCGCGCAATCACGGCGTCCGTGCCTTCCATCGCCTCCACGGCAACGCAGGCCTGGGCCGCAATCACCACCGTCTGGCCAATGTCGTACGCCGCCAACGCATGCGCGACGCCGCGCCCATAGACGATGTCGCGCTGCTCCGTCGGGTTGGGGCTGCGCGCCGTCAGAACACCCGGCCGCGCCAGCAAAGGCTCCAGAAATGTCGTTGACGAGATCAGCTCGACTCCTTCATCCTGCAGCACTTTCGCAATCGCTCCCAGCAATCCGTCAGTGTTCCGCGTCGACAGCGAAAGCAGCAGCTTTGCCAGCAGCCAGTCCGGTCGAATGCTGGAAAAAATCTGCTTGTGCTTCACCTGTCCCGCCATCACCGCTTTTGTGACGCCTTCAGCATGAAACATGGCAATCAGCCGACCCAACTCTCCGAGCGAGAACCAGTGCACCCGCACGCCGGCGTCGCGGGCGGCGCGCGCGTCCATCTCCGGCTCCGTCTCCTCGCGGATTGCGGCGACAATCACTTCCGTGCCATGCGCCCGTGCCGCGTCCAGCAACAGAAATGGAAACCGCCCATTCCCCGCGATCAGCCCCAGCCTTGCGGGTCGAGCAGTAGCGGCTTGGAGAAGTGTGGACATCTTCAGTTGTCGGATTATTTCAGAACGCCGCGGGTGGAGCTTTCGATGAACTCAATCAGGTAGCGCACATCTTTTGACGAAACTTCTTCGGCTTTTAATTTCTCCACCGCCTGCGTTGTGTTCAGCTTTGCTGCGCGCAATGTTTTGTAGGCGTGATGCAGATCGCGCATCTGTTCTTGAGAAAATCCGCGGCGCTGCAGGCCGACGCGATTCAGCCCGAACGCATGCGCATCGCGCTTCGCGGAGGTCAGTGAAAAGGGCAGCACATCCTGAATGATGATAGACCCGCCACCCACGAAGGCGTAGCGGCCGATGCGGCAAAACTGGTGCGCCGCGGACAGCGCTCCCAGCGTCGCATAATCTTCAATGGTGACGTGACCCGCCAGTGTGGCTCCATTGGCCAGAATGCAATGGCTCCCCACCTGACTGTCGTGCCCGATATGGGCATAGGCCATCACCAGGCAATCGCTGCCAAGCCGCGTGGAACCGCCGCCGCCCTTCGTTCCCCGCGAAATGGTGACGTATTCCCGGATGACGTTGCGATCGCCGATTTCAACCTGGGTAGGCTCGCCCTGGTATTTCAAATCCTGCGGGGCTACGCCCACCGCTGTGAACGGGAAAATCGTGTTTGCGCTGCCCAGGCGGGTGTGGCCGTCGACAACGACGTGCGACACCAGTTCGCAATCTTCTGCCAGCTCAACGTCCGCGCCGATCGTGCAAAACGGTCCGATGATGCAGCGCGCGCCAATGACCGCTGTATCCGCAACGATGCTGGATGGGTGGACCAGCGCGGTGGAATGAATACTCACGCTTCGACAGCGGCCTCTTGCGGCGTGCTCGTCGCTTCACCTGCGGCTTCCGACTTGACGGGACGACTGCGCGGCACCATCTGTGACGTCACTGTCCCTTCGCAAATCAGCTTGCCGTCCACGTACGCTTTTCCCTGCATGCGCATCATGCGGGTGCGCCAATTCAGTACATCGATTTCCAGCCGCACCTGATCGCCCGGCAATGCCGGACGCCGAAAACGCGCGTGCTCCACCCCGGTAAAGACAATCAGCTTCTCGGTTGGATCCGGCAGTTCCACCATTACCAGGATGCAGCCGGCTTGCGCCAGCGCTTCCAAGAGCAATACTCCCGGCATGATTGGATAGCCCGGAAAATGTCCCGGGAAAAATGGCTCGTTGATGGTGACATTCTTGATGGCGACTATCCGTCTTTTGCGCTCCATCTCGACCACGCGATCGACCAGCAGAAAAGGATAGCGATGCGGCAGGAGTTTCATGATCTCGACAACGTCGAGCGGAGCTTTCAGCAATGTATCTTCGGGATTTGCGTGCTCATTATTTTCCATAGCTACCCAGCAGATTATAAAACGCCGCGACGATGGAGCGTCGAGCTTCTACACTTTGACAGCATTTTCGTAACGCGCTTTCAGATCCTTGTAACGACCTGGCCGAGGGCTTCCGGTCAAATGGTCTTCCAGTTGATCCAGAAATGCGTGCCACCCCGCACCCATTCCCGCCATCAATTCAGGACGAACTCCCACATGAGAAAAATGCAGCTTTGTCTCTGCAGCGTCGCCTTCCAACTTCCAGTTCACCAGCGAATCTCCCCAGGTATAGATCAATAGATGCGGCGGTTCGAAATCGCAGACAATCCCATTCAGAGAGCCTTCCGCAGAAAAAGCAATGTGAATTTTGCCGCCCACTCGCGGCTCCAACTGGATCGGAAACTTCATCCATGCCGTAATCTCTTCCGCGTTGGAAATCGCGCTCCACACCCGCTCTAAACTCTGCGGATAAGAACGGTCCCAGTCGAGCCGATAGATCGTCTCCACCGACGCAATAGAGTCATTGGGCTCCTCCTTCGGCGCCTCGACGCTCTTCGCAAAAGGATTTTTCATGGTCCCTCCATCGGCATGCCAGCAGTCATTTCAAGTGCGCCGCGGCATAGTCGGGATCAAATAAATTCTCAGTCAACGCAACGTTATATTCCGCGCGAAACAGAAACGTCTGCTCCACAATTTCGCCATTGTGAGTCCGTGTCACAGTGAACGGTGTCGCAATGCCATCGATCCGGTGATAGTTATCGAACTCGACAGCATCCACGTTTTTATCGTGGAAGCGCGGATCGCGCCACTCGAAGCTCAAACGCAATGGAAGATGACTCTCCGCATCCAAGTCGAGCGTCACCGCATTGTGGGCATCGTTCATCAGCGTGAACTTTTCCGCCAGGTGGCGCTCTACCTGCTCCGTGCCCCCATCCAGAACCACTGTGGCCGGATCGCCGATCCACCGGCCCAGCACCCGTCGCAGAGAGTGTTTCTGCCAGCGCAAATGGTGTTCTACTTTTTCTGCTGGCAGATTTTTCTTTCCCTTATAGGTGATCTCCCACCCGTTGGAACCGGAATAAATCTGAACCACCCGGCCCTTGTCGAGTTCAACGCGCTCTTTATTAGGATCCTCGCGGCTGATCACAGCGTCGGCCACTTCTCCCGTTGGATTGCCCTGAAAGAACGATGCGATGCGAACGTGCTCCCGACTTGTTCGCAGTCCCAACCATGCCTGTCCGCCCAGCGCCTGGATGGTCGCCGCGAGCGCCACATGCGCTTGCCGCGGGCTCTCGACCGCCGCAGCATCGGTGGCCTGCGCCCTCAATAACGCCGGCGACAGCACGCCCCCTATTAACGCCCATGCCAGCCCCAGCCGCCGAACTCTCGCTCGCTTATCCAACCAGGACCGAGCCGCCGTTGACATTGAAGACCTCTCCGCTGACAAAGCCAGCGAACGGAGTGCACAAAAATAAGACCGGCCCGGCAATCTCCGCTACTGTCGCGGCCCGTCCCAGCGGAATCCCCGAAACTACCCGTTCGTATTTCTTCGGGTCGCGCAGCGTCGCCGCCGACATGTCCGTATCCACCCAGCCCGGCGCCACGCAGTTCACGTGGATGCCTTCACGGATCAGTTCGCTCGACAAGCTCTTTGTGAAGCTGATCAGCGCGCCCTTCGACGCAGCATAATCGGAATGCATCGCTTCTCCGCGCTGCCCCGCCGTCGAGCTAATCAGCACGATGAAGCCCGCCGCCGAATTTTTCTCGGGCCTGCCCTGCTTTTTAAACTGGCCCACCGCCGCCTGCACCACACCGAACATGCTGTCCAGGTTGATGTGCATGGTACGATGCCATTGCGCATCTGCCATCCGCTCAATGGGCGCATCATCGGGCGGCCAAATACCATGATTGCCCACCAGGCAATCCAACCTGCCGAATGCCCGCACCGCATCTTCAACCAGCTCGCGGCCATGCGCGGGAGTGGTAAGCTCACGATGCACTGCCAGGCAGCGCTCCGGGCCGCCGCATTCCGCCGCCAGCGCTTCGGCTTCTTTCGCCGCACTGCGATAGTTGAACACGACCTTGGCGCCCGCTTCGACAAACAGACGAACGGTGGCCGCGCCAATTCCACGCGACCCTCCTGTGATCAACGCAACTTTTCCCTGGAGCGAGAGCATCACTCCCGAATGAGATCCCTTTTCAGTCATAGTCTTGACGCTAAAAGAAGGCACGCAATCCTGCAACCCCTCCGGCTTGCTCCCCATAAGAGATCGAACTTTGGCGGCACGCGCAAATCAAGGTGCTGTCTTCGATATTCCCGGGCACGGTGGCGCCACATAATGCGGAACATTGGCCTGCTGGCGCTTCAGCGCGGCATCCAGCATCTCCAGCGCTCTCGCATTCGCCGGGTCCAGCAGCGACTGCGAACACGCGACCGAGCGTCCTGCCACTCCCTTCTGAAAAAACTGATGGCTCCATGGCAGGTACAGCAGGGCGCCGTAATTGCCGGCGCAATCCCTGGCATCGCAACCGCTGAAACTGACACCGAAGTTGGTTCCCGTACCAGGAATCAAAACAAAATTATCGCTGCTGGCCGCCTGAAATGGTCGTTTCAGATATCCGGAATCCCAATCCACATTGGTCACGCCGCCATCGCGCAAAAACACCACGATCCGCCAGCCATGTTTGCCGCTGGTCAACGCCGCCGCGTACGGCGACGCATACGGAGGAATCTCCAGACGATACAGATCCAGGTGATAGAACTGCAGCCATTGCCCCATCCGCTGAAGATCCGCGCCCGTATACCCCGACTGCGCCAAGGCCGGGTTCGCCGCAGCCAGACCTGCCGCTGCCAGCAACCACGCAGCCGCCAGCGAAATCATCGATCGTCGCGACATCTCTCCTCCTTCGGACGCTTCCGTGCTCATTTCCGGCGCGGATCGTCCGGAAACCTCGCGGATATTTACAAACTTCGAACGGACCTGGCGAAGCGCGCAATCTCTTCCTCGGTGTTGTAGTAATGCACCGAGGCTCGCACCATCGCCTTCAACCCGCGCTGTTCCATATCAATGCGCGTCGAGCCAAGCGGGGTCACTCGCACATTGATCCGCTGCTCGTGCATGGCCGCGACAATAGCTCCGGCGGCATGCGTGTCATGGGTGAAAGTCACGATGCCGCAGCGCGGCTGGCTGCCGCTGCCAGGAAGGTCCCGCACGGTAACTCCAGGAATCGTCGCCAGCGTCTCGCGCAACTGTTCTGCCAGCATGGCGACTCGCGCGGCAATGTTGTCCAGCCCCACCGCCATCGCATACTCGACAGCCGCTCCCAGGCCCAGTTGGCACGCCACCGAGCCGCCGGAAATTTCAAATCGCCGTGCATCGTTGCGCAATTTGTATTCCTCTCGCGCACTCCACTCGGCGGAGGTCATGTCGATCGGCGTTGGCTCCAGCCGCTCCAGCATCGATTGCCGGATATATAGAAACCCCGTTCCGCGTGGCCCACGCAGATATTTCCGCCCAGTAGCGGCCAGCATGTCGCAGCCTAGCTGCTCGACATCGAGCGGCATCTGCCCGGCCGACTGGCAGGCATCCAGCAAATAGGGAATATGATTTCGGCGCGCGATGCGACCCACTGCGACCGCCGGCTGCACGAGGCCGCCATTGGTCGGAACATGGGTCAGCGCGATCAGCTTCACCCGCTCGCCGTGCTGTCGAATCATCGCTTCCAGCGCGGTGAGAGAAATCTCTCCGCCCGGCTCATTCGGCACCACAATAATTTCAATCTGTCGCCGGCGCGCCACCTGCAGCAATGCCAGGTAGTTGCTGACGTACTCATTCGATGCGGTAAGAATTTTGTCGCCCGGCTCGAATCCTTCCGCCAGCGCATAGAACGCTGCATCCCAGGCACGCGTCGCATTTTCAACCAGCGCAATTTCGGTCGGCGCGCATCCCAGCATTCTGGCAATGGAGCCGTACACACCCTGGTATTCCTCGGCAACACTGTCCTCGGCTTCATAGCCGCCCATCGCCGCTTCCAGGTCCAGATGCGCTTTCACCCGCTCCAGCACCGGCGTTGGCGGCAGGCTGGCGCCGGCATTGTTCAAATGCAGCACGTTCTGGCAGCCCGGCGTATCCGCCCGAACCAACGCCACATCCATCGCCACAGCTCACCCCATCCCGCAGGATCCCGCCGCGGCGGGCCACGCACTCTTTATACTAGTTTCAATCATGTCCAATTTTGATCGCCGTGGCGAGTTCGCCCCTGTCGACGAACAACTCGAATACCTGAAGAAAGGCACTGCGGAAATTATTCCGCTGCCCGAGCTGCGCACCCGTCTGGAACAATCGCGCGCCACCGGTCGCCCCCTGCGCGTCAAAGCCGGCTTCGATCCCACCGCGCCCGATCTTCATCTGGGCCACACGGTCCTGATTCGGAAACTCAAGCACTTTCAAGACCTGGGCCACACCGTCATCTTCCTGATTGGCGACTTCACCAGCCTGATTGGTGACCCCACCGGCCGCTCCGTCACTCGCAAGCCGCTGACGCGCGAGGAAATCGACAAGAACTCCCAGACCTACACCGACCAGGTCTTCAAAATTCTCGATCGCGAGAAGACAGAGGTCCGCTACAACTCCGAGTGGCTGGGCAAGCTCGGCTTTGAAGGCATGATCCGATTGGCCGCCAAATTCACCGTCTCCCAGATGCTCGAACGCGACGACTTCCACAAGCGCTTCCAGGCCGAACAGCCCATCTCGCTGCACGAAATGCTGTATCCGCTGGCGCAGGGGTACGACTCCGTTATGCTGGACGCCGATGTCGAGCTCGGCGGCACCGATCAGCGGTTCAATCTTCTGATCGGGCGCGAATTGCAGCGCCAGGCGGGCACCCCTGCCCAGATCGTCCTGATGATGCCGATTATCGAAGGCCTCGACGGCGTGCAGAAGATGTCGAAATCGCTCGGCAACGCCATCGGCGTCCACGAGCCGCCGCAGGAAATGTACGGCAAGCTGATGTCGATTTCTGATGACCTGATGTGGCGTTACTGGACCCTGCTCACCGACCTGCGCCCGCACGAAATTGAAGCGATGAAGAGCGATGTCTCCAGCGGTGCGCTTCATCCCATGGAAGCCAAGAAGCGTCTCGCTCGCACCATTACCGCAGGATTTCATTCAGAAGCTGCTGCGCAGCAGGCCGACAAGGATTGGGCAACGCAACATCAACATGGCGTCGCTACAGAAATCATTGATATTCCTCTTCAGGATGTGTCCGTAGCAGATGCGGCAAGCCTTGGGAGAGCGATCAGAGATCCAAATACCGATATCTTCATCAGCACAGCGAAGCTGCTCCTAAAGCTAGGAATGAAAACTTCGCGCACCGAAGCCGAGCGGCAGGCAAAGGCAGGAGTGACAATTAACAATCAAAGAATTCATGAATTGCTGATTCCGCTTACCGGCCGCCCCGTTGAACTAACCGTAAAAGTTGGACGCCAGATTAAAGTTGCGAGAATCGTCAACCCAGAGCTCGACGACCCAGCAATCCAGCATCTCCTGATTCGAGATTGAATTATCGGTTTGCTCCACCATCACCTTGGATGTACCTTCTCTCGTATGGCCCACCCCAAGCCGCTCGGCGTCTGCGCCGCGCTTCTGCTGCTCTGTCTTCCTGTTGCCGCCAAGGTTCACTCAGTCGCGTTAGGCGGCTGGCGCAAAGTTCCCTACATCGCTCCCGCTGCCACTTCCACCTCGTCCCCTGATGCGCCCACGACTCTGCGCGTCCGTCCGCTGGTCGTCGATGGTCAGGTGAAGGATTGGACTACCGGCGAGATCCACGAAATTACCGACCGCACGTTTGTTGCCCGCCGCGCCGTCAAGCTGAATGACGCATTACCGGACGAAGCCGGCGCTCACTGGCTGTGGGTTCTCGGCCCCTGGCTGCTGGTCGATCGCAGTTCCGCGCACATCAGCGTGCTGCATTTGCCGGACTTCGATCCGGCTGTGTCGGAGATCGTCTGGTTTCGCGATTACGCCGCCTATTGCGGCATCAACAGCACCGGCAAACATCTTTACGCTGTCGTCTCCCAGTTAGGCGTGCGGCGTCCGCTGGTGGCCAAAGCGCTCTCGCAATGGACGGCAGACGATCATCCGACACCCGCCTGCGCCCCTGCTACCTGGCAGCGTCAGCCGCTGCAGGTCGTCTTTCATCCCACCAACAGCGCCGCCGTCAGCTATCACATTTTCGGCCTGACATCTGCTTTGGTCGAAGAAGGCGAATCTCCCGACGAGCAATGATGCCTCGCGGTCCTAATACCTCACGGTCCGGGTAGTGCTCGCCGTGAGCGGCGGAGGCTTTAGTTCAAAAAACATTCGGCCCTGCGGTACATCGAAGATGACGATGCGAAAATTCTGTAGAATCCCGTTGCCGATTGCTCCCGGCAGCTTTTGTTCCGCTGCAGCGGCTTCGTTCTCGGCTAAGTAATCCACGGCTACGTTGTGGGTTTCTGCGTCGCCGATATAAAAGGAATTGATGCTTCCCAGCGCCACCGGATAAAACCCGTTCAATCCAAACGCCAGCCCGGAAACAGAATGTTGCCGGCTATCCTGCAGTTCCAACTGGCGCACATATTGGTCGTACAACATCATCGTCGCATCACTACCCGTGTCGATCGCCATATCGACGCTATGGCGCACCAATCGATCACATCCCAGTGCGATCGGCGTGATGACAAAATCACGGCTCGGCTTTAACGCAACCTCTAAGCCAGCCCCACGATAGATATAGCCGTCCTTTGGAAACAGCGTCAGAAGCTTTTTCTGGAAATCCACCTTCACCACAAAGTTGCGTAGGAACGGATAGCCCAACATGCCGTCGGTCGGATGGCCGAAGTGCTGCTCAAACCGGTTCAGGTCGATCACGGCCATCTCTTGCGCCACTTGGATCGAGCCGATCGTCGCATTAATACGTTCTTCCGGCGCGACATAGACGGGAGCATCACCAAATCCAACATTCTTTTCCTGCTGCAATTTCATCGGCTGCATCCCGAGCAACTTTGAGGTGCGCAGATTTAAGATATTGCGATTTGCACCGCTATCCAGCATGAAAATAAATCCCGGCTTGCCCTGCAGGCTGACCGTTACGTAAATATGCCGCCGAAAATATTCGAAGGGGACTGTGATCCCGGTCGCGGGCGTTTTCGACTGCGGCAGCGCCAGAGGCGGTTTGGGTTTCGGTTGCAGCGTCCGCGATGGATCTGCGTGCGGCATCACGAACAGCATCGCTGCCAGGGCGAGAGTTGTTTTTGCCCTCATACCTTTCTCCTCCGCTTCGAAATGTCTCCGCGACAAACCGCGAATGCACCTAGCCCACTATCGACACAATCCCGGCAATCCAAATCAACCGTCAAGCCGCGGGTGCCTTCAGGGAATCGCAGGAACCACCGGCCGATTCGCTGACACCTGGCTCACCGGATTCATCTCTAAAATGATGTGGCCTCGCGGCACATCAAATACGACCTTGCTGAATTGATCCAGCAGCGATGTGCCGATCACTCCGGCGAAACCCGTTCGGGCTATGAGCGGCTCACCCGCCAATTCAAAAACTGTCAGATTGCTGGCTTGCGTTCGACCCATTAGCAGCGAATTTACCACCCCATACTGCATCGCAAAGTATCCTCCCAGTCCATACGCCTGCTGCTGCAGCTTGGATGGAAAAATCCCCTCCAGATGAGCGCCATGCACGAACTGCGGATACAGCAACAGCGTCACATCGCTGCCGGTATCCACCTCCACCTTGAGCTGTCGCTCTCTATGGTCCGGTGTGCTCAGCATCACAGGAATGGAAGTGGTCTTCGATCGCTTGGTCAAATACAGCATGTCGCCCGGCCCTCGATAGGAGTATTTCTTTGACGGCATCAAAGTGAGCAAATGCTTGTTGAAATCCAGTTGCACGACGAAGTGCTGCAGAAATGGAAATCCCAGAATGCCATCGATGCGATGCCCAAAGCGCTGCCCCAGGTCCTTCAGATCGATCACCGCCATAAGGTTTGCGATCTGGATGTCTCCGATCCTGGCGTCTATATCCTTGGCCGCCGCAACGTACACTTTGCCAGAACCCAGCCCGAGCCCTTTTTGCTGCTGGATGCTCACCGGCTGCAATCCAATCGCTGCTGCGGTCGTCATGCTCAATATGTTGCAACTGGTCCCGCTGTCCAACAGAAAAACCATCCCAGGAGTGCCATTCAGAGTGAGGGTGACAAAGATATGACGATTGAAGAAGTCGAAGGGGATAGTGACGGGCGCGAAGTACTGCGGGGGGACCAGCGGAGCAACATGCTGCTGCGACGTTTGCGGAAGCAGCGTGGTCGAGATCGCGAGAAGAAGGCTGCCAATCATGGCGGTTTCCTCCTTATGTGACACACATCATATGCCAACTTTGAAAAATGTGCTTGCCAATGTTTTTGCCCGGTCATATGTACTCTAGTTGTATGCAGGATATGGACAAATTGCTGAAGGAGGCCGAAATTGCCCACGGCCATCTTTGCGCCGGCCAAGTGCTTGGCGTACGCATGGCGATGCTGGGATGCGCCCGACTCGGCCTTTCCGATCCGCGCGGAAAAGATCGCAAACGCCTGGTCATATTCGTCGAGATCGACCGCTGCGCCACCGATGCGATTGCTGTCGTTACCGGCTGCCGCCTCGGCAAACGCGCGTTGAAGTTTCGGGATTGGGGAAAGATGGCGGCGACATTTGTCGACGTCGAAAGCGGTCGCGCAGTGCGCATCTGCGCTCGCGAATCCTCCAGGGATGCGGCGCGCCAACTGCACCCGGAAATCGACAACAAGAATCAACAGCAGATGCTGGCCTATCGCGAACTGCCGGAGAACACCCTGTTTAGCGAGCAGTGGGTGCAGGTCCCGCTCGGCGAAAAAGAATTTCCGGGGTACAAATCGGAACGCACACTCTGTGCTGTTTGCGGAGAAGGCATCAATTACGACCGCTACACCGTGCGCGACGGAAAGAAACTGTGCCACGGCTGCGCCGATCCAGCGGCACGATACTACCAGCCACTCGCGTCCGCGCCGCCGAAAGAACCAATCTGAACCCTGCGGATTTCTCCTAGCGTAAACATCGCTTCCGGCTCGTACTCCAGACGCAAAAATGCCCGGCGATTTGCCGGGCATTTTTGCTTGCCTTGAACTACGTTACTTCTTTTTTGCGGCCTTCTTGGCTGTTTTCTTTGCAGGTGACTTCTTTGCTGCAGCCTTCTTGGCTGGAGCCTTCTTTGCTGCCTTTTTGGTTGCCTTTTTAACTGCCAATTTAGTACCCCTTGTCGTAGTAGATTTACCGTGGTGCTTGACCGCTTTCTTCGCGGACTTCTTAACGGCTGACTTCGCCGAAACTTTTTTGGCTGCCTTCTTCACCGGAGCTTTCTTTGCCGAAACTTTTTTGGCTGCTTTCTTCGCGGGCACCTTCACAGCCGCCTTCTTCACCACGGCTTTCTTCACTGCAGCTTTCTTGGCCGGCTTCTTTGCCGCGGGCTTGGCAACTGCACTCGCCGGTGCCGCAACTGGCTTCGCCGGTGCCGCTGGAACCGCGGGCTGCTGATATTCCACCACCGGAGTCGCTGCAACTACGATCATCTCATCTTCATCCATTGAGTCTTCATCGTCGTCCGACGTGATGGAGATGGTCACTTCTTCTTCCTCTTCAAATCCGTCGCCGGCATCCTCGCCAAACTCACTCGTCTCCGGTTCGTAGTCACCCTCATCGGACATTCGCTTGAATTGATCGTCGATCATGCTCGTCTCCCTTTGCCGTTACCGCTCATGGCCGTATCTTACATCTTTCGACAATGCAGCCGCATCATGCAATGCAATGCATACCTGCATAAGGATGCTACGAGTTCGCTGGAAACACAAGCGCGAAGTTTCTCCGGCCGGTTACTTCACTGCGAAGGGAACGCGAGTCACTTCGTCTTTTTCTTGTGATGCGTGCCCTTTGCATGACTTGACGAACCGCTGGGGTGCGCGTTGCTTTCGCTGGAGGAACGGCTCCTGGAACTGCGATGGGCGCTGCTCCCGTGCTTATATCGACTGCGGCGACGATGCGTCCGCACCGGCTCCGACACATAGATCGTTCTACCAACCGGAAGGCGAGTTCCGTGCAGTCGATTCCAGCGCCGCAACTGGCTGGTGGTCACGCCAAATCGGTCCGCCAGGGTCACCATAGTATCGCCGCGGCGTACTCGATACCGCATGTGCGCAGAAGTGACCGGTGGTGGCACGGGAATCACCAGCGCCTCATCTGCGTGGAGTGAATCGTCCGTGTGTAACCCGTTGGCTGCTGCCAACTGCTTCGTACCCACATGAAACGTCTGAGCAATGCTCGCCAGCGTGTCATCCTGCGTTGCGATGTGGAAGCGCCATGCGTTGCGATGTTCTTCCGGCACCAGCGCCAGTCGTTGCTGAAACAACGGAGCGGTTCCCGGCGGCAGATGCAGCTCAAAGGGAAAATCGCTGGGCGTGGTCATCTGCAACAGGCTGGGGTTCAGTTCCTGAATCTGCTCCGCCGTCGTTCCCACCAGGTCCGCCACCAGGCGAAGGTTGATGCTGGAGTCCGTCGTTACCGTGTCGGAACGCAGCGGCGGATCGACAGGAATATCGGAGAGCCCATATTGGCTCGGGTTCTTCGCCATGATTGCCGCCGCCACAATAATGGGGACATAGTTCTTTGTCTCGGCGGGCAGCACGTTGCGCTGATACAGCTCCCAGAAATCGGCATATCCGGTTCGTTGCACGGCGCGTTGCACCTTGCCCGCTCCCCAGTCGTAGGCCGCCATCGCCAAATACCAGTCGCCGAACTGCTCATGCAGTTCCTTGATATAGCGCGCGTAGGCGCGAGTCGATTTCTCCGGGTCAAACCGTTCATCCACCCAGGCGTTCCGAACCAACCCATAATCGCCATACGGCATAAACTGCCACATACCGCCTGCGCCGCTGCGCGCGTTCACCGCTCTGGGCCGGAACCCGGATTCCGCGATGGCAAGGTAGATCAAGTCTTTCGGCACGCCTTCGTCCGCAAGTACTTTCTCCACCATGGAGCGATACAGCCCCTCGCGCGCCAGCGAGTTTTCAATGGTGTTGTGACCCTTTTTCGTATTGGTGAAGTAGTTGATGTATCCCGCAACATAATCATTCACCACCAGCGGAAGATCCGAATGTGTCACCTTCAAATCCGCCTGAGCCCGCGCCAACAGATTCGGGTCCACCGGGAACGTCACATCGTTCGCCACCCCAACCGGCGTCTGATCCTGCTGGCTGAAACCGTTGCTCTGCTGCAGCGAGTCGAGTTCGAGCGCGTTGATGGCATCGACCCGCTGCTCAAACGCATCGTTCAACACGCTGTCGCTCTTCAGATCGCGGCCGCTCGTCAAAAAGATATCGACCGCGCGATCAAAATCCTCGCGGGCCGCCTGGTACTCGCCAGCTTGATAGAGTGAGATCCCGGTGTCGTAGGCCTTTTTGGAGGCGGCGATCAGGGTCTGGTCCTGCTGCGCGCGATTTTCCGTCGTCGGCGCCTGGGTCGCCGTGCTCGAGGATTTTTCTGCCGTGTGTGCCGTCGCTCCGTTGCTTAGCGTCGGCGCGGTGGCGTGCGACGGTGCACTTGCGGGTGCGCTCGGCTGTTGCGCCGGACATCCGCACAACACGAGCAACATACCACTCGCAATCGGGAGGAGGAAATATTTCATCAATAGATATCAGGGCCGCTCGTTTTCCATTGTATGGCCATCGCCCGCAAGCTGGTACAGAACTGCGCCGGTCACCTGCGAAGGCAGCGTGCCGTGATGGTAAACTCAGCTGAAGAGACTCGCTTCCGATCGCCAGTGCAGTCGGCGTGTGGAACCTTTCTTATCTGCCAGTCGGCTTTCCTTCATGGATCGAGAACACATCCGCAATTTCGCTATCATTGCCCATATTGACCACGGCAAATCCACGCTTTCCGATCGCCTGCTGGAGCTGACCGGCTCGCTGACGGCGCGCGAGATGCAGGCCCAGGTGCTGGATGCCATGGATCTGGAGCGCGAACGCGGCATCACCATCAAAGCCCACGCCGTGCGCATGGCGTACAAGGCGGAGAACGGCGCGACCTACCAGCTGAATCTGATCGACACTCCAGGCCACGTTGATTTTTCCTATGAAGTTTCGCGCTCGCTTGCTTCCTGCGAAGGCGCGCTGCTGGTGGTCGACGCCACCCAAGGCGTAGAGGCGCAGACCCTGGCCAATGCACACATCGCCATCAATAATGGCCTCGACATTATTCCCATTATCAACAAGATTGACCTGCCCAGCGCCGACGTGGAACGTAGCAAGGAAATGATCGAGCAGACCATCGGACTCGATGCCACCGACGCACTTCCCATCAGCGCCAAGACCGGCCTCGGCGTGGAAGCTGTGCTGGAAGCTGTGGTGCATCGCCTGCCTCCTCCCACCGGCGACGCGGAAGCTCCCTTGCAGGCGCTCATCTTCGATTCCTGGTTCGACGCCTATCGCGGCGTCATCGTGCTAACCCGCGTCATCAACGGACGGCTGAAGCGCGGGGAAAAGATTCGCCTGATGTCGAATGGCCGAACGTTTGAGGTGGAATCGATCGGCGTTCAAACACCCAAGCCGGTTGTGGTGCAGGAACTTTCCGCTGGCGAAGTCGGCTTCTTTGTCGCGACTATCAAGAACGTCGCCGATGCGAAGATTGGCGACACCATCACCCATGATGCGAATCCTTGCGCCGCCGCATTGCCCGGCTTTGAAGACATCAAGCCCATGGTCTTCGCCGGTCTCTACACAGTCGACGCCCACGAGCACACGCTGCTGCGCGATGCGCTCGAAAAATTACGCCTCAACGACTCCTCATTTTTCTTCGAGCCGGAAAGTTCCGCCGCGCTCGGCTTCGGCTTCCGTTGCGGCTTTCTCGGGTTGCTGCACATGGAAATTATTCAGGAACGGCTGGAGCGCGAGTTCAATCTCGACCTGATCACAACGGCGCCCGGAGTGCGTTATCGCATCACGCTCACCGACGGCAACGTCGTCGAAGTCGACAACCCTTCGCGCTGGCCGAATCCCACCAACATCGAAAGAATTCAGGAGCCGGTCATCACCGCGACTATCCTGACCAATGAGGAATATGTCGGCGGCATTCTGAAACTGGTGGAAGACAAACGCGGCCGCCAGAAGAATTTTGAATATGTCAGCCCCACCCGCGTAATGCTGACCTATGAGCTACCGCTCAACGAGATCGTGTTGGATTTTTACGATCGTCTGAAATCCATCTCTCGCGGCTACGCTTCCCTCGATTACCACTTGTCCGACACCTGGGACTCGCCCATGGTCAAGCTTGACATCCTCGTTTCCGGCGAACCGGTGGATGCGTTGTCGATCATTGTGCATCAGGAGTTTGCATACGAGCGCGGTCGAGCCCTGGTCTCGAAAATGCGCGAGCTGATCCCGCGGCAAATGTTTGAGGTAGCCATTCAGGCTGCCATTGGATCAAAAGTCATTGCCCGCGAGACGGTCGCCGCGCTGCGAAAAAACGTCCTCGCCAAATGCTATGGCGGGGATATTTCGCGCAAACGCAAACTGCTCGAGAAACAGAAGGAGGGCAAGAAGCGAATGAAGCGGATCGGACGAGTGGACATTCCACAGGAGGCCTTCCTGGCGGTCCTCAGAATCGGCGAAGACTCGTAAAAGCCCGTAAAATCAGCCTGAAATTCACGTAGTCTTCATGGGACACTGTGGAAAGCTCAAAAAACATGGACTTTAGCCTTCCGTGAGGCAAAAACCCTGCGGCTGTGAAAATGTCAATAAAATCAATAGTTTAAATGCTTACAGGATGTCGAATCCCAATTGCCGAAGCGCCCGCGGCCGGGAAAGCGTCCCGAAATCGAATTTCCCACAATTTTTTCCACAAGAAAAGGGCGGTTCGCCGCAACTTGGCAGGAACCGCCCCAATGTCTTGCAATCAGTCGCCGTCTACCCTATCTATCGGCAGCCGATCGCAAAGCTTTAATGCGCTGCAGGCTTCGTCCGGTGGTGGGTCGCCACAGGCGCCGCCGGCTGGGCGGCGGTTGCTGTTGGAGCCGGTACGCCCGACTTCTGGTTGTATTCCTGCACAACTGCTTGGCTGATGTCTGCGGCCTTGCTCGCCCATACCACCGGCGTTTGTTGCGAGCTCATATCGAACACCGCGCCGTATCCGTTCGTCTGGCAATAATCCTGCAGCACCGCGTAAAACTTCTGCGCGATTCCCTGGTAGGCTTCCGACATCGCCTGCTGAAAGTCAGATTGCGCGTCCTGCGCTTGCCGCTGTAGCGACTTTTCCTTGTCGTCGATGGTGCGCAACCGGGTGGCGCGCTCGTCCGGACTCAGCGTGCTGCCATCGGCCTGCAATTGCTTCTTTAAGGCGTCGATCTGGTCGCTCAAGCCCTTCAATTCCGTCTGCTTGGGCTGGAACCGCTGCTGGATTTTGGCAAATGCCGCGCGTCCTTCGTTCGTGGCAGCGACCGCAGGCTGAAACGCGATCACGGCTATCTTGGTGGCACCCGTCGGCGAAACCGAGGCAGTAGCAGATGCGGGTGCGGGTGCGGATGGAGGTTGGCTGGTCTGCGCGCCGGCGCCGACAGTGAAGGTCGCTGCCAGTGCGGCAACCACAAATAAAGAACGCTTCATAATGATTTGGAACTCCTTTGACTTCCACTCGATATTCACCCTGCAGGTGGAGCAGGGTCTGGAACTTTCATAAACTTTGCGGGCTGGCTCCTGGCTCGTGGCAATCGGGCATTCTCCCCGGCTTGCAGCGTAGACAAGCAAAACCGAATCTCATCGTGCAATCAATTGCAAATTCCTTCTGTGCAGCGATTCTTTCAGAAAAGGCCGTGCGTGTTTTTCCCCCACGCAAAAAAAGACCTCGCCAGAGTCTGCCAAGACGGAAACCCATAACATTCGGCTAAGAAGAGATCTGGAAGGATTATAGGAGCGCTGAAAATCTTCCGTCAAACCGATCCCACACCGCTTTCCTCCTAGTTTCATCTCATTCTCACCCTGCGTCGCTGTTGCAACCGCTCCCGCCGCACTCCAATCCGGATCTATCCCAGCGACTCCTCAACTTAGAACGATGTACTCACACTCACGCGCATCGTCTTGCGCGGCTCCCAAAGGAAATACCTGGAGCCATAATTTGCCAGCGCTTGTTGATACGTGAAACTTCCCGCCTCCCCCGACGGAAAGAAACTGCGATTGAACAGAATATCCGAACCCTGGATCTGGTGTAAGCGGTTCGGGTTGAAAGCAAAATAGATGCGCACCGGCGCATTGATAATCGGCAGCATGGCCGTGATCTGGGGGCCCACTGAGGTACGCGGAACAATATTGGTTCCAGGAATGGCGCCCAGCCGGGAGATGAATGGAGTGCCGTGCTGCGCCTCCTCCCATGTGACACCGCCCTGGCAGGTGCCATTAATCAGATCCGGACACCCATACAGCGCCCCATTCAGATTCGCCTTGGCCTGCGGGTTCAAGAGCAGCTGATTATGGTTCAGCGCCATATCCAATCCGAAGTCGACATAGAACGAGAAGTCCACCGGCCCTCCGAGAGGGATGCGGTATTCGATATTGTTCGTGATTTGCGTATCGCCGCCGATCGAAGCCACCGAATATACCGGCAATGGCACCTGGACCGGGCCCAGGGTTGGATTCGTGGGATCTCTCGGGACTAAGCTTCCGTCCGGATTGGTCAGGTTGTACATCACCTTGGTAGGAACGAAACTATACGGTGTCGCCGCCCGAACGTCGAAGCCGCGGATATCGTTTTCACCGCCAGCGTAGAAGCGGTCAAAGGGTGAGGCTACTAGTCCCGCGATGCCTTGAATGTAGGATGCCTGGATGCGGTACGCAAAAATATTGCGCCCTTCAGGATTGAAGTGGAACTTTGTAATCGGCTTGAAGAACTTGTATTCGACCAACGGTGTAATGGAGCTGACGTTGCCGCCCAATCCCGACCCCTGTAGGACGACGTTGAGGCTTTGGCCGTTGCGCGGGCGGTAAGGATTACCCACCGTGCTGTAGCTGTAGCTCAGAGAGACCTCACTCGTGATGATCCCGTTGAGCGCGCTTCTGCCCGTCGTTCCATGGCGGAAGTTCAAATACTGAAACAGATTCGTCGTGGCCGGACTGAATGCCTGGATATTCGACTTGCTCAGGCTGTACGTGGCGCCGATGCGCTTGAAGGTGCGCGGAATCGGATAGCTCGCCGACAGACTCAAGCCCGTCCTGGTCTGGTTGTAATTCTGCACAAAGGATTGCTGTGCGGTATCGAAGTTCTGGCTTCTTCCAGTCAGCGACAGGGGGTTCTTGAATGCGTTGTACTGCGACTTCTGCGTGGTCACCTGGAAGCCCAGTGAGAGTGGATGATTTCTCACATACGGAATCGTCATGCCAAACGTAATGTTGCGCTGCAGATCGCCCAACGCCGCCTGCAAGGTCAGCGATTCACCCAGTCCAAGGAAGTTGTTGGTCTGATAGTTCAAGCCGAGGAACGCACCCGACAGGCCGCTGAATCCTCCATTCAATCCGATGGAGTTCTTGCCCTTCTCCTTCACGTTCAGCAGCAGGTTCACGGTGCCGTTATCGGCATCCTGCTGGGTCTCCGAATCCTGATCCACCTTCAGCGGATTGAAGTAGCTCAGCTGGTTCAGGCGCAACAAACTCATCTCCCACAAGTGGCTGTTGTAGACCTGGCCTTCTTCCAGCAGCAGTTCGCGTCGAATGACGCTGTCGCGCGTGGTGGTGTTGCCGCGGAACTCGATCCGAGAAACGTAGTACGGCTTGCCTTCATCGATGTCGATGTTCAGGTAGACCAGCTTCTTCGGCTCGTCGATGCGCGGCGTTGGAACTGCGGTGAAGTTGATATACCCCAGTTGTCCGTAGGCCTTTCGCATGTTCTCCAGGCCCTTGCCAATCAGGGATGCGTTGAAAACCTGTCCATCCTTCAGCTTGAACAGCGACCGCAACGCCTGCTTATTTGTTACCCGCTTGTTTCCGGTGAAGGTGATGCCTCCCAGCCGATACTCATCGCCTTCCTCCACCGGGATGGTGATGTCGATTGCCTTGCCCTTCCGCGAATGGATCAACGGAATGTAAAGTCCACCCTGGTTGCGGATGTGCGTCAGCGGCTGCTCAACACTGGCCCGGAAGTATCCACGGTTGCGGTACGCCTGCCGGATCCGTTCGGTATCCTCTTCCAGCTTGCTTTCATCGTAGGTGCGGGCGAACAGGTTCTCCAGAATGATCGAATGCGGGATGCCGATCGGCTTCAGGTTCTTCATGGAGGCGCGCAGCGTGCGGCTGGAAACCTTCTTGTTCCCTTCAAACTTGATGTGGCCCACTTTGACCGTGGGGCCTTCCTTCACGTTGAAATTGACGGAGACAGAGGCCGGGGGAATCGTCTTGATGACGGTGTGAATCGTTGCAAACTGGTGTCCGTGCTCGGCTAGCAATTCCTTCAGTACGGTTTCCGCCAGTTTGATCTTGGTCGGGTCATACTGGCTGTCCACCGACAACGGCACTTTCGCCTTTTTGAACCGATCAAGAACGTCCGAAACAGAAACCGAACTCAGCCCCTTGTAATTGATCTCTCGAATGGTGGGCCGCTCGCGAACGATAATTGTCAGAATCACGCCCTTTGGCGTCGTCTCGCGGTTGATCTGGACATTCTCAAAATATCCCGTGTTCCACAGTGAATTGAAGTCACGTTCCACGGTGGCGGAATCGTAGGGATCGCCCACGTGCGAGAAGATACGCGCGAGGATCGTTTCCTTGGGGATTCTGCGATTGCCGACCACGCGGATTTCTCTGATGATGCTGCCCTGCGGGGTGGCGGCTTCGCTGGCGGGCGCTATGTTTTGTATAGGGGACTGGGACTGGGCCCGGGCGTTCAAGCCTATGCCGAGGAACAACAGTACCGCCGCAAGGACTTGGACAGTCCGGCGGGTCCACAGGCGCACGCTCGTGGTCGGTTGGTTTGGGACATGGAAGCCCCCTACACTCGCGGGAAAAATATGCACACCCTCACTGCCAAAAATCGATTCCAGAGGAAAACACGATTATACGGGAGATGACCGCTCGCTCCTAGCGACCGCACTTCCACCCTGGCTCATTTTTCGTTGTGGAACGCGATCGATCTGCGCTCCGGACTCCAAAAAACATTTTCAGTCCAGCTAGCTTTCCAACTGGACTTCAATGACAAATTCCTCTGTGGGTGCCCCAGGTCTCGTCCGCCGCGGCGGATGAAACCTGGGTGTGTATCGAACACCCGCTATGCCGCATTTTCAATCCCACATCTCATCCGCCGCAGCGACAGATGCGGCGCACCAGATGCCTCGCAAACATCATGATTCATGATCGACCGCAATTCCATCTGGTTGCGCTCGGCGCACTTCCACCAGCGTGGAGTAAAAGGTCGGTCCTCCACCCAGATCCGTCAGCGTCTCACTGGTCAGAGAGTTGACGCCTTGTCCGTCACGAGTGAGCTTGTTCCATCCTAAACGGGAAGCGGCCACTCCGGCAGGCACAGTTGCGCCCACTTTGGCCCGAAGCGGAATTTTTCCGCGTTCGTTGAACACCTCGACCGCGTCTCCATCCACGATTCCTCGCGCCCGCGCATCCTCAGGATGCATCTCCAGCACGCCAAAATGCGCCGCCTCCATCGCTTGATGGGAAGGCAACGCCGCAAATGTCGAATTCATGAAGTTATCGTTCTTACGCGCCAGCAGCTCCAGCGGAAATTTCTTCGCCAGCGGCGAGTGTCGCGACTCATCGGCCGCCACATACCCCGGCAGCGGATCATAGCCCTGCGCCGCCAATGTCTCGGAATAAAATTCCGCTCTGCCGGAGGGAGTGCGAAACCATGCCTCCGATACAAATGGCTGAAACGCGCCGCCTTCCTGCTCCTGGGGAAATTTCAACCGGATGGAATGCTGCGATTCCAACTGCTCGCGCGTGATTCCCTCCAACCAGGGAGAGTTCGTTCCGCTCAGCGCCTGATCGATCATGTCCTCTTCGCTATCCAGAAAGCAGGACTCAGTGAAACCCATGCGCTGCGCCAGCTGCCGAAACAGCGTCACGTTCGATCGCGCTTCGCCCAGGGGCGCAATTGCCGGCTCGGAAAGCTGCACGTAGTAGTGGCCGTAGGTCCCCTGAAAATCCTTGTGCTCGAAAAATGTCGTGGCCGGCAGCACAATGTCAGCGTAGTCGGTGGTGTCGGTAAAGAGTTGCTCATGCACAACGGTGAACAGATCCTCACGACGCAATCCCTGCAAGACCGCCTTCTGGTTTGGCGCGATCACGGCTGGGTTGGAGTTGTAGACCACCAGCGCCTGCACCGGCGGCCCAGGCGAGTGAACGCCGAGTTCTGTCAGCGCATGGCCCAGGCGGCTCATATTCACGATGCGACCGGCTCGGCCGATCGGACTGGCTTCCGCCAAGTCCGGCCGCTCCAGCGCCTGCTTGTTGAACTGAAACGCGCCGCTGGTAGAAAGCTGCAGCCCTCCGCCGAGATGTTTCCATGCACCGGTCAGACACGGCAGCATGGCGATGGCGCGCGCTGCAGCGCCGCCATTTTGCCCGCGCTGCACTCCATAATTCATGCGAATCACGGCCGGAGTTGCGGTCGCATATTCTCGCGCCAGCCGCACAATGTCTTCCGTGGAGAGACCGGTCACCTCTGCCACGCACTCCGGTGTATATTCCTTTGCACGGGCGCGCAGCGGCTCAAAGCCATGCGTGAAACGCTCCACATAGTCCGCGTCATACAGATTCTCCGCGACCAGTACATGCATCATGCCAAGCGCCAGCGCCGAGTCCGTCCCCGGTCGAATCTGCAGATGCCAGTCGGCGGCCTGCGCCGTCCGCGTCGCGTAAGGATCAATGACGATCAGCCGCGCGCCCTTTTGCCGGGCCTCCTGGATGAACGGCCACAAGTGCACATTGGTGCCGAGAATATTCGCGCCCCACGCCAGAATGGTGCGGGCGTGGCGAGAGTGTTCCGTGTCGGTACCGAGCTTGGCTCCATAGACCGACATCAATGCCTCGCCACCGGCAGCGGAACAGATGGTGCGATCAAGCCTCGAAGCTCCGAGGCGCGAAAAAAAGCGCCGGTCCATCGATCCGTACCCCAACACCGCCATATTTCCAGCGTAGGAGTACGGAAGGATGGCTTCCGGTCCAAATTTTGTGGAGATGTCCTGCAGGCGTGCCGCAATCGCGTCCAGCGCGTCGTCCCAGGAAATGCGCTCGAAGACCTGTGCCTGTTTCCCTGCGGGGATAGGGCCCTTCGCAACTCCCGGCCGGCGCCGCATGGGATACAGCACTCGCTCCGGGGAGTAGACAAGGTCAAGATATTTCGTCACCTTGGCGCAAAGAAATCCCCGCGTCACAGGATGGTCTGGATTGCCTTGAATTTTTGTTGCGCGACACTCGCCGTTCACGAAGATATGCACACTGCACGAATCCGGGCAGTCCAGCGGGCAAACTGCATGCACAACTTTCAGGGAATCCATACTGGCATTTTAGGTTAGGCGACAAGATGTAGTGTATAGGGCACAGAGAGCAGAATCACCGGCATTTTAAAAACACATTCGAGTCTCGCGAACGAAACTCGTTGTGGCTTCCCTGTTCCCTGGTTGCCAGTCAGACTTGCATCACTTCTTTTTCTTTCGCCTTGCACAACTCTTCCATGCGCTTGATCTCTTCATCGGTCAGCTTCTGCATTTCTTCCAGCGACCGCTTCTCTTCGTCTTCGGAGATTTTTTTGTCCTTCGTCGCTTTCTTCAGCAGGTCGTTGCCGTCGCGGCGAATATTGCGTACCGCGGTGCGATGATCTTCCAGCACCTTGTTCAGATGTTTCACCACTTCCTTGCGCCGCTCTTCGGTCATAGGTGGCACCGGAACCCGCACCACCTTACCATCATTCTGGGGATTGAAGCCCTGGCTGCCGGCGCGCAGCGCTTTCTCGATTTCCACAATCAGGCTGGTGTCGTACGGTTGAATCAGCAGCAACTGCGGCTCCGGCGCGCTGATCTGCCCCACCTGGTTCAACGGCATCTCTGTCCCGTACGCCAGCACCTTCACCTGATCCAGCATGTGTACGCTTGCGCGTCCTGTGCGGATGGAAGCCAGGTTGGTCCGAAAATCCTCCACCGCTTTGTCCATCCGAGCCTTGAGCAGTTGGTACGTTTCTTTCAACGCCGGAATACCGGCCATTGCTGATCCAGCCATGATGTCTTTTTCCCTCCCTGCAACACGATATTGTAACCAAGCGGATAGCACTCTGTTTTCTTAAGCGGTTTACAACGGCCTTCAGTTTGCCCCAGCCACGCCTCCATACAGTCAGGTTCCCGCCGTTTGCATCTCAATCGGGGACGAGCACGAGCTAAAAATGCAAGCAACGCAAGTGCTGCCAACCATTTAGAATAAGATTGCCGTGAGCTATCTGTTTTCCATCGACTCTCCAGTGCATACCTGTCCCGTCTGCACCATGCCGTTGAGCCTTCGTCGGTCGTTCTTCAAGGCGGGATGGAGAGGGTTCTTCCGCTGCCCGTCCTGTCGCGGACACTTGCAGATTCACGGCCGCGTGCTCCCTTTGGCGACAGCGCTGCTGGTCGCGATCGGCTTCCTGATGCTCGACTTCAGCGGCCAGACCGACGTCAACTTCACAACTCTCTGGTGGGATGCCTTCCAAATTGCCTCTGTACTGTTTGTTTTGTTTGTGATGTTGGGCTGGCTGCTGCGCGTCGATCGTCGTCAGCCGACACGCAAATTCGTTCCCTGATCGGAAAGAGTTCCCGCGCAGCCAGTCTGTCTACGCCAGAACCTTCAGTCCCGTCGAAGCGGCCTGTTTATGCGCGTGGTAAGAAGATCGCACCAGCGGTCCGGATTCCACATGGCGGAAGCCCATCCGCATCGCTTCCTCTTCCATCCATGCAAATTCCTGCGGCGTGTAGGTTCGCGCCATCGGCAGATGGTCCTTTGACGGCCTCAGATATTGCCCAATGGTCAGAATGTCGGTACCGACTCCCGCAAGATCGCGAAAGACATCCAGCAGTTCGTGCATCTCTTCGCCCAGCCCAACCATCACGCCGGACTTGGTCACCAGCTTCGGATTCACTTCCTTGGCGTACTCCAGCAGTCGCAGCGTGCGCTCATAGCGCGCCCCGGAACGCACCACGCGATAGAGCCGCGGCACGCTTTCCGTGTTGTGATTCAACACTTCAGGAGCAGCATCCACCACGATGCGAATCGCGTCTTCCCTGCCTTGAAAATCCGGGATCAGCACTTCCACCTGGCAGCCGGGAGCTTGCCGGCGAATTTCCTCAATCACCATCGCAAACGCGCGAGCGCCTCCGATGATATCGTCATCGCGATTCACGCTGGTAATGACGGCATGCTTCAAACCTAAAGCCGCCACCGCTTCGGCCACGCGCCGCGGCTCGTCAAAATCGATCGCCTCCGGACGCCCCTTGGGCACCGCACAAAAGCCGCAGCGACGCGTGCACAGGTTGCCCAGCATCATGAACGTGGCTGTCTTATGGTTCCAGCATTCGCCGATATTGGGGCAATGCGCCGACTCGCACACCGTGTTCAGGTTCAGGCTGCGTGCCAGTTTCTTCAAGTCGTGGAAGACTTCTCCCATGGGCGCACGCGCCTTCAGCCACTCCGGCCGGGGCTGGGGCCGCTTCGGCAAAATATCGATCTGGATCAGTTCAGAAGCAGTCACCATAGGATGAATGTAGTGCGGATGCCACTCTCTATTGTACCCGCGAGGACGCTGCGCCTGGGTCGCTCTGCGGGCCTGCTGCAGAGTCCTCCGCCTTCGGCTGGCTGTCCGCCGGCGAGATTCTCCAGATCGTCAAATAATTCTTCCCGGTCCACACAATATGGGACGGGGGCAGAGAAATATATCCCGCAGGCGCCAGCGGTATCCGCGAATAGACCTCGACTCCGGTGATCATCCATTGCGGCTCGCCATTCGGTCCCGCCGTCCATGGCTCGCAGGTATACTTCGTGCTCTCCAAAAAGAGATGACCGCAATACGTGTTCTTGCCCCACTCGTCGAACGGCACGGTCGGACCGGCAAATCCGTCAATATTGTCCCTGCGAATAAATTCGCCGATCCCTTTTTGCGCCAGCTCGGTTTGAAATTCGCGATCGGCCATCAGGCCGTCCAGCGGCACCACTGCGGCATCGGTAAAGTACGCCATACCACCCGGTTGATCGTAAGCCAGCAGTCGCTGCATATGGTCGTCGTCGAGCACCTGACGCAATGCGGGAATGGTCGTTTCTTCCGCGACCTTTTCGCGGCTGTGTTTCCAGCCCATCTTGTACCAAAGCAGCGTGGAGAATACGATGGCCAGCAGGATGCCCACAGAATGCAACGTCGCCGCCACAGAGGGAGTGCGTCCCTGCGCCGTTGCCGGAGCCGTGCGAAGCAGGCACGCCGTCGCGCGCGATGCGGTCAACGCAGCCAGCAGCGCCCAGCTGACGTAGTACCACGTCCAGCGCGTCTCTCCGGTCATCCGCAGCGTGATGTACGCGGCATGCATCAGAATGCCAATAAAGAACGGCAGCTCCGCAAACAGAAACCAGCGGTCGCGTTGCTTGCGCCACAGAACCGCAATGGAAATTGCGCAGATGATAAGAGAGATGAGCGCTGTGTGCGGTAAGTTATGGCCGAACGCATGGTCGCCTCCGTTGCTCGACTTCAGCAGCCCGCTGATCGGCATCAAAATGTGGAACCAGAACAGGTTGCTGCCCAGGTACGCGCCCCACAGCACCGCATACATCGGTATCCACGCCAGATGAATCCGCAGCGCGCGCTTGCCTTCCGCCTGATGTTGCTGCTGCAAACACCAGAACAGAGCCGCGATCCATACGCACGCGATCACAAAAATCGAATCCAGCCGGCTGAGCACCGAAAACGCCGCCAGGACATTGAACGCGAATCCGCTCTTCCAATCCGGATGCTCGAAGAACTTATAGAGCGCCAGCAATGTTCCCGCCAGCATGGCCGCACTCAAAGAAGACTCGGTCCCAAGTTGCAGGCCAAATAGAAATGGAATCAGAATCGTCCAGGCCACCCAGGCCGGCGCCCGCAGGCGGCGCAGCAATCGCCCCGCCGCCACCAGCACCACAATGTTCAGCAGCACAATCAACGCCGCAATCACGTGCAGACCCGTGTTGCGATCCGGAAACACCCGATAGACCACCGCGCACATCAGCATCCAGATGGGATGGTAGCCGTTGGTCTGCATCAGGCGATTGAAGGTGCTGCCATAGCCGAGCGCAAAATTGCGTCCCACCTGCAGGTAAAAAAAGCTGTCATCGGCGAAGAAGGGACTGGGCTGGCGAACAAACAACACTGCATACGCTGCCGTCAGCAACGCGAAGAAAATATCCAGCCACAGCGGTTCGCGCTCTCGCTGATCCGCGCCTGTTGCCTGGGTTTCTATCTCTGTCATGGAAAATGGAGGGCCAAAGACCTGTTCGAGCTGCATGGCCGCTCGAAGGTCAGTATAAGGCGTACCGGAGAAAGTGGCCGAGTGAGCCAGAACCCTCAAGCGCTGTGGCGCTTCTAGAAAAGCCGACAGCAACCCGTCCAATTGCACACATGATCGCGCTCAGTAGTACAAATATTTTCTCCAGCGCAAGTCACTGCTGCCGATCATGCGCATGATATGCCGGCTGGTATGCAGCGAAAATGGTCTCGGCTCGCGCATTAAGTGCATGCCTTCAAGTTCATGGATCATCTGGTTGCCTTTGGCGCGATTGCAGCTATGGCAGCACGCCACCAGATTTTCCCAGGTTGATAGACCGCCGCGCGAGCGCGGCACAACGTGATCGAGCGTTAATTCACTCGCCGGCAAAACAGTGGCGCAGTATTGGCAGGTGTTGCGGTCGCGCAGCAGAATATTTTTGCGCGACAGCGCCCGCGTCTGGTGAGGAATACGGCGATACTCCAGCAGGCGGATCACTGAGGGCACAGGCACGCGCAAACGCGCAGCATGCAGCAGCGTCGAATGCTCTTCTTCCGGGCGCGCCACTCCCTTCAGGATCAGAACCAGCGCGCGTCGCGCCCCGCAAATATTAATCGGCTCGTAGGAGGCGTTCAGTACCAGCACCGGCGTGTGCATTGGCGATGCCGTTTGGGTCGATGAACGCTCCTGCAGCTTGGGCTCCGAGTGGCCCATGTGGCATTTCGCCTGCGGCTTCTGTTTGCGGGCATAGATTGTAGCTCGTCCCGTAGACATCCGATTTCCTCCCTTACTCTCGATTCGCAAAGCTTGAAACTGTCGCTGATTTGCTGCCAGCCGATCGTTGCGATGCGCTTGAATCCACTGTGTTTCCCATCGCACCCACCGCATCCCAAAAGGCCACGCCTTCGCGTTGCGAGCGTGCCAGCGTCGCTACATGCACAGAAAGCGCGCCGGCACCCAGCAGCGTTCGTGTGCATTCCCGCGCCGTCGCTCCCGTGGTGTAAATGTCATCCAGCAGCAGCATCGCGCGCCCTGCCACCTTCTCCGGCTGGCGAACAAAAAAAGCGCCGCGTAGATTGCGTCGTCGTTGATGCGGCGTCAAGCCTGACTGCGTTTCCGTGGCGCGCTGACGGCCCATCGCGTCGTATGCCACCTGCAATTCAAGATCAGGGCGCAGCCGGCGCAGAGCTCGCACTGCCGCTTCCGCCAGCAGCGTGGTCTGGTTAAATCCGCGTTCCCGCTGTTTGCTCCCATGCAGCGGAACTGCCACCACCGTCAGGCTCGGCGGCACATTCTGGTGCCGCGCAATCGTGCCAGCCAGCAGCGTACCCAGCCGCCCAGCGATAGTCGGGACACGCTCATACTTCAGCAAGTGAATCAGCGCGCGCAGTGTGCCTTCATACTCCCCATACGCAATTGCCAGTTGGAATGGCGGCCGCACCCGCTCGCACAGGTAGCAAAGCTTTTCACTGTCGGAACCTCGTCCGGCGACCGTCATGGCAAAGCGCAAACCGCCTACGCTCAGCCGCTCGCCGCACAAAGTACATAAATTGTCTGGGATTTGTTCCGGTAGATTGGACCAGCAAACGGCACAGATCGGCGCGGTAGAAAGATGCAGCAGAGGTTGATTACAGAGCCTGCATTGGGAAGGAAAGATCGCACAACTCAAAGCGTCCAAGGGACTTCGGAGGACACGCGCGACCGCGCGCCAAGCGGCCATCTCCGATGGCGGAAGCGTACTGGCTCGGTCTGGTGACCTCGGGGACTGCTTAGGGAAGACGCACCTCCCAACCATAAATCGTTCCTGTCAGGAACGCTTCACGTGCCGGAGCGGGTCGGCCATGCGCCTCGTTCGATCCGGCTGAGTGCAGTATATTCGGAATTCATGAAAGGAACAGCCTGCCGCGACAGAAAATTTTTACCCCCTGCGACCAGACAGACTGCCGGAGTGCCTAATGTTAGTCCGCCACGGCAGACTAACATGGGTATTTCAGTCCGGCATCCCATTCAAGCCGTCTTTTTGGCTTGCATGGGAGAAAAGGAAAATACCGGCTATCGTTGAGCCTAGCGAATGCTCTACACTCAACGGTTTGCTGTAATTCGTTTCACGGAGGCTCAACGTTGGCCAGCACCGTCGGACCACCCATCCCACCCCTCGAATCTGACCCGTCGGCCAGCCACGCTGCATCTTCCACGGAATTTCAGCCGTATGTAAAGCCGAACGATTCGCGTCCGGAATTCACTTTCCGAGCCATTTTTCTCGGCTGCATCTTCGGCGTTCTCTTCGGTGCTGTCACCGTCTATGTTGGCCTGCGCGCGGGGCTTACCGTCGCCGCCTCCATTCCCATCGCAGTGCTTTCGATCAGCGTGCTTCGCGCCCTCGGTCGCGCCTCGATTCTGGAAAACAATATTGTTCAGACCACTGGCAACGCCGGTCAGTCCATCGCCGCCGGCGTGATCTTCACCCTACCCGCGCTCATTTTCCTCGGCTTCGATCTGGAATACTCGCGCATCTTTTTCCTGGCGCTTCTCGGCGGATGGCTCGGCGTCTTCTTCATGATTCCGCTGCGACGAGAACTCATCGTCAAGGAGCATGGCCACCTCACCTACCCTGAAGGCACCGCCTGCGCTGACGTTCTTCTCGCCGGCGAGCGTGGCGGCTCCTTTGCCAGCCGCGTCTTCTGGGGCCTCGGCCTGGGCGGGGTCTACACCCTATTTCAAAACGGCAACCTGTTCAGCGCGTGGCCCAGCACGCCCAATTACGAGCCCAAATGGCTCCCTGGCTCTGCCATTCGCGCCGATGCCACGCCAGAATATCTCGGCGTCGGCTACATCATCGGTCCTCGCGTTGCCGGAACCATCTTCGCCGGTGGCGTCTTCTCCTGGCTGGTGTTGATGCCTGCCATTCACTTCTTCGGCGCGCATTTCACCGGCCCCATCTATCCCGGCACCCAGCCGATCTCGCAAATGTCGCCCAGCGATTTGTGGGCCGCCTACGTGCGTCCCATGGGAGCAGGCGCAGTGGCCGCCGCCGGTATTCTCACGCTGCTTCGCACGCTGCCGACCATCTGGGGAGCATTCCGAGAAGGCATTGCCACCATCGGCAAATCCCGCGCTGACGCCTCGAAGGAAAAACGCACCGATCGTGACTTCCCCATGTCGGTCGTCGTCGGAGGCTCAATCCTTCTGGTCCTGTTGATGTTCTTGTTCCTCACTTTCAAGCCCGTCCCCGGCGCGCAAACCAGCCTGCTGGCGAATCTGGCGGCATCGCTGTTGGTCATCGTCTTTGGATTTCTGTTCGTCACCGTTTCCTCGCGCATCGTCGGCCTTATCGGCAGTTCCGCCAATCCCATCTCCGGCATGACCATCGCCACCTTGATGGCTACCTCGGCAATTTTCCTGGTCAAGGGCTGGACCGCTCCCGCTTTCGGCGCGCTGGCCATTACCATCGGCGGCGTGGTGTGCATCGCCTCCGCCAATGCCGGCGATACTTCGCAGGACCTGAAAACCGGTTTCCTGATCGGCGCGACTCCGTGGAAACAGCAGCTCGCGCTACTCATCGGCGTCTGCATCTCCACCATATCGATCGGTGTTACGTTGACGGCGATGAACAAGGGTCTGGAGGAGTTTCGCCCGACGAATGTTGCTTACAATCTTTCTCAGCCCGCCGATGGAGTGACCGTCCAGCAGGAACATTTCTCCCGCCGCGAATTTCGTGTGAAGCTTGCCAGCGGAAAAGAGCAGATCGACCACGGAAGCAACTATGTCCTGCTCAACGCGCTGGGCTCGCACAAACTTGCCGACGGAAAGTATCTTTTCAATCCTGCCACCGGACACATTGAAGTGCAGTGGATTGAAGGTATCGGCAGCGAACGCGCCGCAGCGCCGCAGGCACGCCTGATGGCCACCGTCATCAACGGCATCCTCACCCGCCAACTTCCCTGGGGTCTGATTTGGCTGGGCGTCTTTCTTGTCGTTGTGGTCGAGCTGCTCGGTGTCCGCTCACTTTCCTTTGCCGTCGGAGCGTATCTTTCGATCGGCACAACGCTGGCCATCTTCTGCGGCGGCGTGGTCCGTTGGATGATCGATCGCGCTGTCGCACGCGATGGCGCGTCCGCTGGAGCACTCGAAGGCGAGATCAGTCCAGGCTCGCTGTACGCCAGCGGATTGATTGCCGCCGGTGGCATCGTCGGCCTGTTAGGCGTCGCGCTCAAGCTGTATGAATCGGCAACAGGACGCTTCGACATCCTGAAGATGTCGACCAAGAATCCCCTATACCACGATTGGGTTTCAGTGCTGATGTTCGCACTGCTGGCCGGATCGCTCTTCTATTTCGCCCGCCGCCCGCTCAACCCTCGGAAGCCTGCTCCGCCGCAATAGTCGGAGGACCGGCAACGCGCGACGGTGCAAACTGGCCACGGGCATTTTTCAGCGCTGGCAGCACTTGGTGCAGCCAGTTTCGTGTCGGCCGCTCGATGAATCGATACGCCACCAGCGCGGCGATCTCCAGCATCAGGTATGAGACCCATGGATCGAAGCGCACGACGTGAAGGCGGACCAGTATCCCGCTTTGATGGATCCAGCGCCAAAGGTTGAAGTGGAGAATGTACAGGCAATAACTCGCCTCGCCCACCGCGACAAACAAGGGAAAACGCAGGAACCGCGTGATGGGATGATGCCCCGTCAGTCCTAAAA
>JAJYSL010000016.1 GCA_021793595.1 Acidobacteriota bacterium
ATGGAATCCAATGGCCCACCACAGATGACCGAGCCGCCACAGGCTCAGCGAAAACACCAGTGCGATCAGCGCCGCGGCGACCAGGCCGAACGGGCTTTCGCCGGGGTTGCCCTTGTGCAGCGCACCAAACAGGATCGCCAGCACAATTGCCGCCGGCCAAAAACGGATGCCGCGCGCCAGCGTGTACAGCAGGTAGCCACGCAGCATAAATTCCTCGGTCATGCCCACCAGGAAGAAGGCCAGAGCCCAAGCGGCCGCGTACCTCAGCGACCAACCTAAGGTCATGTGCGATTGGGTAAGCGTGAGATGGTGGGTCGCCACCAGGATGCCAACCAGCAAGGAGAGGAAGGCGAATCCGCAGGCCAGGCCAATCATAAACTGACGGACGCGATCGAACCCGGATAGCCCGTAGTCCGCCGCACGACGCTGTTCCAGCCGCGCCATGCCTGCGGTTGCAAGCAGCACCGCGATAAGGGCGCTGGCTTCCGACAAAATGGCGATCGCGGGATGAAAGCCCGAACCCCGAGTCGGGCGCATGCTCGCTGGCAGGTGAGGTGTCAGCCAGTGCAGCTCTAATCCAACAAGAAACAGCAGCGCAATCAGCACCCCAACGTAGATCACGATGCTCCAGCCGGCACGCAAGCCATTGGGGCCGTACAGGACTGTGGATCGCGGTCGAGGGACGGGTGAAATTTGCGGTGCAACAGGTTCAGAAACGGTATCCGGTGAATCCGGCGGGAGAACTTCCATGGGATGGCCTCATGCAATCGATATGCGTTGCAGTAAGTTCGTGCTTCCATACTACCGGCGAATTCGCATGGGTCGCACGCGGTTTTTGTGCTTCGGATGATTCCTCGCGATGCAGTATGTTGAATGTATGCGTCCCCAAGGCCTCGCACAGGTGACTTCGCACAACATTTGTCGCCGACGAACTTTGCGGCTGCCGTTTCTTATCCTGATTTTCATCTCCTGGGTGGCCGCCGCGTCCGTCTTCGCCGCTACCCGCGCGACTCCGACTGAAAGCTATCGAATCGTCCACATGTATCCGCATGATGCGACCGCGTTCACGCAAGGTCTGGCGTTCGTGAACGGCATGCTGTACGAATCGACAGGGCTGCGAGGGCAGTCCACTTTGCGCATGGTCGATCTTGCGTCCGGCCGGGTGCTACAAAAACATGACCTGGCAGCAAAATATTTCGGCGAGGGACTCACCGACTGGCAGAGCCACCTGGTTCAACTCACCTGGCAATCGCACCTGGGGTTTGTCTATGACACGTTCAGCTTCCGAACTCTTAGCACGTTCACTTATCCGTGGGAGGGCTGGGGTCTGACGCATGACAGCCGGCATTTGATTCTGAGCGACGGCACTTCCGTTCTCCACTTGCTCGACCCCTCGACGTTCAAAGCGGTCGGCAAGATTCAAGTGACCGCAGATGGCCAACCGGTGATGAATTTGAACGAACTCGAATACATCCACGGCGAAATTTACGCCAACATCTGGGGAACGAATCGAATCGCGCGGATTTCTCCTGCGACCGGCAAGGTGATCGAATGGATTGATCTTTCAGGCCTGCGGCCGGCGGCTGTGCAACAGAACGACAATGCCGTACTGAATGGAATTGCCTATGACAGCCAGCATGACCGACTGTATGTGACCGGGAAGCTGTGGCCCACCCTGTATGAGATCAAGCTGATCCCGACGGTCAATCGCCGGTAGTCAGCGCGTTTTCTTCCGCTCCTCCCTCATGTCCCCGAGGGCGAACAGGTTGTCGGGGAAGCCGGTTCGCTTGACATATCGCCGAATGCAAGCAATGCTAGTTGATTCAGCCTATGAAGATATCGTTGCCATTGGATGGTGGCGAATGGAGTGATGGCTCTCAAGTGAAAGTACGCGTCTTTTATCATGATAAGTGTTTCGATGGAGCCTGTTCGGCCTCGCTGTTCGCGCGCTTCCATCGCGAACGCATCGCTGCGGGCGCGGACTATGAATTCTGCGGATTGGTCCACCGCGCCGGTGCCCTGTTTGACGAGAAAGAGTTTACCGGCGATGAGAATGCCATTGTCGATTTCAAGTATTCCGCTTCTCCGGCTATAAGCTGGTGGTTCGATCATCACCTGAGCGCATTTCTGACCCCGGAAGATCACCAGCACTTTCTCGCTGGACAGAAGGACCCAAAGATTCGCGAGCGGAAATTTTACGATCCCGACTATGTTTCGTGTACTGGATTCATCGCGCACATTGCGGCAACGCATTTTGGATTCGACGCTTCCCCGGTTGCGGAACTGATTCGCTGGGCCGACATTGTCGATGGCGCGCACTACGAGAGCGCCGAGAGTGCCGTGGAAATGGCCGCGCCGGCAATGAAGCTGACCATGGCGATTGAATCGGCGCAGGACCCAGGCTTTGTTCCCAGATTGATTCCATGGCTGACGGAGATGAGCCTGACGGAAGTATTGGACCAGCCGTTCGTGCGCGACCTGATTCCGGGATTGATGGAACGCCATCACCAGGCATTGGCGCTGATTCGGGAGCGCTCCACGTGCGAACAGGGAACCATCTATTTCGACATTACGGACCATCCGCTGGAAGGCTACAACAAATTTATTCCCTACTATCTGCATCCCGAAGCGACCTATAGCATCGGCCTCAGCCGCTCCAGTTTTCGCACCAAAATTGCGGTGGGCTCTAATCCGTGGACGCGCGTACCCGCGGAGCAAATGGTGAATCTGGCCGTGATCTGTGAACGCTACGGTGGCGGGGGGCACGCACGGGTGGGAGCGATTTCTTTCCCGCGCGAGAAAGACGATTTGGCACGGCAGGCGGCTGCGGAGATTGTCGCCGAACTGCGTGCCCATGACCCTGCGCCGACGGGGACGGCAGTTGCTGGTTGATGCCGGGTGGCGGAGGCATTTCCATGTTCTCGTCATTCTGCATAGCGATAGTGCAGTCGCTACTCTAAACCCAGGTCTCAAAGGCGAGACCTGGGGCACCCGGATTCAGGTGGATCCCTAATGTTTCGCTATCAAACAACGTTTCTCTTGTCGGCTACCAGCGCCGCACAATTCCCGGCCACCTCGGTGCCGGAGATTGCCTTCCTGGGCCGCTCCAACGTGGGCAAATCCAGTTTGATCAATGCCTTGTTAGGAGAGCCGGCGGCGCGCGTTTCTTCCACGCCTGGGCGAACGCGAGCCATCAATTTTTTTGCGTTGCAAGCGCCGTCGCAGCCCCGGCCAGAGCTGATTCTGGCGGACCTGCCGGGCTATGGATATGCAAAAATCTCCCGCTCTATCAGCGCTGAATGGCCGGCATTTATCAACCCGTACCTGGCCGAGCGAGAAACGCTGGCGGCCTGTGTTTGCCTGGTCGATATGAATGTGCCGCCGCAGCCCGGGGACGTGATGCTGGCGGAATATCTGGACAGCATTCATCGCCCGCGAATTATTGTCGGGACCAAGGCGGACAAGCTGTCGGGGAATCAGCGTGTGGTTGCGACCAGGCGGTTGCGCGAAGCGCTGGAGACGGAGGATATTCTCGTGTGCTCTGCGAAGGATGGACGGGGCGTATCGGCCCTGTGGCAAGCGATCCACAGGATTGCTGAGTCCGCGAAGAAGGCCAACGCGGAATCGCTTTAATCCTGCCGACCGGTTTTGAGAGCCGCTACAGTTCGATGGTTGCCTTCGAGCCTTCGGCGGTTTGCACGTGGAGGGTCGCAGGCGATTGAATCGCTCCAGCAGAAACCGCGGTCTTGAACGTATCCGCCAATTGCGTCACTTCTTCCGAGTTCATCTCCAGAACGCGCTGCAAGGGTCGCTGGCGATGGAAGTATCCGGGGGCATGCTGCAGCCATCGGCGACGGATTGCATCGTCTGCAGGGAGTCCCCGCAGCGCAAGCTGGTCCATCCGCCGCAGGTCTGCGATGCTGGATGCTGTCCAGAGCACTTCAACAAAGCCAGCGGTGTGAGAATGTTCTACAGCGCGGGTGTTCACACAGACCGCGCCGCGTTCAACCAACGTGCGCAGCGCAGGCCGATAATGGCTGGCCGCAGCCTGGTTTTCGGGCATGCAGGTATCGGCGACCAGGTCAGGCTGTACGCCCCGCTCGACCATTGCCGGCAGGATCGCCGCTGCCTCCCCCAGCAGGCCGACCGAGAGAGCCTTCTTCTTGCGCAATTCGTTTTTCAGCACGCGCAGCGACTCATCGAGTGTGTTCACCATAAAGTCGCAGGAGCCGTTGCGGACCGCCGCCTTCAAGTGTTCGGTAGAGGGATCGACGCCGAGAAATGTTCCGCCGGAAATGACGGTCGCGAGGGCCAACTCTGCGCCTTCCAGGCCGAATCCCACGCATGTCAGTAGGAGTCCTGCCAAGCCGTCCGCAGCATCGCGTGAAAATCGTTCGCGACGAATCGACTGCAGCTGCGCGTAGCGGCGATAGACAGTGGACTGGTTGGGTTGAGTTGCGGAAGAAATGTCTGGATTGGTCACGGGATCAGTCTTTCAGATTCCGTCACCATTGCGAATAGGGCTCACCATTGCTGCCGACCAGATCCGAACCGCTGTGGACATCATCGATACCGGTCTGCGTCTGATCGACGCTGCTGTAGGAGTCCGACTGGTCGGCGACCCAGGTGGTGTTGCTATGGGTCATAGGATCGATGGGAAGCGACTTCAGATAGCCGGCCTGCACCAGATCGTCGAGGGACTGCGGAGCGGCCTCTTTATCTTCCGTATATTGCTCGATGGCGTCACGCATGGTGTGCAGGTCCTGGCGCAGGGCCGCTTCCTTGGCGCTGCGGATGGCAGAGACAAAGCTGGGAACAGCGACCGCCATCAGAACCGCAATGATCGCCATCACCACCATCAGTTCGACCAGCGTAAAGCCGCGCTGTCGCCGAGTAGATTCTCCTGCCGTCGCCAGGGGATTCCAGCGGCGTCGTTGGAAAAGCGTGGTGCGGAAATGGTTCGACATCGGTTGTCCCGCGGCTACCATGTGTTGTACTTTGTCCCGTCCAGGGCCGTCCCGTCAGAGGCGGAGTGTACGTCGAAAACATCCTGGCCGCCCCAGGAATCGCTATCCGGGTCGTCCTGCATCGAACGCAGTACCCAATCTTTTTTCCCGGTCATCGGATCGACGGGAATCTGGCGCAGAAATTTCACTTTCTTCCCCTGGACATCGACGCCGTTGACAAGGGTGTCCATGTCCGGCGGATATCCATTGCTGTCGACCGAAGTTTGAAAGGCGTGCCGGTCCGCGGCGTCCTTGTATTTATCGATGGCATGGCGCATGGTCCAAAGGTCGTCGCGAAGAACCTGTTCTTTTTGCCGCTGGATCTGAAAGCGCGCGATCGGGTAAGCGACGGAGGCCAGAATCGAAAGAATGGCTACCGTCACGATCAGTTCCACCAGGGTCAATCCCTGCTGGCCTGTGTTGCGTTGTCCGGGCGCTGTTGTCCATCGGCGAATGCGTGGATCGAAAATCGTCCCTGCACGGAGAATCCAGCGCGTTAATGCGGCTTCACGGTTTTCGCGATTCGCACCCATCCTATTCAACTCCATTGCGAAGCGCTCCCTACTTCTCCAGCTTACTGCACATGGACGATAGCTGGGGAGCCCGCAAGCACGGGCAGGATCGATTGCGCACTGTTACGGGCGGCTGCTTTGGTCACCTGTACGGTGGCGTCCCCCGGGGCCTTGGCCAGGAAGGTCAGGGTGCAGAGACTGCCGTCGCCGGTGATGCCCTTCACGCCCGGTGGGCGCGAGGTGCTGATGGTCACATCGCCATTGCCTTCATCTCGATGCACGGTGGCCGTGGTCTGGCCGTCTTTCGCCAGCAGGGTACCGGTATCGACATTGATCAGCTCAAGAACCTTGGGATCGTAGTGCAGTTGCATGGGCACCGAGAAAAGGTCATGACCACCAGTCAGGTCCATCTGCATCTGGAACGTGCTGCCAACCTTATGCACACTCTGTTGTGGTGCGAAAGAAAGCGTCATCGCAGAGCCCGCAGCGGCAGGCGGAGGATTCGCTCCCGCATTCTGCGCCATTTGCGCCATCTGCGTCACTGCCTGATTTGCCGCCTCGGCAGCGCCTGCGGGCGGAGTACTCGGCTCAAACGTCAGTGGGGTGTGGCCGGTGCGAGTGATTACGGCGGAAGAAACATCCTGGGACTGCTGCGGCACCTCGCGCAGGCTTACATTTGTACCCGTTCCGGTGTCGATGGTACGCAAGTTGAGCGGACTCAAATCAATGCCGCGAACCAGATGGGGAATCAGTACGAAAACAATCTCGTCATTCACCGTTTCCGTCTGTTGCGAGCTGAACAGATACTTCAGAAGCGGAATTTCTCCCAGTCCCGGCGTGCCCCCGACGGTCAAACTTTCGGAGTGCTGCAGAATTCCGCCCAGCAGATTCGCCTGGCCTTCTCTCATGCGGATCACCTGCTGCAAATCCTGCTGTCCGATGACCGGCTGCTCAATTCCACCCAGGTTGCTGTAGCTGGTGATGTTCGAAACCACGATGTGGAGCTTCATCGAAACGTCCCCGTCGTAGTGAATGGTCGGCTGCATGTCGATCGTCACCCCGACGTCGACATAGGAAAACTGCGTGCTTACCAGCGGGCTGATACCGGCTGCGGCAATGCCGGCGCCAGGTGAAAACGAACCGGTGGCGATTGGAACTTTGGAGCCGATCTTCAGCGTCGCCTTTTGGCCATCTACAGCCCGGATTTGCGGATTTTGCAGGACGCGTGTGTCGGAGTCAGTCAGCAGCATATTCAACGTGGCCGTGCCGATACTGATGCCGAAATTGGTGGCATTCAGGTTGCCCAGATCGTTGAGGGAAAGATTAGGGGGAGTGGTTCCTGTGGTGCCAGTGAGTCCCGGCGTAGTCGTGGCGGTAGTCGCGGTCGTAGCGGCGGCAGAACTTTGCAGTTGCACGCCGATCGATCCCGGCAATTGCAGTCCGATGTTGCGCAGCAGGTCCTTATTCACTTCCAGTACCGCGATATCGACGACAACTTCCGGTTTGGCCTTGTCCAGATCGTCGATGATCTTCTGCGCCAACAGCAACTGGTCCGGGGTGCCGCGCATCACGATGGCATTCTGGCTGGGCACTGCCTGCATTTTGACGGTGGTGTCCATCAAGTTGCGCACCGCATTCAGCACTTCATTCAGATCGTTGGCCTGGGTGATGTTTCCCAGGTAAAAGGTCTGCACCGCTTGTGCTTCCAATTCGGTGCGCTTGGTGCGGGTGTCGGCCGCGACAAAGATAGTGTCGGAGGTGACCGGGCGCCAGAAGGTCTGTGAAACGAAAGCGACGCTCCGAAGAGCGTCGGCGAGCGTCACTCGATCGAGATCGATCGGGATGCGCTTGGAAGTGTAGTCGGGGTCAAAAAGAACATTGATGCCGGCGAGCTTGCCGATGGTTTTATAAATTTCCTTGGTGTCGGCCACCATGTGAATCGTCAGCGGTTCATCGGAAAGCGGTTTCAAATGCAGCGGGCCGCCCAGATCCTGCAGTTCTCTCTGGCTGGTAGCGGAGGTGACACCGGAGTGATCCGAGGGGGCGTGGAGCGCGCTGGAACCGTTGATTTGGGCGCGTAAGAGATCAGCCTCTTGCCGCGCTTCCTCGTAGGTTGGATCAATCGCGAGGGCGCGGAGGAAATCCGTCAAAGCATCGTTCAGCCGCCCCTGGTCACGCAGCTTTTTCCCCAATCCCACATACTGTGCCGCGGCCTGGAAACGAAGCCGGGTATAGGATTCCTTGTATTCCATGTCCTTGGGCTTTGCCAGCCACGCCTGCCGATAATCCTCATAGGCCGTGATGTAGTCTTCGCGAATTTCAGCCTGTTTGCCTTGCTTGAAAAGCTTTTTGGCGGCATTTGCATGCAGCGGAGACAATGTGCCTTGGATGGCGAATGCCATCAGGAAAAAACCGATCCAGCCGAACAGGCGCACGTAGCGGCAAAGAGACCGTCGGGAAGAAGCGCAGGACGACGAAGGGTCGGGTGGACATGCGAGCGGGTTCGAACTTGCGGCGATATCAAGATTCCGATCGCGAGAAGGATAGAAGGGCAAGGGCATGAATTCGGCGCATCCCGGCATTTGCGACAAACTCGAACGAGCAGCGACTGTTTCGCTCGAGCCAATGCAGCGGTTCGTTACCATCACTATACCATCGGGGAGCTGGACTGGCCGGGCCCGTGTTCGCCGATCGACCCGCGCAACAAGTGGCGTGATTTGCGTGCTAGCATGAGGAATTGCAGCGGCATTTGTGGAGTCGAACGGGTTCAGGCGCGCTCCTGACAGCCTTCGGTTGCGTGAGCCTGCAAAACAGGTAGCCTTCTTCGCATTCGCGTGAAGCGGAAAATGTTCAATCAATGCCACGCCCAACTACCAATTTGGTTCCGAACCCGCCGAAGAAGCCCAAGCCGCGCGATCCTGTCGCCTCCGGTGAGAGAGATGCGGCCCAGAACCGTCAGGCTGGCCACAATTATTTTTTATTGGAAAAGTTTGAGGCGGGAGTGGTGCTCCGCGGCACGGAAGTGAAGTCGATCCGCGAAGGCAAGGCGAACCTGCGCGATGCCTACGGCCTGGTCAAGGATGGGGAAGCCTTTTTACTGAATCTGCATATTGGGCCGTATTCCCACAGCGGTTACACCAGCCACGATGCCGTGCGGACGCGAAAGCTGCTGTTGCACGCCGAGGAAGTACGTAAGCTGCTTGGCAAGGTGCAGCAGAAAGGGCTCACGCTGATTCCGACCCGGTTGTATTTTCGAAACGGGCGCGTGAAATGTGAGATTGCCGTCGCCAAAGGAAAGCAAAACTGGGACAAGCGTGAGACCGAGCGCCGCCGTGAAGACGACCGCGATGCCAGGTCCGCCATCGCCGCCAGCAAACGTCGCAATGCCTAGCGCAGAGCGAAGCAGAAGTGTCACGGGCTGAAATCTGAAAGGAAAACAAATTTCAAATGAAAACCGATGTGAAGTTTGAAGCGCTGCAATCTTTGGAAGCCGAAATTTTGGTTGTGCTGGCTGCGGATGCCTCCAGCTCAAAAGACAAGAATGCGGCGGCAGAGCCGGTGCTGCTGACGAACGATGCCACTGTCGCAGGCGCCGATAAACCGGCGCTAAGAAGCGGTGAATTTTCCGCCACTGCCTCCGAAACCCTGCTGCTGTATGCGCCGCCGGAACTAAAAGCGAAGCGGCTCTTGATCGTTGGGGTGGGGAAGACTGCGAAGCTGTCGCTAGCGGAAATTCGCAAGGCCGCGGGCGCCGCGGTGCGTTTTGTCAAGCCCCGTAAAATTCGCCAGGTGACGTTTGTGTTGCCGGAGCACGAGGGGTTGGATTTAGCTGCAGCCGCGCGCGCCGCGGTGGAAGGCGCGTTTGTCGGAGACTTTGACCCGGATACCTACAAGTCCGATCGCAAAGATCGCTCCATCGAGCAATTTACCGTGGTGGCTCCTGTGAGCGCGGATAGGCAAATGGTCGAGGCGGCGTTGCGCGTGGGTGTAATCCTCGGCGAGTCGCAGAACTTCACGCGTGCCCTGGTCAACGAGCCCGGCAATCGGCTGACCCCGACGATTCTCGGCGAACGCGCCGCGGCGATGTGCAAAGAGCAGGGATTGACGTGCGAGGTCCACAGCACAGACAAGATCAAAGAGCTGAAGATGGGCGCATTCTGGGCAGTCGCGCAGGGCTCAGATGAGCCGCCCGCGCTGATCGTGATGCGTTATGAGCCCAAGAATGCTCCAGCCGATGGACCTATGCTCGCGCTGGTGGGCAAGGGAATTACGTTCGATACCGGCGGCATTTCCATCAAGCCATCGGAAGGCATGGAAAAGATGAAGTACGACATGGCGGGTGGTGCGGCCATGATTGGTGCGATGCGTGCGATTGCCCAACTGAAGCTGAAAGTGCGCGTGATTGGGATTGTTTGCTCGGCGGAAAATATGCCCTCCGGCAAGGCCTACAAGCCGGGGGATGTTGCGATTGCGATGTCCGGCAAGGCGATTGAGGTGCTGAACACCGACGCGGAAGGTCGCATGGTGCTGGCCGATGGCCTGCATTATGCCAGGCAACTGGGCGCGACGCATTTGATCGATGCGGCCACGCTGACCGGGGCGTGCGTGGTGGCACTGGGCATGGTGAACGGCGGCGTGTTCGCCAACGATGAAGATAACTATGGCCGCTTTCAGAAGGCGCTGGCAATTTCCGGCGAGCGGTTCTGGCGCATGCCGCTTGAAGAGGAGTATCGCGACATGATCGTCTCCGACATTGGAGATATCAAAAATACTGGCGGCCGTTATGGCGGCGCGAGTACGGCGGCCATGTTCTTGAAAGAGTTTGTCGAGGAAACACCATGGCTGCATCTCGACATTGCCGGCGTCGCGTGGGTGGAAGAGCAGAAGCCGTGGATCGCGAAGGGCCCCTCCGGCGTGGCTGTGCGCAGCATTGTGGAGTGGATCAGGAGCTACGAAAAGTAACGCGATCCTCTCGAGCCGCAAAGGTCCTACATCACATCGGGGGCTTCGATGCCCATCCAGCCGAGCGTGCGGAGCAGTTCTCGCTGGGCGACGGCAGCAGTTGCCAGCAGCAGCGCTTTTCGCGCTGGATCGCTCTCCGTCAAAACGTGGTGGCGATGGTAGAAATTGCTGAATTGCTGCGCCAGTTGAAAGGCGTATTTCGCCAGATATGCCGGTTCGGTGGTTTGAATTGAGCGCTTCAGCACATGCACGGACTTCGACGCCAGCAGCCACAGTTCCCACAGGCTGTCGCCATCTTCGTCGGTGAAATAGGTTGTGGTGTCGATGGCCTCAAACTGCTGCAGCGCAGCTTCGGCGGTGATGCCCGCCTTGCGGAAAATGTTGGCAGCGCGCACCACGGCATATTGCACATACGGTCCAGTCTCGCCTTCAAAGCTGAGCGCGTCCTCGAAATCGAACGCGATGACGGTATTGCGTGTGTAGCGCAGCATGTAATAGCGCAGCGCGCCCACCGCAATCTTGCTGGCAATGCTTTGGCGCTCGTCTTCGCTTAGTCCCGGATGGCGCGCGTTCACTTCCTTGAGAGCGGAGGCGATCAGTTTGTCGATCAGGTCATCGGCCTTCACGCCGAAACCCTTGCGTCCGGAAACTTCAATGTAGGCTCGGCCCTGGTCCTCTTCGGAAATCACGTAGCCCAGTTCCATGGCGCAGCGCGGTGTCAGTGCGACCATTTCATAGGAGAAGTGATGATAGTTATCCGCTTCTCTGGCGAATCCCATGCCGCGCAGGGCTTCAATCACGTTGTTCTGCGGATCGGCCTGACGCGCGTCAATGACGTTGTAGATGGCGTCGGCTCTACCAAATGAGGATGGCTGGATGGCGGGATTCTTTGGGTCCGGCTCGCAGGAGATCCAGCACTGCGTGCCGTCCGGGTAGGCGTAAAAAAGCCGTTTGTCGAAGTCGAGGCCGAGCTTGTTGAACTTCCACAGGTGATACGCGATATCTTTGCCGACATAGCCGACGGTCCCATTGGAGCGCACGATCACCTTGGCTTCTTCATCGGGATTTTCGCCATCCGCGCCCGCAGTTCCGGCACGCCGCATCACCCAGCAGCCGGCATTCTTGCCTTCTGTTTCCCGATAAAGGACGCCTTTTTCCTTCATCAACTCGAAGGCGGCATTCCAGAAATGCAGATGCAGGATTTCGCTCTCGCGGGGCAGGAATTCATATTCAATGCCGAGCCGGAGCATGGTTTCCAGATGCCGCCGCAGAATGGCCGTGGAGACGAGGTCGGCAATGGCAGCGGTCTCATTGCCACCGGCTTCAAGCGCGTGCAGCGTATCCAGGCGAATCTGCTTACGGGCCTGCTTTTCGTTTTCCTCGGCGTCATACCACTGCGAGACATGGGCGTAGAGGTCCCAGCAGGCGAAGTCGATGCGCTGGCCACGTGCGGCGAGCTCGGCAATCCAGCGCTTGACGGCCTCCGTATCCATGCCGCGCAGGTGTATCAGCGCTACAACCACATCCGCGACCTGAACGCCGGTGTTGTCGATGTAATTCTGCACGCCGACGAGGTAGTTGGCGGCGCGCAGCATGCGCACCAGCGTGTCGCCGAGGATGGCATTGCGCAGGTGGCCAACATGCGCCGCCTTGTTGGGATTGATGCTGGTGTGTTCGACCAGGATGAAGTCGAACCTTTGCGGCAGATTTTCCATCCGCGCTGCCAGCTCGCGCGCCGCCGCATTTCGATCAAGCCGACAATTGATGTAACCGGTGCCGGCGACCTCAAATGCCGTGAATCCTGGCACGGAGCCGATGGCGGCAACGAGTTCTTCGGCGATTTTTCGTGGCGCTTTGCGAAGCGTGCGCGCCAGCTCGAAGGCGATGGGCAGGGCATAGTCGCCCATCTCCACATTGGGAGGCTCCTCCACCGTGAGGCGAGGAAGTTCTACCTGGAATCTTTCCAGCAGGACAGTGCGAAAACGCTCAAACAAAGATTGTCGATAGGTGCGATACACAAGGGTCGTCCGTGGGCGCTGGGCCGCCGGAGCGACCTGGTAGCGATTCGATTGGGTTAGTGCGAATTTTAGCAGAGTCCCCGCCGGCCACGCGTCGCGATGACGCTCGCGGCCTTCTTTGGCATGAGCTGCGCGCGGGGTCAGTGATGGAACTCGCAGAGGGGCGGCGGCAAAACGTTATAAGATGAAATTGATCCGCTCTCCAGCCTTACCCGCGAGGATTGAACGCCTACTTGATGCCAACCCAGGAAAAAAAGCAAGATCCGAAACCGACGTTTTACATCACCACGCCTATCTATTACGTGAATGCCCGCCCGCATCTGGGGCACACGTACACGACGGTGGCGGCCGATGCCGTAGCGCGCTGGAAGCGCATGCGTGGATTTGACGTGCTGTTTCTGACCGGCACCGACGAGCATGGCCAGAAGATTGAGCGGTCGGCAGCCAAGGCCGGCAAAACTCCGCAAGAATTTGCCGCGGAAGTGTCGAACGAGTTTCGCGGCCTGTGGAACCGGATGGGACTCACCTACGACGACTACATCCGCACCACCGAGCCCCGGCATAAACGCGGCGTGCAGCATTTGTTTGCGGAGCTGCAGAAGCGCGGATTCATTTACAAAGGCACCTACTCCGGGCAGTACTGCGTGTGGGATGAGTTGTACGTGGAAGGTTCGCCAGGAACGCCGTGCCCCGATTGCGGTCGCATCACGGAGACGGTGAGCGAAGAGAATTATTTCTTCAAGCTGTCCGCGTTCGAGCGCAAGCTGCTGGAGTATTACGAGCAGCATCCGGACTTTATCCGGCCGGAAGCGCGGCGCAATGAAGTGATGGCGTTTGTCCAGGGCGGCCTGCGCGATCTGTCGATCAGCCGCACCAGTTTCAACTGGGGTATCCCTGTACCCGGCGACGAAAAGCATGTCATCTATGTGTGGATGGACGCGCTGGCGAATTACATTACGGCGCTTGGATACGGCAGCGAAGATTGCGCGAACTTCAACAAGTATTGGCCTGCGGATGTACACCTGATCGGCAAGGAGATCAGTCGCTTCCATTGCGTGTACTGGCCGGCGTTTCTGATGGCGGCTGAACTGCCGCTGCCGAAGAGCGTGGTGGCGCACGGGTGGCTATTGTTTGAACAGTCGAAGATGTCGAAGTCGCGCGGCAACATTGTGCGTGCGGAGACGGTGCTGGATGTGCTGGGCGCGGACGCGCTGCGGTATTTTCTGCTGCGGGAAGTGACGTTTGGGCAGGATGGCAGCTTCAGCTTCGATGCGCTGGTGCAGCGATATAACGCGGACCTGGCCAATGGGTATGGCAATCTGGTCAGCCGCACGCTGGCCATGATTGTGAAGTATTTTGATGGCGTGGTGCCGGAGGCTGAACCACAGGTCAGAGATGCACACATAACCGACGCGCCCATCGGGGGGAATGTACTTGGAATAATTAACAGTATTCAACATCTTGGGACAGGCGAATTGTTTAAGCGCGAGAGTCATGTTGCTGAAGGCTTCGAGAGCTTAGATTTTTCTATCGCCCTCCAGGGAATTTGGAAACTGATTGGCGATATTGACCGCTTCCTTACGAACGAGGCGCCTTGGAAAAATAACGCCAACTTAGGCGAAGCGATTTTCGAACAACGTCGTCGCGACATTTTATACACGGCGGCGGAAGCAATCCGTATCATCACCGCGCTGGTCTATCCGGTGATTCCGGATGCGGCGACAAAGGTGTGGCGGCAACTTGGACTGGGCGACATCAGCAAGGCGGATTTGAAAGATTTGAAGTGGGGCGATCTGCCGCCGGGCACCAAGCTTGGCGAGCTGGGTCCAGTATTTCCCCGCGTGGAAAAGGAAGCGATTGAGCGTATGCAGAACATGGAAGACGAGCGTGTCGCCACGGCGACCAGGGAAGCCCAATCCGAAGCGGCGGAGCAACAGGCTGTTCCCAACAGCAAAATATCGGGGCCAGTGGAGCAAGCGCCGCCTCCCCATGTGCCTGAGCCATTCTCCGCGACCGGGCTGTCTCCTGAGCAGGAGGCGGATGCCGTCGCGCAACAAGCCGCTGCCAACCGGCAGGTGAGTCCTGTGAGTGCCGTTTTCGATCCGCTTCCTCCGCCGCAACCGGTGGTAGAGCCCGTGACCCCCGCCGTGCCTCCAGAACCCAAGATCGGCATTGAAGATTTTGCCAAGGTCGACTTGCGTGTTGCCATCATTCGCGTGGCAGAACGAGTTCCGAAAGCTGACCGATTGCTGCGCCTTGAGGTCGATCTGGGGTACGAGCAAAGACAGATCGTGGCGGGAATTGCAGAAGCATATGCACCCGAGAGCCTGATTGGGCGCAAGGTGGTGATCGTGGCAAATCTGGCGCCGAGAAAACTACGCGGCCTGGAATCGAATGGGATGATTGTCGCTGCTTCGATCGGCGACAAGGGGACTCCCGTGCTGGCAGGATTTTTGGAAGACGTCGAAATCGGAGCACGGCTCAAATAGGACAAGGAACTCCCCATGCTGGTGGATTCGCACGCACATTTGGACAGTGACCGCTACGCAGACGACCGCGAAGCGATGCTGGTGCGCGCGTATGAGGCAGGGGTGGAAACCATTTTGGCAGTGGGGATCGGCGAAGGTCCGGACACCATGCACGCCGCGCTCGAACTGAGCCGGAAATATCGATCGAAGGCGGACATGCCTCAGATTGTTGTCAGCGCTGGAATTCATCCGCACGAGGCAACTTTGGCGGACAAGAGTGCACTGAACAAGCTGGATGCTTTAGCGAGCGAGGCGGAAGTGGTGGCGGTCGGCGAAATCGGTCTGGATTATTTCTACGATCATTCGCCGCGCGAGGTGCAGCAGCGCGTTTTTGTCGATCAGATGAAGATCGCCGCGACGCACAACTTACCGATTCTGATTCACTGTCGGGCCTCGGCAGACAGTACCAACGCCTGGGACGACGCGCTGGCGCTGCTCAACGAGCATTGGCGGGCGACGGGGTTGGGCGGGGTGCTGCACTGTTTTGCGGGGGAGTATGGGCACGCGAAAGCGGCGATGGACATGAACTTTCTCGTTTGCTTCGCCGGCAATATCACGTTTCCCAAGGCCCAGCCAATTCGCGACGTGGCGGCGAAACTTCCGGCGGATCGCATTTTGATTGAGACGGATGCGCCCTTTCTGGCCCCAGTGCCGAATCGCGGCAAACGGAACGAGCCGGCCATGGTGCAGCGGGTGGCAGAGCAACTCGCAGAGGTTCGCGGCTCGGACTATGAGACCATGGCTTTGACGACGACGGAAAACTTCTATCGATTTTTTCGTCTGTCGCGAACGGTAAAGATGCCGGCCAGTGGGACCGGGACAGAGGCTGGGTTTCGAGTAGAGAATTGAAATCAGTAAGGATAGGCAAGTATGGCGACAGAAAATTCATTTGATATTGTCAGCAAAGTGGATGCGCAAGAGGTGTTGAATGCAGTGGACCAGGCGTCCAAGGAGATTCGGACGCGCTTCGATCTGAAGGATACGCATTCTGAAATCAAGCTGGAGGGGGAAGAGGCGATCCAGCTGGCGTCCAGCGATGAGTACAAGCTGAAAGCAGTCACGGAAATTTTGCAGCAAAAGCTGGCCAAGCGCGGGGTGTCGCTGAAGGCGTTGACCTACGGCAAGATTGAGCCGGCGGCCAACTCCAGTGTTCGCCAGAAGATAACGCTGCAACAGGGAATTGCGATCGAGAAGGCAAAAGAGATCGTGAAGCTGATTAAGGAATCAAAAAGCAAGGCACAGGCGACGATCCAGTCCGACACCGTACGGGTCAGCAGCAAGGATCGGGACACGCTGCAGGATATGATTGCAATGTTGAAGAAACATGATTTTGGGATCGATCTGCAGTTCACGAATTATCGCTCCAATTAGTCTGTGAAGCTCGCCGCTGCATCCTTATCGTTGAGGTAGTTGGCAAGTTTGGGCAGGGACAGGAAAAGCGAGGATGGAAGGCGTTTGAGCACAACGGCCATTACGACGGCGAAAGAAGTGTTCGACCTGCTGCGCGACGAACTGATCGCGGTGGAGCAGGAATTCGAGCGCCTGTCTGCGTCGGAGGTCGATTCCATCACGGAGATTGCCGGATACCTGCGTGAAGGCGGCGGCAAACGGATCCGCCCAGCCCTGCTGCTGCTGGCGGCCAAAGCACTGAGTTACAACGGCAATAGCAGTGTCCGCCTAGGCGCGGTGATCGAGATGATTCACACTGCCACCCTGGTCCATGACGACATTATCGACGTGGCCGATATTCGCCGCGGCCGTCCCTCCGCAAATACCCAATGGGGCAACTCCAAGTGTGTGCTGGCCGGTGACTGGCTTTATATGCAGGCATTCCGCGTGGCGTTGGAGGAGCGCAATTTTCGCATCCTCGATTTGCTGATCGGCCTGACGCAGCAAATGGTCGAAGGCGAACTGCTGCAGATGGAACGTCTTGGAAATACGTTAACCGAGCATGATTATTTTGAACTGATTTATCGCAAGACCGCATGCTTGTTCCGCGTATCCATGCAACTTGGATGTGTGTTGGCCGACGCTCCACGGGCGATGGAAGAGGCGCTGGGAGATTATGGGCGGAACGTGGGCCTGGCCTTCCAAATTGTGGATGACGTTCTGGATTTGACCGCCAGCGAAGCGGTCCTGGGTAAGCCGACAGCGAGCGATCTGCGCGAAGGCAAAGCGACCCTGGCCGTGGTGCATGCGTTGGAGCATGGCACTGCGGAGGAGCGATCCGATATTCTTGCGGTGATTGAAGACCAGGGCTTTGAGCGAGTTCGGCACGAGCGCATTCTTGCCATTCTGCGGCGCAATGGTTCGCTTGATTACGCCATTCAAGTGGCGGACGCACACGCCGAGGCAGCCCGCGTCAATCTTGCCGAGTTGCCGGACTCCGAGTTCAAACGGGCGTTGCTATGGGTGCCCGACTTCGTTGTATCCCGCGAAAAGTAGTCGCTGAAAAAAGCCAGCCTCCTTCAGATTCCGCCCCGGAAAGAGCCAAGCCCAGGCAATCGGCTTTCCATTTCACGCACGGAGATATCTCGTTATGTGGCCGGCACGAAGCGGATGGCGCAACCGCCGCCTTTGGCAAGGGACAGCGTCAGGGTGTCGCTGCTGTGAACGGTTTGTCTGCGGATCAAAACATGCTTGGGATGGTCGGTGGCATCGGGAGCATCCTCGTATATCTCCGCGGTGTACGCGCTGCTACCGAGGAAGTTCAGCGGGACTCGCAACGTGCGTGCGTTCCAGTCGGTAATGCTGCCCAGGTACCAATCCTGTCCGTGGCGCCGCGCAATGGTGACAAATTCTCCAGGAAAGCCATCCAGCACACGTGTCGCATCCCAGACGACGGGAACATCTCGCAGGAACTTGAAGCTCGGTTGATCAGCGTACGCAGCAGGAGCGTCGGAAACCATCTCAAAGGGAGATCGAAAGACGACGTAGAGCGCCAGTTGCTGAGCCCGTGTTCCGACTACCATCGGATTTAGCTGACGCGGTACAAACTTTTTTTCCGTGACGTTCCCGAAGCCACCCGGAGTGTAGTCGAGCGGACCGTTCAACATGCGCGTAAAGGGGTACATGGTGCGGTTGAGAGGACCGTCGCGGCGGCTCCACTTGTTGTATTCAAGTCCAAGCACCGCTTCCATGTTGAGGACATTTGGGTATGTGCGCTCCAGGCCCCAGGGGGTGGTGGCGCCGTGGAAGTCGAGCATCAGGCGATGTTCGGCCGCGAGCTTTGCCACCCTGTAATAAAACTGGATACCCTTCTGGTCATTGCGCTGGACAAAGTCGATCTTGACGCCGACCACGCCCCATTTCTGATAGAGAGGAAACGCGGTCTGCATCTGTGTGGCGACTGCTTTCGAGTGAGCCCATACCCACACCTTCACGTTCCTTTTGGCGGCATAACGCACCAGTTCCGGCACGTCGACGTTGCCAAGCATCCTGGTGATATCGGTGTACGTCGACCATCCGGCGTCGAGCATCATGTAGGGAAAACCGGATTTGGCGGCGAAATCGACGTAGTATTCCATGTTCCTGGTGGTGTAGGCGGGTTTCCCTTCAGGATCGAGATCGCCGCTCCACCAATCCCACGCAGCTTTTCCAGGATGAATCCAACTGGTGTCAGACACACGGTTGGGAGGATTCAGATCGGTGATCACATTCGATTCAATCAAGACGCCCGGGGTATCGCCGAGCAGGACCACGCGCCAGGCACTGTGGTGCGGCAGGCTGGCGTCGACGGCTGGTCCGCTTCCATCGACCGGAGGAGAGATTTCGGTCACCAGAGAATGGCCGCTCCAGATGCCGGGGACGGCTTCGAGATACATGGCGCTGTTGCCCTCGAGGTCCGCTTCGGTGACAGCGGCCCATGCCACTCCCGGCAGATGCAGCAGCATCGGCGCTCCAGTGAGGATATGGCTTGGGACGCCGCCCTCGCTGCTAAGCGCGCTGACTGTCTGCCGCAGATACTCCGCTTCGTATCCGCTCTGATAATTCGGCAGGCGCAGTGCCCACGCCGTGGCGTCGCCACTCAGGTGAAACTGCGTATCTTCCTGCATCAGTCGATAACCAGCGAGTGCCGCCTGCTTCGGCACCTGATAACGAAAAGCCACAGCGTTGTTGTAGACACGAGCTTCGACGGCGAACTTGCGGTCGGGACTCGCAGCTTCCGTAACCAGCACCGTCACGGCGTTGTAGGCGTCATGCACGGCAGAGGTTTTGCCTGCCAGCAAGGTGTAATTATCCACGCCTGAGCCACGCATGCTGCTGGTGATTCGCACTGCAGTGCCAAGTGGCGGCTGATTGGCCAACTTCAGGCCAAGTGCGGAGTTTTCGAGAACCGGCTTGCCGCGGAAATCAACCGAGTAGACAAGCTGGCCCGCGGAAGTGGCTTGCCCTTTGCCGGGAACGACAGCAAAGCGCAGCCGGATGCGGGAGTCGGGAGAACGGACCTCAAGCGGACTGGATTGCGCCTGCATGGCTAACGCGCCCAGCACGATGTTCACAGACAAGGCAAACCGGGCACAAGGTTTCAATCGCAACATTTTTACTCCTCCACGCATGTAGTCGTTACCTTGCAGTCCTCTGCGTCAAGCGGATTGATTGTGAAGAAAAGCCACCCGCCACCCGCCACGTGCAACGAGAGGCCACGCCTGCCTCGCGAGACGTTAGGCGGTACCGAACCGCGACGCTTTCCTTCATCTTTCCATATCTAGCCCGTAGGATCATAGAGAAGGTCAATTTCATTTGTCTGGTGTCGCTATGCGGATTTTGCATAAACGGTTGTGCGGGCTGGTGGTAGCTGGAGGCGCATTGGCGCTGATGACGTGGATTGCGGCTGACGCCCAGACGTCGACGCAGAGTGCAGTCGCGCCGAATACCGGCGTTCAGGTGTTGAACCACGTCAATCGCGTGCTGCAATGGTCTCGCAGGTGGGCTGGCGCAGACGCATATTCGGTTGTGCCGAGCGATGAACTGTTCGTCGAGAACGGCCAGGATATTGCTCGCAAAGTCGTGGACCTGGAGTTCAAGTCCGCGCTGGCGCAGGCCGCGCTGCTTGCGGATTCGTCGCATAAGCCGTTGCCGCCACAGGGGAGTGCGCCGGCCGCTGTCGATGCCCAGAACCTTCTAAATGTGCAGCAAAACGTCGCCTCGCAGCTGACATCTTTGAACATGGAATTGGATAGGATCAACAAGCAGATTCCAACAGCGCGCGCCAAGGAGCGTCCCTCGCTTCAATCACAGCGAGACACGTTGCAAGGGCAGATCGCCTTGGCACAGGCGCTGCAAAGCAATCTGCAGCAGTTAACCTCGTTCGTGAATGCGACCGACGCGTCCAGTGGCGTGGCTACTGAACTGACCACGAAAATTCGCGCATTGCAGCGGACAGTTCCAACCGCGGCCATTCCAGTGGGATCAACGACAGACAAGTCGACGCCCAAAAGTGCCGCAACATCGTCGCAAATCCAATTTCCAACTTTCGGAGGAGTGCGCAACGAAGGGCTGGTGGGGCAGATGGCACAGATGATCCATCTGGTGAGCGGTCTGCACTCTCTGGATCAGCTCGAGGATGAGACGACGCGATTGCAGACCTCTACCGAGCAACTGCGCACACCATTGCTGGCCGCATTGCGGGCCACTCTGCAGCAGGGCCGAGTCAAACTCAGACATGCGAGTCCCCGTGGCGCGGCTTCTGCGCCGGCAAATGGTGGCGAGCAGGGCGCAAATTCCGGCCCGAACAATGGGGCATCTGGACAGACGGCTCCGCAGAGCCCGGGTCCGGCGCCTGCCAATCCAACTGCGTCACAGGAAACGCCAAAGCAGAGGCAGCAGGCAACGGCTCTGCTCGTCCAGCATTTCAAGCAACTCTCCGACGCAACCATACCGTTGAGCCAGGAACTGATTCTGTTGGATCAGAGCCAGGCAAACTTGAAGCAATTGCAGGACTCTGTCGACCACGAGTATGACCAGGTTTTTCGATCTTTGTTGCTGCGAGTTGTGACGTTGTTGATCGCATTGGGATTGATCTGGCTGTTTTCTGAATTGTGGCGGCGAGCCACATTCCGCTATATCCGCGATGCTCGTCGCAGGCGCCAATTTCTGGTGCTGCGCAGAGTCATTACCGGCTTCTGCATGTTCGTTGTGATCCTGCTGGGCTTTGTCAGCGACTTCAGCTCACTGGCCACCTATGCGGGCTTGATTACTGCCGGTGTTGCGGTAGCGTTGCAGACCGTTATTTTATCGGTCGCCGCATATTTCTTCCTGGTGGGACGGTACGGGGTTCGCGTCGGCGATCGGGTGACTGTGGTTTATAACGGCGCCAACAGCGTGACCGGAGATGTGGTCGACATTGGTCTGGTGCGTTTTTACTTAATGGAATTAGCAGGAAGCGGTATTGAACTGAAGCCGACAGGGCGCATCATCGTGTTTCCCAATTCTGTGCTGTTTCAGACCAGTCCTCTGTTTAAGCAGTTTCCGGGGACGGAATACATGTGGAGGGAGATTGGATTTCCGATGCGCGCCGATAGCGACGTGGCGCTGGCGGAAAAAGAATTGCTGGCAAGCGCCAATACCCTGTACGCGGAATATAAGCCCACTCTCGAACGGCAGCATGCGGGACTGGAACAGTCGATGGGGATGCATGTCGACGTTCCCAAGCCCTATGCGCGCTTGCGGCTGATTGCGACGGGTCTCGAGATAGTTGTCAGCTACCCGGTGCCTCTGCGGCAGGCACCGAGTATGGACGATCGCATGGTGACTGCGGTGATGGATATCCTGCGGAACAATCCGGCGATCCATCTGGTGGACGGAGGTTCGCCGGAGTTGCGTTCGCCGATCAAGACATAGGGTGCGCCGTGATCTCAAGAGGTCGCGCCGCGAAGAACCGTCGCTACAGGCTGCCGGACTGGCGCAGCATTCCGCCGTCGATGAAGAAGGTGCTGCCGGTGCAGTAGCCGGCGGCATCGGAGGCGAGGAAAATGGCCAGGTCCGCCACCTCTTCCGGTTTGCCCCACCGGCCCAGCGGAATCTCTGCCATCAATGTGGATTCAGTCTTCTGGCTCGCTTCCACATCCGCATCGATCGGCGTATAAATGGCGCCCGGCGCGATATTGTTCACCGTGATTTTATAGGGCGCCAGCTCGACTGCGACAGTTCGCATCAACATGCGAAGACCGCCCTTGGCCGCGCAATACGGAGCATTGGTCGGCATCGGCAAGTCCTCATGAACCGAAGAAATGTTAATAATGCGACCGCCGCTGCCTTGCTGGATCATCGCCTTGGCCGCCGCCTGCGCGCACAGAAACGGCCCCGTCAAATCCACTGCAATCACTTTCTGCCATAACTCGAACGGATATTCCGTGAACGGGTGTTTCGATTCCATGCCTGCATTGTTGACGAAAATATCGAGTCGGCCCATTGTCTTGATGGCTTGCGCCACCAAAGCATTCACTTGATCGGGATTGGAAACGTCGGCTTCGCAAGCCATCGCCTGGCTGCCTTTGCCGCGAATTGTGCTGACGACAGCGTTGGCCAGATCAGGCGTCCCTACGTAGTCGATAACGACCGAGGCTCCTTCCTCAGCCATTCCAGTGGCGATGGCTTTGCCGATGCCTGTGGCTGCGCCGGTGACAATAGCAACTTTGCCTTGCAGTTTCATTGAGTGGTTCCTCCTGAAGCGATTATGTTTTGGCGCGGAGTGACGTGTGCGACGGAATGGGGCTCGCGAAAGCCTTGGGCCACCAGACACCCGAGGCAAGATCAGAATACCTGTTAGACGAGAAACTTCTCGGCGTCTGTTTTCTTCAGCTCCAGGCCCAAGCCCGGACGCGACCAGTCGGGGAACATGTAGTCCTGGCGAGGTTCGCAGAATCCATCGAAAAACATTCGTTCAATGCGGGCGTGATCATGGAAGAACTCCAAATGACGTGCATGGGGAACGGCACAACAGGCGTGCATGTGTATGCTTGGGGCACAATGCGCGGAGAGTGCGATCTGATGTGCGTCGCAGACCGCGGCCGCGGCTAGAAATCCTGGAATGCCCTGGGCACGTGTCTTGTGGTTGAGTCCCGCGAGAGGATGCCGTCTGCTTCTGGCGCAGCCGTTGGAACGGTATAGACACGAATCTTGCTGCTCGAAATTGATTCCGCAGTAGTAGGGATTCGCCGCGTCCTCGTGGAGTTGTGTTGAAGCCGATTTTCTCTGCGGTCGTGTGGCAATACATCCCGCATCTTGAAATTGTCCTCTAACAGATTGTGGCAAGGCTTCGTCCGATGTGCGTTTTTACAGCGTCCCGTGCTGCTGCTTCGGCCCATCTCTTTCCGACATTCTGCGATGTGAGCCGGTGCCTCCATCGCCAACTTCAAAAACCGAAAAGGAAGCGATCTCATGAGCCAGCAAGTTGCAGATGTCCTGTTTGAGCGCTTGATTGACTGGGGAGTGGATACAGTCTTCGGTTCCCCTGGCGATGGCGTAGACGGGTTGACTGAAGCACTGAGAACGCACCAGGAAAAATGAAATTCATTCATGTGCGACAGGCTGAAGCGGCGGCGTTTGCAGCTCTCGGCTATGCGAAATACACCGGTCGACTGGGAGTCTGCCTAGCCACATCGGGTCCCGGTGGTATTCATTTGTTGCATGGCCTGTATGACGCCAAGTGCGATGGGCACGCGGTGCTCGCCATTACCGGTCACACTTTCCATGACCTGATCGGCACGCACTACCAACAGGACGTCGATCTGGACAAACTGTTCATGGACGTCTCTGTCTACAACGAACGCATCATGGGGTCGGAGCACGTGACACCAGTGGTAGACGAGGCGATTCGAACTGCGTTCGCGCGTCGAGGTGTGGCGCACGTCGCCATTCCAAAAGACATTCAGGAATGGCCAGCTTCCAGCCAGAAGAGCTCCGATGCGAATGTAGCGAATCATTGCGAGCATCGGATTCATCCCTTCTCATCCCACTCCGACGCACAGTTCTCTCGAGCAGGCGGCTACGCGCACCTGGTGGGCGCGGCCCGCATGGGCTCCGATCCGCGCACTTCCGTGGTCGATAAATTCGGGTGGACGCATGACTTAAGTAACCTTTTCGTATGCGATGGAAGCATTTTGCCCACGCAGGGGCAGCGCCAATCCGGGGTTAACGATTCAGGCATTAGCGGCGCGAACAGCTGATTACTTAATTGCCCAAGGGGAATCTATTTTTACCCGCAAGGATCGGGATATGATGCAGCCAGCCATTCGTAGAGATCTTGCTCCGCCAGGGACATACGGTCGAGGAATTCCGCGGCTGGCCAATACGGGCCTCGCGAAACCATAGAACGGGTGACGTTTACGAAGGACGCGCTGACGATGCGCGGCAAGCTTAGAAGGGGATACAAGATGAAGAGGAACCAAGTGGTGATGGTTACCGGCGCTTCTGCTGGTCTGGGCCGTGCCATCGCACATGGATTTGCAAAGCAGGGTGCGAAGATTGGTCTGATTGCGCGCAATCGAGAAGCACTGGAAGCTTGCAGAGAAGAAGTTGAGCAAATGGGCGGCGAAGGGCTGGTGCTGCCGCTGGATGTGAGCGATGCTCCTTCGATAGAGCATGCAGCCAATCGTCTGGAAGAAGCCTTTGGTCCCATCGACGTGTGGGTCAACAACGCCATGGCGTCGGTGTTTTCTCCGGTAAAGAAGATGACGGCGGAAGAGTACAAGCGCGTAACCGAGGTGAGTTATCTGGGATATGTCTACGGCACGCTGGCTGCCCTGCGCCGTATGTTGCCGCGCGATCATGGCACCATTATCCAGGTTGGCTCGGCGTTGGCGGTGCGCAGCATTCCTCTGCAGTCAGCCTATTGCGCCGCCAAGCACGCCATCATTGGATTTACAGATTCGCTGCGGTGCGAGCTATACCACGACAAGAGCAATGTTCAGCTGACCGTGGTGCAAATGCCAGCGATGAATACCGTGCAATTCACATGGGTCAAGAGCCGGTTGCCGAACAAGCCGCAGCCCGTGCCGCCGATTTTTCAGCCTGAGGTTGCCGCACAAGTGGTGGTGCATGCTGCAGGAGTGGAGCGGCCGCGGCGGGAATACTGGGTCGGTTCGCCCACGGTGGAAGCGATCGTCGGACAAATGTTTATTCCCGGCCTATTAGATCGCGACCTGGGAGAGACGGGATATAAAGCGCAGCAAACGAACGTTCCGGACGATCCCAATCGGCCGAACAATCTGTGGGATTACGTTCCGGGGCGTCATAGCGCACACGGTCCGTTCGATAAGAAATCCTGTTCATTCAGCCCACAGGTTTTCCTGGATTTGCATCATAAATGGTTTGCAGCCGGTGGCGCCGCGCTGGTAACGGCCATTGTTGTGGCGTGCAAAAGGAAACAGGAAGTCTAGGGGGAGAACCGTATGACGCTCGAATTGGCAGTCGACAATCAACGTGGAAACTCGGTCGCCCTGGGGAAAGTATGCTCCGTCCACAAGGGCATGGCGGTTGCCTGTTGCTGTGCCGCCATGGCGACATTGACTCCCGTCGCCCTGGTGCAGCTCCACATCATAAAAGATCTGCCGGATCCTCCGGGGCGCTGGTTCAATTCCAAGCAAGTGGTCACGTCGAAGGGTGCATATCGTCTCGGCATTCCGGACGGATTGCTTGGCCTGGCAAGTTATGGCGTGACCTTGGCGTTGCTGTTGGCAGCGACTCCAGAGCGACCACTCATGCGGAGGCTGTTGCGCGGCAAGCTGGCGTTTGATGCAACGATGGCGATTCGAAATGTTCGCAAACAGGTGACCGCATACAAACACATCTGCTCCTGGTGCATTGGAACTGCGGCGGCAACGGCGGGGCTGGTGCTTTTCGGGCGTACAGTGGGAGCTGCCGAGCCGCCACGCACAGCCTAAAATCGGCCCCATCGGGCGAGAAGGACTGTCTCGACCCCGCCCCTTGAGTCGGCGGCGCCCTATCCGCTCTATAATTCGTCCATCCGATGAACTGGGGCGCCGCACGAATAATCCGTAGTTGGTTCGACTCCGAAGAAGGTGTGGCCGACCATCATATTTCGCGCTGGATTTTCCTGCGCGCGCTGGGGCTCATCTACTTTTCTGCGTTTTATTCCCTCATTTTCCAGATTCGCGGGCTGATTGGGCCTCGCGGGATTCTTCCCGCAGAGCAGTACCTGTCCGCAGTGGAACGCGGGTTAGGCCCGTTGCGTTTCTGGTACGCGCCTACGCTGTTATGGTTCTCCAGCGGTTCCCACATGCTGATGGCAATCTGCTGGGTCGGCATTGTGGCGTCGTTGCTGCTGACGGCGAACGTATGTCCGCGAGCCAATCTGGTAATTTGTTTCCTCTGCTTTCTCTCCTTCGTCAGTGCTGCTGGAGAGTTTTCCGGCTATCAATCTGACGGCATGTTGCTGGAGGCCGGGTTCATCTGCCTCTTCTTCGCACCGGCAGGATTCTTACCCGGCTGGGGAAGACGAAGTCCACCGGTGCGTGCCAGCCTGTTTCTCCTGCTGTGGGAATGGTTCCGGATTTACTTCGAGTCCGGCGTGGTGAAGCTGGCGAGCGGCGATCCGCAATGGCGCCACTTGACCGCGATGGACCAGTACTACCAGAATGGTCCGCTGCCGACTTGGATTGGTTATTATGTCCAGCAACTGCCGCATTGGTTCCAGGCGTCGACCGTGGTGGCGACGCTTGCAATGGAACTAGCGCTGGTGTGGATGTTGTTTCTGCCTAGAAAATGGCGCATCGTATGTTTTTTTATCGTTACGCCGTGGCAGATCGGCGTAATCCTGACTGCCAATTATGCGTTTTTGAATTACATTGTGCTGGCCCTGGGATTTCTGTTGTTGGATGATCGTTTCCTGATGCGCTTCGTGCCTGCCCGTTGGCGATTCGTCGTGCCCAACAGCGAACCTGAGACGGCAGCCGAGGAGAATCCTGAAAGTGGGCAAGAAGAAGAGCTTATGCCTGTGCAGTCATCGGGCTTTCGCCGTCACCTACACTCTGCAGGTTTGGCGATCACCGCGGTGATACTGAGCTGGATTTTCTACGCGACTACCGTGCCGATGCTGCAGATGTTCTGGCGCAGCATTCCGTTGCCAACCGCACCCTTGATAGCGTTGCAGCCGTTTCGCATCGCCAATGAATATGGGCTGTTCGCGGTGATGACGCCCAATCGATATGAAATTGAATTTCAAGGATCGGATGATGGCAAGACCTGGGTCGCCTATCCATTCCTCTACAAGCCGCAGGCACTCAACAAGGCACCCGGAATTTATGCGCCCTATCAGCCGCGGTTCGATTGGAATCTATGGTTCGCATCGCTGGGTTCGTGGACGCAATACCCCATAGTGCCGCGAACGGAGGAGTTGCTGCTGACTAACGATCCCGCGGTGTTGTCTCTCTTCGCGGGCAATCCATTTCCGAATCATCCTCCGCGCATGATGCGTGCAGTGCTGTGGCAATACTGGTTCACGACCATCGACGAAAAACGCGCGACCGGATACTGGTGGCGGCGACTCCTTCTGGGCGCCTATGCTCCTACATTGACAATTGAGCCGGACGGAAAAATCGGGGTCGTGCGCGAGAATGGCCCGGACACGATGGCTCCGCCGCAGTAGAGTTCAATCTATGGTCAAGCGCGATCGTGACATTCGGCACAAGAGAGCATGTGTCATCGGATCCGGCCCGAACGGATTGTCGGCCGCGATTGTGTTGGCGCAGGCGGGTCTGCGCGTGGAGGTGTTCGAGGCGGAAGCGCAACCGGGCGGCGGCGCGCGCACCCTGGGTCTGACGCTTCCGGGCTTTCATCATGACTTTGGTTCCGCAGTGCATCCCATGGCTGTCGGATCGCCGTTCTTCAATTCTTTGCCGCTCGCGGACTATGGCCTGGAGTGGATTGATTCTCCGTCACCGCTGGCACATCCCTTCGACGATGGCACCGCAATTACGCTGGAACGAAATCTGAATGAAGCGGAAAAACTGCTGCAAGAAGATGGCCGCGCCTGGCGCGACCTGATGGCGCCGTTGTCGAAGAATTGGCCTGCACTTGCGAAAGATATTCTGCGCCCACTGCTGCACGTTCCAAGCCACCCATTTTTGTTGGCCAAATTCGCCCAGGATGCTGTGGCTCCGGCGACGTTCGTTGCGCGGCGAAGATTTCGCAACGAGCGAACGCGGGCGTTATTCGCCGGCCTCGCAGCGCACTCGTTCCTGAGTTTGAACAAGCCGCTCAGCGCATCGTTTGGCCTGGTGCTTGGGGCAGCGGCGCATGCGGTCGGCTGGCCGATTCCTCGAGGAGGCGCGCAGGCTATCACCAACGCATTGTCGGCGCATCTGGTGCGCTTGGGAGGGAAAATTATTTCCTCGACTCGAGTCGAGGATCTCGACCATCTTGGCAAATACGACGTTGTTCTCTGCGATATTACTCCGCGCCAGTTATTGCATCTCTCACAAGGGAAGCTGTCGCCGGGGTATCGGAAGCGCCTGGAAGATTTCCGCTACGGGCCGGGTGTTTTCAAAGTGGATTACGCACTTTCGTCGCCGATTCCGTGGAAGTCGGCCGATTGCTTGCGCGCCGCGACCGTGCATCTGGGCGGCAGCATGGCGGAGATTGTCGCGTCGGAAGCGGCAATGGCAAACGGCACACCGGCGGAGCGTCCGTTCGTTCTGCTAGCGCAGCCGACGTTGTTTGATCTGTCACGTGCACCTGCCGGCAAGCACATTGCATGTGCCTATTGTCATATTCCCAATGCCTCGACCTTCAACATGCTGCCGAGAATCGAAGCGCAGATCGAGCGCTTCGCTCCCGGATTTCATGAGTTTGTTCTGGCACGGCGCACGTCCTCGCCTGCAGATTTGCAATCGATGGATGCAAACCTGGTGGGAGGAGATATCAGCGGGGGAGCATCCGATTTCCGGCAATTTCTTTTTCGCCCTACGTGGCGGCAATACGCGACCTCCGACAAGCGGATCTATCTCTGCTCGTCTTCCACTCCGCCGGGAGGTGGCGTACATGGCATGTGCGGCTACAACGCCGCCATTCTCGCGCTGCGGCACCTAGTCGATCACTGACCGGCTTGCCGGATACCACCTGTTGATCGAAGCCGACACTAAATTCGTCGCATCGCGGAGGTAGCGATTCCTGCGTAATAAATTCGTGGTTCGACTGCAGGTCCGTCCGCTGCGTTGCCTCCCGGCCATAGTCGTCAGTAAATTTCAGGACCTTGCGAACGACGTCGTTGTCCAACGTCCACCGACGTTGCTGCGAAACAGTTCGCGCGAAAGTAATCTGGCTCGATAGACGGGGAAAAAGAAACAGAGCGAGATTCAGGCGAACGGTCTTTTTCACGAAGTATTCCTTCGGTTTCGCTGGCCAAATGATCGTGGGGGATTCACTCTGAGGAATTCCGGTGGCGTCTCACGGAAGAAGTATGCTGTTGGCTCGTTTTGGCCACGTCATCGACAGCTGAAAACATTCCGCGTATTGCGCGCCACACTGCAGTCCGCGAAACCGACCCACACAGTCGATGAAATCCAAATAGGTCATCTTGTACTGGTCTTCAAGCCATGACGATTGACTCTGGTGGCAGGAAAGCATCTTCTTCTTCACGTCGAATGTGCTGGTGATGTCGACATAATGTTGCGGAACAAAATCAATTCCCGCCATGGTGTCGAAAAAGTAGATTTCCGGAACGATGTCGGTGGGTGGAGCTTCGGTCTTAATGTTCGGAACCGTGATCATAATGCGCACATCGCACACAATTTGCGCTGTCATGCGATGGTCCGGGTGATAGTCGGCCGGAGAATGTGTCAGAATCACGTCGGGGCGCGCCTGACGAATCACATTCAAGAAATCCAGTCGCGCCTGCTCCGTAGAGAACAGAAATCCATCGCTGTAGTGGTGCATGTGAAGAAATTCAGCTCCAAGCACTGCGGCGGAGGCGCGGGCTTCTTCTCCGCGAATGGCGGCGATTTGTTCTTTGGGCAGCGTGGATGACCCGCAATCCCCACTCATCACCACCGCCATGGTGACGTGGTCGCCACGGAGTGCATATCTGGCCAGGGTGCCCGCACACTGCAGTTCCAGGTCGTCGGGGTGAGATCCTATTGCTAGTACTCGCAAGGTTCTGCCTCCTGTTCAGAGTCGAGTTCGATGGTTAGATTCACGATATATTAAATGCAATTTTCCGAGGGAAGGGAATTGTGAATGGCAGGATGGCGAAATTGGTGGTGATCACTTTTTTGCCGCATGCAATGGAAATGGATTCGACAATGTCAATCGCCTGACGGCACAGATTGCGACCGGCGGCGTCGCCGGTACAGTGAGGGATTCTACAGGGGCTTGCGGATTGCGTTTATTGGTGGCTGGGCAAGCAGCGCAATTGTCACAGTCCCGAGGCAGACCGGGGCTTGCAGCTGCGATATTTCTCAGGATGACGAGGATGACGTCCCAAGTCTCAGAGGCGAGACATGGGGCACGCCCGCCGTCCATAGCCCGCCCTAGCCAAGCTAGGACGGGGCACCCGAATTTGATCCCTGTGCGAACATGGCGGCTGAATGCTAGCCTGGGCCACCCGCCCGTCGATAGGATATATCTTCGTTGCGATCCCCCTCGGAGAGATGGAGAAGAATTGAATTCCGCTGCCTGTCGAATTTCGCAAAAATATTACCTGTAAACTGATTTTGTGGCGGACGATTGAATGCAGGAAGAATCCACCAATGGAGTATGAAAACGATGGCAGTTTATGCAATTTGGAACAACAAGGGCGGGGTCGGTAAGAGCTATCTCACGTTTCAGATCGCGGCCGAGTATGCGAAGACCCACCCTGATGAGCGGGTTTTGGTGGTAGATTTGTGTCCCCAGGCGAATGCCTCGAGCATGTTGCTCGGCGGCATTATTCAAGGGGAAGATCGACTCACCAAAATAGCGGGGCGCTCCTCACGGAGGACGATCGCGGGGTATATCGACGAACGCATTCGTAGTCCGTACGTCAGCCCGAAGGTTGGGTCTAAATATGTGACGAACGTCCACCAAAAGAATGACCAGGTTGCGCCGAACCTTTTTTTAGTCGTGGGCGATGAGAGCTTAGAAGTTCAGACATCTCGCGTTTCAAACGCGACGAATCCGGGCCCGACTGATGCTTGGCGCATTGTGCATAGTTGGATCACCGATCTCATATCGGACATCCGAAGTTCCTGGAATGTCACTGATTCCACCGTGTTCATTGATTGCAATCCCAGCTTTTCAATCTATACGGAATTGGCGATGTCGGCCGCGGATCACCTGATAATTCCTTTTTCCGCGGACGGTTCTTCTAAAAGAGCTGTTAGGGCGGTGCTCGCTCTCCTTTATGGGTTAACCCGTGTGCCTGGAACGGAGCAGTCGGAGTTTTACTTGAACACGCAGCGATTTCGTATGTCTGTTCCCCGCATCTACAGCTACGTTGGAAATCGCTTGACTCAGATGAATTTGGGAGCCGCGAGGGCATTCAAGACCGTTGTTCTCGAGATCGGAAAAGAGATTTGGGACGTGTGGCTTCAAAGTCCGAATAACTTTGCGATACATCCCGCCGGCTCGCCAGCTCCGAGGAATTCGGCAGAATTTCGGCGAATGTTCCAGGTCGAAATTAATGACGCAAACACCGCCTCCGTAGTTTCGGGAGGGCTCGGGATCCCGATAACGACGCTCGGGTCTGGGACGAAGAGCCTCGCGGGTCGAAGGATAATGGTTAATCAGTCACAGTTAGATAAGCAGCAGCCAAACCTCAGGAAATTCGTTCGCACAATCGAATAGACGTGATTTAAATATTTGACGACTCCCATGTTTCAGAAGCGAGACATGGGGCGTTCGGTTCGACTAGATTTTGTGGGGTTCGAATCCAGGCAATTGCCTGAGTCCGTTGGTTCTCTGCCCGGACTTTTCTAGAAAATCTTTGCTGTAAGCCACCGACATATAGGTCCAGCGCTCGTTGCCGTAGTCATGAAGTGTGATGGTGATGCCTACGTTTCCCCTCAATTGTCCAAAATCGTAGCGGGCCTGATACTGGTTGTCGAGCTCAACCTCGGCGCCACATCTAAAGCCATTATTCAAGAGATACCGGCCGGCTTCCTTGAGAGTTTCTGTAGTCATTAACATCTCCTGCATCCATTCTAGCCAACCGCATCTCGCCGGGATAAGCCAAGGTGCGCGAGGATGGCTAGGTGGGGAGGTGGAGTTGGTGGAGGGCGGTGCGGGCGCCTTGGAGGTCGGTGAGTTTCATCTCGGAATATTTGCGGGAGAGGATGATGCCGTCGGCGTTGCCCTGGAAGGCGGCGAGGACGGCATCGCGGACGCCGTCGGGAGAGCACTTGCTGTGGGTGGGTGCGGTGGGGATGTCGACGTCTATGCCGGACCAGAGAAGAGTGTTGGTGCCGGCGAGGCCGGCGCGGGAACGCTGGGTTTCGCGAAGCACATAATCCGAAGAGAAGCCGGTGAAGGGAATTTCTGCGAGTGGCTTCTCCTGATAATTGAGGACGCGGTAGTGGAAGTCGAGGAGCTGCTGCGGAGGGACATCGCCGTAGAGAGTTTGGGAGACGCTGCTGATGTAGCCGGCCATGCGCTCGCCGGCGCAGTTGTTATACATGACGATTTTGATGAAGTCGGAATTGGGGGCGAGGGCGGCCAGGTCCTGCTCCGCACGGTAGATGGGGTTGAAGGAGTTGGTGGAGGAGATGTGCCAGCCGACGCCGAGGGCGGGATTGATTTGTTTGACGTGGTGGTAGATGGCGGCGTAGGTTTCGCGGAGGCTGTCGGTCCATAGCATCTCCCACGCGAGCAGTTCGGGATAGCGGAGCATGAGACGCCATAGCTCAACATAGTAGCCGTCGACGGGGCGCTGCGATTTGCGGCCGGCCTGAACGAAGGCGGCGAGGGCGAGGAAGCCTTGACGGGCGCGGTCGGGATTGATGCCGCGCTGTTTTGCTTTCTGAATGCAGAAGGGACAGAAGCAGGTGACCTGGTAGGGGTTGATGTCGCGGCCTTCCTGCTCCGCGCCGAGAGCGTTGGAGAATGCGCCCTGACGTTCGGAACACCACATGATGCCGTCGATGTCGTAGGAGCGGGACCAGTCTTCGACAATGCCGAGGAGGAAGTTGCGGTAGTTGGGATTGTTGAAGCAGACGGTGTCGGCGTGGTTGCCGGAGAGATCGATTTCCTGCATGGCGGAGACGTTGGGGATGTCGGTGCGGAAGGCATCCTCAAACCAGCAGATGGTTTTCAGGCCGCGCTTGCGGGCGGCGGGGATGACGTCGGCGAGGACGTCGTAGTTGCCAAGCTCAGTGGCGCGAGAGCCGTGGAAGACGGCGTTTTTGTAGTACTGCGGGTGGATGGTGGCGTAATTTCCGCCGGTGAAGGTGCTGGTGTCGTACTGCTGCTTGCCGTGGTCGGGGAGGGGCTGGCCGGGAATTTGGCGACCGGCGATGCCGCGACCGTAGGTGAAGGTGGCGAGGAAAAGAGTGTTAACTCCGGCATATTGCTGGAAGTTGTCGAGAACTTTTTCTGTTCCTTCATCGACGAAGGAGACGGCGCCGACCTGGATGCCGATGGTTTTTTTATTGGGGGTGGCGGCGCGGGTGGTGGCATGGGCGTACTGGGCGCTGACGGCATCGGGAACGGATGTTGCGAGGGCGGCGGCTGCGGCGGTCTGAAGGAAAGCTCTACGATCCATAGGTACCTCGACACGTCTGGGTGAAGCTGGATGCGCTGCGATCGCGCGAAAGTGACTGGGTGCTTTGGCGCTGATTTCTGGGGAGCATAATTTGCGTCAGGAGTCGGGACGTTCGGGCTGCCAGGGATCGAGGGGGTCGCGATGCAGGCGATCTTCGCGATTTTCCTTTTGTTCCTGCTGGCGGCGCTTTTCCTGTTCTTCGCGCTCTTCGCGGCCATCGCTCATAAAAAAATCCTCGTTGAGACTAGTGTGAGAGAGGGGTGGGGAATTGTGGATGCGTTTCCTCCAGGGGTTTGAAGCAAAGCGGGAGCGCACGGCATCCCATGAAGTAGGTGCGATGCATGTGATGGGTCAAAAACAAAACAGCGTACAGGAGAGAAGATGAAAACGCGCACATTGGGAAAGAGTGGATTGAAGGTCTCAGAACTGGGATTCGGCGCCATGGGAATGAGCTTTGGGCTGGGGCCGGCGAAAGACAAAAAAGAAATGATGGAGCTGCTGCATGCGGCGGTGGATCGGGGCGTGACGTTTTTCGATACTGCGGAGGTATATGGCCCGTATGCGAATGATGAGTTGGTGGGTGAGGGGCTGGCCTCTTTCAAGGGGAAGGTTGTGATCGCAACGAAGTTTGGTTGGAAGGCCAATCCCGACGACGGAGGGAAGTGGAATGCGCTGGACAGCCGGCCGGAGCACATCAAGGAGGTTGCGGAGGCGTCGCTGAAGCGGTTGAAGGTGGATGCGATCGATTTGTTCTATCAGCATCGTGTGGACCTGAATGTGCCGATTGAAGATGTGGCGGGCGCGGTGAAGGATTTGATCGCGCAAGGCAAGGTAAAACATTTTGGATTGTCGGAGGCGGGGGCGAAGACGATTCGCCGGGCGCATGCGGTGCAGCCGGTGACGGCGCTGCAGAGCGAGTACTCCCTGTTCTGGCGCGAGCCGGAAGAGACGGTGATGCCGACGCTCAAAGAGCTGGGAATTGGGTTTGTTCCGTTCAGCCCGCTGGGCAAGGGATTTTTGACGGGAAAGATTGACGCGAATACGAAATTCGACAGCACGGATTTCCGAAGCATTGTGCCGCGATTCAGTGAGGAAAATCGTACGGCGAACCAGGCATTGGTGGATGTGATTCGCCAGTTCGCGGAGAAGAAGAAGGCGACGCCGGCGCAGATAGCGCTGGCATGGCTGCTGGCGAAAGCACCATGGATCGTGCCGATTCCGGGGACTACAAAATTGGAGCGTTTGGAGGAGAATCTTGGAGCGACGAAGATTGAGCTGAGCGCGGACGATGTGCGGGAACTGGAAGGGGCGTCATCGAAAGTGAAGATTGAAGGCGCACGGTATCCTGCGTTTCATGCATCGCTGGTGGGGCGGTGAGCGGCCAGAACAAGAGGAGAGGCAATGGAGATTAAACGAGTGGGGACGCGGCCGTCGGAGAAGGGACCGGCGGATTGGTTTACGGGAGTGGTGCGGCTGGACCGATTATTTGATGCGCCTGAACCGGCGCGGGTGGCGGGTGCGAGTGTGACGTTCGAGCCGGGAGCGCGAACGGCGTGGCATACGCATCCGCTGGGGCAGACGCTGATTGTGACGGCGGGCTGCGGACGAGTCCAGCGCTGGTGGCAGCGCCGGCGCAGTTGGCACCGGCGAAACTGGTGCAATATTTGAAGGGACGGTCGAGCCGGATGCAGCAGGAGGAATATCCCCATCTGCGGAAGCGGTATTGGGGGCAGCATTTGTGGGCGCGAGGCTATTTTTGTGCGACTGTGGGCGCGGTGGATGAGAAGACGATCCAAGAGTACATCGAGAATCAAAAATGGGACGAGGATGCGGAGAGCTTTAAGATCACAGCGCCCACGGAGCCTTAAGCCGGCTTCAGCCGGGAGCGCTTCAGGCGGCTTGAGCCGCTACCCGCGACTTTCAGTCGCAATTCAACCCACCGGCTTTCAGCCGGTGGTCATTTAGTTTCGGTTTTGGACTTTGTGAAACATGGCTGGGTATTGATATGGTGGGCGAGGCGGGAATCGAACCCACAACCCCCGGCTTAGAAGGCCGGTGCTCTGGACCTTTTCAGCCGGTGCTCTACGATCGGCACGCTCAGCGGCAGGAATCTCACTGCAACGTTTCTTAGTTTCGAAAACTGCAGCAAAACTAATTCACGATGGGCAAGCTGTCAAGAAAAACCTGCGATCAATGCAACTTTTTTCAAAAATACGTTCCATTTCGCTCGCGGCCTTCCTGCGCTGGACGCACCGGCTTCTTCGGCATCACCGCCATCACCACCGCCAGTTTCGCCTGCAACCGTATGTGCGAGTAGTACTCCGTCAGCTTCGGGTTCACGTGTCCGCACACCGCCCGCAGAGAATCCGGCTCGACGCCATTCTCCAGCCCCCGCGTGATGAACTGATGTCGCAGATCGTGCGGATGCAGGCCCTCCACTCCCGCGATGCGCACCATGTGCCCCCAGCTCTTGCGCAGGAACCACCGCGAGGCCGACCGCGTCGGATCCCACTTCCGCGTCGCGCGATCCCGCAGCGGAAACAGATAGTGCTCCGGCTTTGTGCAGCCAAGCGCCAACGCGCGCCGATACACCATTTGGAAAGCCCACAACGCCAGCGGGTTCAGCGGAATCTTGCGAGGCCGGTTCTCGTTCTTCACCGCCTCCGCGGGGATGTCGACCAGACTTGGATTCCTGTCCGTGCCGTTCGCATCGACCCTCGGCGTATTCCATACCAGATGCCGCAATCGCAGCCCGCGCAGCTCGCACCCCGCGGCGCTGGTATTGTTCGTGATCACAGCGACCCAGTACGCCAGCTCCGCTTCCGGATGGCCCCGTACCTTCTCGAATACCCGCGCCTCGTCCTCTTCGCTCAGCACATCGCGCGGCGACCACGCCGGGATCGCCCTCGGCGCATAGTAGCCCTTCAGCCTGTCCCACAACCCACAATGCGCCAGCAGCTTTCCCAGTGCCGCCAGCTCATGGTTGATCGTCGAGTTGCCGCACGGCTTCTTCCAAGGCTGGATCTCGCCCTTCTCCGTCGCCAGCAGGTTCGCCGCCCGCGCCACCTGATACTCGCGCAGCTGTCCCGCCGTAATATCCTTCAGCCGCACGTCGCCGAAGAACTTTTCCAACGCCACAAAGTACGTGCGTGTCGCTTCGTGGGTTCTGGGTCGCAGTCGTTCACGTTGCTCGCGTATCTGCTTCCAAACCGGCACCGCTTCAGCAAGAGTCAAGGCAGAGAATTCAGCAGAATCGATTGTCAGCATTGCATTCGCGTGGCTGCATGCCGGGCAATTCACATGTCGTCGCGTATGTCTTGGCCTGGCGCCCTCAGAATAGTTACTGCCGTGGCCAAAGTCGAAGCAATTCTGCAATCGTTCGTTCGCGCAGAAGTTACTTTCGTGCTCCATGCCCTAGACGTATATCACGACTTCGCGTTCGCGCGTCCTATAATTCACAGCAAAAAATCGGGGCACATCTCTGTGCCCCAGCTGCCTCGGCTGTTTGGCAGCCCTTGGAGGGCCGCCACTTCAGGCGCGGATCGCTGCTCGCAGGAAGGCGCTGGCGTCCACGCAGGAAGCTTTTACTGAAAGTCAGGGGACGGCTTGTAGTTCGCTCCCGCGCCGCCATACACGAACTCGATCTGATAGCCGCCCACCGGGGCCGTCGCGGGAACAGGGTAGCTGCACGTGAAGCTCCCATTCGTCAGCGGGAACGTGTTGATCAGCGTTTTCGCGGTCGCACCCGGCAACGTCGCCAGCAGCTCCACGCTGCCGGTCGGCGTCGCCGCGCCGGTTGGTGCCGACGCGGTTACGATGAAATTCACCCTTCCGCCCGCTGCCACCGTGGTCGCGCTCTGCGTCACGGCAATCGCTGCAAATGGAGGGGGCGCCCCCACCTGCACCTGCACTGTCGCGCTCGAGGTCTGCGCCAGCGCCGCCCCGCCCATCGCTACCACTGCCAATATCCATCGAATCAGTCGCATCGTCTTCCTCCTTAGTTGCCGCCTGCAAAGTTCGCTTCATCCATATACTCGTCAATCGTCACCGCGCTGGCATACGGCGCGGCGTCCAGCTGAAATTGAAAGCCCGAGGTCGACTGGGTGTAGGTCGAAGGATACTGCTCCGCCGGCGTCGAGCAATATCCGGCGTCGTAGTTCACGCTGCCCGAGGCAGTTCCGCAGCCATGCGTCCAGTCGTGGTACACGCCATCTACGATCAGCGCGTCGTAATAGTTGTAGCCGTAGCTGTGAGGCCCTCCTGTCTGTCCGAGGACGCGGTGATTGTAGACCTGAATATGATGCCAGCCCACCGTCAGGCTGCAGGCGACATTCGTATCGGACCAGCCAAAATCGCTGTCGATCTGCCAGCTGCCGCCGTTCACGCACTGCATGCCCCACATGTTCTTGTAGTTGTTTTCCTTATCGAAGATGTAGGTGTCGAACTCATGCGTATTCACATAGGAGGCGGTGCTGGTGATGTATACCCAGAAGTCCGTCGCAATCCGCGTGCAGGTGGAGCAGTCGCCGGCCACGCGCACAAACAGCACGTTGGTATACGCGGTGCTGCTGTTTGCCACCTCGTTCAGATACATGCTCTCGCCGTCTTTGGACTGGGCGCTATTGTTGATGGTCTGCGCCACCGAAACCGGCACGCCAGCGCCGCCCGGTGAGCACGCAGTCTCATAGCAGGGCGGCTTCCAATCGCCGGCCGCGCTGCCCACCGTCAGCGTGTCGTCCACGTTATACGCGGAGGCCACCACGGAGGCGATGGGACGCATCTGGGAAGGCGGGACGCCGCTGGTCACGCACAGCGGGGTCTGCTGCTGCGCGCCGCTCGCCACCGCCATCAATAGAACAGCCAGGAGTTGTCTCATTTCGCGCTCGCATTCATCGTCATCGGCCCAGGCGTGACCGACGTGGAGTTCAAGTTGCAGACGCGCCAGTTCAATGTGTTCGCGGTTGGATATTTATCGATGGTCAACAGCAGCCCCGTCGCCGGGTCCCATCCAGCCACGCCGGAATCGTCCGTGGCGTTTTGAAACGTGATCGTGGATGTCGTCGCCAGCCCCGGCATGGCCGTCGCGGTATACGCGGTACATGTGTCGCTGGCCATCGCCGCCGTCGGCATGGCGATCTGAATATTGGCCACGACCGCAGCCCCGTTCAGGCTTCCCACCTGCGCGTTTCCGCTGATGCTGGCGCTTGCGCCCGACACCTGATTCAGTGCCGTCACATTGTAGGCTTGCACCGTCCCGGACGGGCTGATGATCGGCGTATGATTCTCGCCATAGCTCTTTCCGAAGGTCCAGGTCTCAAGCTTTGGATCGTAGTTCAACGCCTCGCTGTCTGGCATCAGGAGGACGTCGAAGTTGCTCGCGGTATTATTGCAACCGATGGGGCCTGCCTTGCACGCGACGACTTTCAGAACTGCCTGATCGGGAGCCTGCGCGGCAACAAACGAATCTTGCCATTCTCCACCCAGGTAGAAGCCGTTGCCCGGCGGAATATGCGTTCCGCCATACCCCAAATATCGGTTCTGGTCCGTGCCGTTGGTGATCTGGAAGCCACTGAACGGAAGGCCGCTGAGCAAGCCTCCATAATTCATGCCGTACATTTCAGTGCCGTTGTACATGCGAGGCAAAAACTGGAACGTGCCT
>JAJYSL010000198.1 GCA_021793595.1 Acidobacteriota bacterium
CGCCAAGGTTAAATAACTGAACATCGCCGACTGTTTCTGATCGTCTCCACGCATACTGATTGGATACAGCAAAACCGCGAAAAAAGATGTGACCGCCATCAGTCGAGGAGTTTTTCCGCAGCCTGTTGAGCCGCTACCCGCGACTTTCAGTCGCAATTCAACCCACCGGCTTTCAGCGCCGGTGGTCATTTAGTGGATGGTCATGGTGGAGAGGTACATTTGGTAGCTGGCGGTGCCGCCGTCGAAGAAATCTCCGGTGAAGAGCAGGGTCGGCGTCAGGCCGTGATCGATGGTGTCATTCAGGATGACGGGATTGTAATATCCCTGGGTCGGCCAGTGCGTGGTGTTGACCAGCGACCACGGGCCCCACGGGTGCGGGGCTTCATAGACGAGCCAGGTGGTGTCGAAGGTCGTTCCCGGATTTCCTGCGCCGCGGGGATAAAAGAAGGTGAGCAGGAGATAGCGATTGAGCGCGGGCACATATTGCACGTTGGCGGTTCCAAGCTCGCCGTAATTGGAGAGAATGGGCTGGGCGTTGGCCTGGGTTGAGGTCCAGCCAGTGTCGAGCGATCCATCGCCGCCGACATAATATTGATAGTCGCTCGCTTGAAGGCGCGAGATTTTGGCTCGCGGTACCCGTGCCAGATAGTAGGCGTTGCCGCCGCCGTTGGTCGGTCCGCCGCCATTCCACGCGCCCTCGTTGGCAATCAGATAGATGTAGGCGTTGGCATTGTCGTGTCGATTGATCGCGGCGGTGTAGCCGAGGGTGCCATCGTCGGCACCATACATGACAAACGTTGCCGTCCCGAAGGCGGTGGGGCTGGCGCCAAACATGGAAGCGCTGGGCGGGGTGGTGGGACTGCCCTGGGCGTTGAAGACAGCCGGGGTCTGGAAGTTGTTCCAGCTTTGACCCTTGTCGGGGCTCCACGCGATTTGCCCGGCGTTCTGTTCGAGTACGATATGGTCGCCTTGCAGTTGACGGCCGAGCGAAATGTAGAGATTGCCAGCCATGCAGAACAGGCCGGTGTCTTTTTGAGAGCGATTGTCGTCGCCGGTTCCGGAGCAGCAGAGGCCGTAGCTCTGCATGAAGTTGACGGTCAAGCCGGCCAGCGGCGACTCCGAAGTAAACTTGGCAATCGACATCGTGCTGCTGGGCAGCGTGTTGACGGGGGCGCCGTTCTGCTGCCAGGGCTTCTTCATATCTCCCACAGTGAAGTAGGTGATGCCATCGTTCGATTTGCAGTTATAGAAGGTGTCGGCGCTGCCCTGGTTGGCGGGATCAATGGAGTTGTAGCTGGTGATGGGCCCGAAGGAGACGCTGGAAATGGGCTTGCTTGCGGCCTGGGCGGTGGTTGCGACTGAGAATGTCGCTGACGCCGCTCCGGAAGAGTTTGTTGCGGTGATTTGGCAATTGTAGGTGGTGGAAGGGACCAAGCCCGCTACGACGTTTTGCTGGCTGGTGGCGCTGACCAGACCATTATCCACGGCGTCGATGGTGTAGCTGTGGGGCGTGGTTCCGCAGACCAGTGATGATGTCGCCGCAGTCTGCATCTGGTAGCCGGCAACAATGGTGGTGCATCGCTGCTGTAGGTGAGGCGTGAAATTACCGGGACGGATTTTGTATTGCTGCCTGGCGCGGTGGTTGAAATAGGCACGCCGCCTGGCAAAGCACAGCCCGTCAAGAGAACCAATAGCAGAAGCAGAGAGAAACGTTGTAGATGCATTGCAATGCTGTCCAGAAGTGGTGCGTCGACCCTGCCGGAGACGTCGATTCCGCTTGAAATATGCGGTCGCGTACCTTTGTGCGATCGAACGAATTCTTCTCAATATAGTTCCGAACAAAGCGATATTGACACTTTACCTTTGGATTGCTGGTTACCTCAGTGACTGTACGCACGGATGTAGCAGGAGGCATCAAGCCGGAAGGATGCAGGGCCGGAGATTATGTAGAGGGTTGGGCAGATCACAGAAACATCCCACTCAAGCCAACGGGCGGCTTGACTGGGGCGTCGGTGAGCTTCGGCAAAGCTCACCCGTGCCATCCAGCAAGGGCTCGCCGGTCGCGTTAAGTTTTACTCCAAATGGATGGAACTCACAATGTGCTCGAAGATCGGCCGCATCTTCGCAAAGTCGGACTCAGGCGAGACGAAGATAAAGTACCGTATCGTGTTCTGCTGCGGTACTCCCACAATCCAATCGTGCTCACCGCGGCCGTCGTTGGCCATGCGATTGTCGCCGTTTACAGTCTGTGCGGCGATGTCACCGATCTTCATGGGCTCGATAGGCCCCGTCTCCAGGCCGGAATTCTCCCGCTTCAGTTCCGTCACAAGAGCGTTAAACATTTCGCGGGTGTCACCCGCCTGGTCGGGACGATAGACGTCAGTCAGAACACCGTAAACAAGATTGCTGGCATTCCCATTGGCTGTTTGCACAATGCCGCCGGGCGGCGCAACCATGGCGGAGCTCTGATCTCCTGCGGCGCGCCAATCTGAGGGGACTTCCATCGTAAAGCCGCTGCCCTGAAACTTGATCCATCTCTGTGGCGGAGCGGTGTCCACCTTTGTATTGGCAGGCGTGTTGAAGTTGTACTGGTTCACTCCCGTGCTCACCGTCTGATTGGGATTCTTGTGCTTCCACGCGCCCGAGCTCACTTCCTTGGAGGTGTAGGCACGCATGTTGGCTACCACGTTGTGGATCTCAGTGAACGCCGGCGAGTTGGTCACGTAGTGAGCCTTGGGCGGCAAGGTGGCGATCTCGCGGTCAACGTACTCCGTGCGATTGCCGGGATTGGGGTGATCGCTCAGAAATTGCGCGCCGCCCTTGCCGTACTTTCCTTCTATCGTCTCAAAAAACTGCGCCATGGCGCGCGGGTCATAGCCGGCGTCGTAGAGAATGTCAACACCTTCTAAATCGGCCTCCCGCTCGGCCCCTCGCGACATATGCAGATAGCTGAGGCCGGCGGTAAATCCAATGCCTTTCTCGGCCAGGGCGCCGGCGGTTGAATTGCCCAGAAGAATGCCGCTGGCGATTTGTCCAAGAGCGGCAAAAATACCCACCCGCTGTCCCTTCTCCAAGTTGCAGACCGAATGCTGCAGGACCACGTGGGATATTTCGTGCGCCATTACTGCGGCAAATTGTGCTTCGTCATCGGCAGCCTGAATGGTTCCCAGGTTGACAAAGATTTCACCGCCTGGCAGAGCGAAGGCATTAATATCCGCCACATTGACCACGTGAAAGTTGTAGGGCCAGCGGTAGCCCGGCGCGTATGGGGTAAGTTTATGCCCCAGTCGCTGAACATATTGCGTAACTTTACTGGAGTCGGGCAGTACGGGCATCTGCTCGTAGACCTGTTTAGCTGCTTTCCGGCCAAGCTCGATTTGCTGCTTTGGAGACATTCTGTTCTTGCACGGTTGAAGATGAACGCGGGCCTGCGCGTAGGGACTTGTGAACAGGCATGCGAGAAGAAGAATGGCGGAAGAGATGGTGATCCGGGGCTTACCGAGCGTGCGAACAAACCGATGAGGTTTCACAGGTTGCTTAGAAGGCCAAAACTCGCGGAAGGTTTCGCAATCACTGTCCAATTCCGAGGAAATCTTTATCAATATTGCGAATAAAGCCATATTGACGATCCAACTTTGGATTGCTGCGTTGCCCTCCACGTAGCAGCAGACTCGAATGGGGCACTGTGGGATTGAGCAGGCCACCGTGTGGGCAGTTGGCGAGCGTGCCTGTGCATTGCAGAAAAGCGGGTCCCTCGACGAAGGTCGCTGCACGACCGTCGTGATCCCAGTTTTCCAATGCCCCGGAGTCACAGGGTGCTCCGCCGGGCACTGTAACCGTCGAAGGAAATAGAAAAGCAGTTGACGCGAAGCTTGGACATTGGAGGCCTTCTTGCGCGAGAAATCTTCAAGCAGTGCAAGACAGGATGATGCGGGTGCAGAGTGCGGCAGCCGAGGACGATCCGGCGCCAGCCGGGTGGGAAAAACGCTGAGACAGGGCAGTTGAGCAAGGGCGGTCTGGACGGAAAACACGGGAGGGGAAAGGTTGCCTAAAGTGGCGTGAACAGAGGCGATTTATGCACAGTTTGGCCGCGATTTGCACCGAAATAAATTGGTTGAAACAGGGAAATGTCGTGGCATACTCACTTGCAACGGAAGAGAAATCTTTCAGAGAAGAGAGTGGAACAGAAGCCAGCCGGGGAGGATCGGCAACGAAACTCCAATCGGGCAACCGAAGACGGCGGGCGGACGGGAAGCGACCACGACATGAAATACCGGAAGGCGAAGGGAAGTGCGGGTTCCGCCTGCCAACCCTGAGCAAGATGGGATGACAGAGTCGTGATCTGGTCACCGAAACACCAGATCTTCGAAAGATCGGATCGCTGAGGGCGAGTTCTCGCAAGAGGATTCGCCCTTTGGCATTTTGGTGGACGATTTGGGGATGGAATGCGGAGGGGTCGGGAATTCATTAGATCCCACCCTTGTTTATGGATAGTCCGTCGGCTAACTAACCCCACTCCGGACAGAAGGCTTGAATGGGCACCGTCGTCACTAGCCGATTGTCAGCGAAGAAAAGATTAATCGAGGCGGACGATGTAGGCGCGGCCTTCGGGGGGATCGACCTGTCGGGCGATCTGTGCGGCGGAGGTGTGCGACTCTCCATAGGGGCGGATTCGGACCCAGTAGCCGGTGGCGCCCTTGAAAGCGATGACGTTGGCGCTGGGGTATTCGCGCTGGAGTTTCTGCTGGAGGTGGCGGGCTTCGCCTTGATGATGGAAGACGCCGATCTGGACGCACCATCGTCCCCCTTGAGAAACCGAGGATGGATAGCGGAGCACGTCGATGCGGACGCGGGCGGTGCCAGTTCGCCAGACGCCGATCTTGATGGCGGCGGCTCGAGACAAATCCAAAATGCGGCCGGGAACGAAGGGTCCGCGATCTGCGATGGTGACGACGACCGACTTGCGATTGGAGAGATTCGTGACGCGGACGAGGGTGCCCATGGGCAGGGTGCGATGGGCAGCGGTCATGCCGTTCTGGTTGTAGATCTGGCCATCGGCTTCGCGGGCGTTGTGGTAGGGCGCGCCGTACCAGCTGGCAATTCCTATTTGACTGTGAAGGACCGGGCGGCGGGATTGCGGAGCGCGCTGTGGGAAGGGAGTGGGCGGAGCCTGCTCCGTCGGCGGCGGTGGGGGTGCGGCAGCCTGGACGTGGCGATGACGGCAACCGGAGACGGTGAGGCAAAGAGCGAGTGCTCCCGAGAAAAAGAATGCGGCGCGCATTCTTTGCATGTGGTGGGCATGCGCGAGCTTGAGAGGGGGATGGCTAATGCGCGTTTCCTTTCAGATTGTTGCCGGGCAACTTATTCTTTCAGTTTTACCTCAAACGCGCAGAGTACTGGAAGCACTCCTCCTGCGTTAGATAATAGAGACTTGACTCCCAGAGCAGTAGAAACTGCGTCTAATTGATATCGCGGGACATGTCGGACATTGAGGAGATTGTTTGCGGAAATTATCGCGTGTGCTTTGTCTGTTGCTGCTGCCGGCAGCGTGGAATGGAGCGGCGGCGCAGCCAGGCGCGGTGTGGGCGTTGCCGAATGCTCCCACGCCGGCGGCGGGGGTGGCGTGCCCCGCACCTGCAATGCAGGCAGCTGCATCGGGTGTCGGGGGTAAAAAGTATGCGCCTCTCTATGCTCGTACGATTTTTCCCGGGCAGATTGCGCAGCACCTGACGGTGGGGGACAAGTTCATCTACTCCTTTCGTCAGATGGTAGAGCCGGTCAACCTGCTTCCGGCAGCCTTTTCCGCGGGAGAGAGTCAGTGGCGGAATACCGATCCGAAATATGGGACGGGTTCGGGTGCGTTTGGCCAACGGCTGGGAGCCGCGTTGATCCGGGAAGACAGCGACCGGTTGTTCACCAACGCGTTGCTGCCGTCGTTGCTGCATGAAGACCCGCGCTACTATCGGCTGGGCGAAGGAGGCACGATGAGACGTACGGGTTACGCGCTGGAGCAAGTGTTTGTGGGACGCACGGACACCGGGAAAAGTCTTCCAAACTACGCGGGATTCATTGGGCGCGCCATGGCTGCGGGATTGACCCTGGCTTATTACCCCGACACCAGCCAGGGCGGGGGAGTTGTGTTGCGAGGGTTTGGCGCTTCTCTAGGCGGCCTGGCTGCGTTCAATCTGATGCGGGAATTTGTGCCGAAGGATGTGTTCAGCTACCTGACTATCTTTGGGCATACTTCGAAGGTGAAGTCAGCTCAGCAAGACGATTGAAACGGACATTTGGGAGCGCGGCAGTTTGGAGCGACGCGTGCGATAGGGCGACGGTCACGCGCCGCCGGGCGTGCATCGATGTATATCTTTGATCACTAACGGCGTCGTGGCGTAGTCTAACGCTTAAACCATTAAGACTTTCTAGGAGTGACTTTGCGACGCCTGATTTCGGCCTGGTGTTTGTTCATGATGGTGTCTGCGGCAAATTCGATGTTTGGACGGGCGGCATCGCCCGCCGAGTTGCCGGACGCTCCTAGGCCGCAAAATGCGCAGGCGAGTGCGCATCCGAGCGTCGGATCCTCCAGCCTGGTGGGCACGGTAGAGGATATGCACGGCAGGCCGATTGCGGGTGTGGTGGTGAATGCGGTGAAAGCCAACGAGACGCCGGGTAAAACGGCGACGGTGGATGAGAAGGGCGCGTTTACGATTTCCGGACTTACGCCGGGTACGTATGTCGTGTCGATTACGCTGCCGGGACGGGCTCCACAGGTGGCGACCCAGGTGAATTTGGGAGCGCGCGAAGAGCAGGAACTGCCGATAGTGACGCAAAGGAATCCGCACACCACGACAACGGTGCAGGTGAGTGCCGACCTAACCCAGGTGGCGACGGCCCAGGTGCATTTGCAGGAGAAGCAGCGGATTCTGGGCGTGGTCCCGAATTTTTATACCAGTTACCTGTGGGATTCCGCAGCGATGACGCCGAAGCTGAAGTTCCAACTGGCGCTGCGAGCGGAAATCGATCCAATTGAATTTGTGGTGAATGCGGGCGTGGCCGGAGCGGAGCAGTATAACGATACTTTTCCGGGATATGGTGGCGGCTGGCAAGGGTACGGGAAGCGATTTGGATCGGCGTATGCGGATTCCGCGGTCGGCGCGATGCTGGGGCGGGCGCTGTTTCCAATCTGGTTCCATCAAGATCCGCGCTATTTTTACCGCGGCACTGGCAGTGTTCGTTCGCGCGTGATGTACGCATTGTCGCAGACAGTGGTGACGCGCGGTGACAATGGCGAGTCGCAACCGAACTACTCCCTGCTACTGGGGAACTTTGCGACGGCTGGGATTTCGAATATATATCGTGCTCCCAGCGATCGCACCTTCAACCTGACGATGCGGGATGCGCTGGTTGTGACGGCAGGCGACGCGGTGGGAAACGTGTTGCGAGAATTTATTTCGCGTCCGTTCACGTCGAACGTGCCGAAGTTTGCCAATGGCAAGGAAGACAGCAAAGACTCGAAGTGATCACGGCACCTGCGCAGCAAGGCAACTTTTCCTCTCCTGAAATGGTCTATCGTAAAGACACACAATACTCTGACGTTCAGATGTATTTGGTTGTCGAGACCGGGGTGGTCCGAACCGCTCTGGCCTCCGCTCAATTCGCTGCAAGTCGATTCCACCGCGGACAAAGGAATGTCAGGGAGAGAACTGGCGGCTCATGTTGTAGTTGTGCTGGCGTTGCTGATGCCGCTGGGACTGCTGGCGCAGATGCCGGATGCTCCGATGCCGGCAGACAGTGTGCAAGGGGCACGAGATTCCCGAAGCGACCGGACTGCAATCCAGAACAGTTTGGAACGTGAATGGACGGCACGCGCCGCAGCCACGACGGCGAAATTCACCACTTTTGAGGGGGGGGGGCAGCAGGT
>JAJYSL010000199.1 GCA_021793595.1 Acidobacteriota bacterium
CGAAGGAGCGCTTTCGACCAGCGGCTTCGAGAATTTCCTGCGCCGGTATCGCGCTGTCTTCGCCGCGCTCCCCGCCTTCGAGCTGCTGTACCTCGCGGACTCGGACCGGAACTTCGAGCGTGCCGGAAAGGTCTTTGCGGCCATCTACCCGCAGACGCGGGCGCTGGGCGTTACGCCGATGACGCCGCGAGGTGTCGACCACTTTCTCGATTATCTCCGTGCTCGCGTGAGTAACGATACGCAGGACCGACCCGTCACGTTGCGCGATCTTGAAGTCCTGCGTGAAGGTGAATCCCTATATACCACGCTCGAACATCACGCCCTGTGCGCCGCCTGGAAGATCGGCAGCACCAGTGTCGAGAAGATTCGGCAGCGGTTTCAGCAGCAGGGGCCGCGCGCAAAGCTCATCCCCATTGCTATGCCGTACCGTTATCCGCTCTACCAGCTCAAATATGAGCGCATGGAGAAACCGGAGCTTGGGTCTAGCTACCGGACTGGTGAGTCGCCTCTATTCGAGAAGAAAAACACTGAAAAACAACAACTTATGACCGGAGGTGAATAAGTGAAAGTATGTGCGGAGGCGGGAGCGACGCCTTGCCAGGCAGTCGCGACGGCTGAGGCCGCGCTGGTCGCTCCCGCCTCGGCCCTTGAACATGCCAATTGTGGGCCGATTCAGGTATCTCACTGGAGTCGTGGCACGTACCGCGTTAGGTCCACAGCCGGTACATGGTTTGGACCGAAATGTGTACCCAACCTATCCGTGCATGTACCGGGATGAGACCTGAATCGGTACCTGAGTGGATGCAACGCAAGTACCAGCTTGGGCCGCGACTGCGGCCAGAAAGGGACCACCGATGAGCAAATTCAAAATCGAACACGGGGCCAGCAAGGTCAACCTTGTATTGCTCAAAACAAATATCGAGGACACCATCGCCGAGGACATCGACCGCATGGCCACCTGGTCGGACAATGACCGAAAATACATCGTCAACGAACTGCTGCGCTTCGCTCTCATTCAGGAAGAGGATTTTCAAAAATACAAAGCCAGCCCTGCAGCGAAGGCCACGCATGCTGCCAGCAGTACGAAACCTCAGCCGACCCCGATCAAACCTGCGATAGATGCCGCGGCGAAACCCGAACCATCATCCACCGGTAGCACAGCCCACGCCTGAAAGGAGGCATCATTTCTATGCACTTTCGCAAACAGCTTCAGAATCTCATCCGCCCGATGGTCGAGTACCGCATCCTACTCTCGCTGGGACTGAGCGCGGCCTGCGGCATCGTCCTCAAAAGCTTGTTTCCGATCGACACAACCAATCCTCTGCTCCGCCTTATGGCGCTCGAACGGCCGCCGGTCTTTCAGTGTCTGGTCTGGAGCTATGACCTGTTTTTGTACAGCACGCCCTTTCTGGCTTTCTCCATGATCTTTTCGCTCCTGTACGTCCATCTATACAGGAAGGATTCGGAACAGGCCGCTGGAGCGTTGCCGACCTATCCCGATCCTCGCACCCGCACCTCCTTATCTCTGGTCCTTGGCGAAGTCCATCGCCAGCTTTTGCCATTGCCCAGTCCGGCTCCGCAGTGGCTCTCGATACCGGAGCGCGGCCTCTACACTGGCATTGCATCTTTCGGCTCCATTGGCTCCGGGAAAACGTATGGACTGATCCTGCCTGCCATGCGCCAGTTGTTTGCGTACCGTGCAAACGACCCAGCACGCAAACTCTCCGGCATCGTACTCGAGGTCAAAGGCGATCTCTGCCGGCAGCTCCAACGCATCCTGAAATGGTGCGGACGGAAACAGGATTATGTCGAAGTCTCGCTCGATGGCGACGTCCGCTACAACCCGCTGAACAATTCGCTCGATCCTTACGCTCAGGCATTCAACATCGCCTCCATCATCACTTCCATCTGGGGCAAGGGCCGTGAACCGTTCTGGCAGCAGTCCTACACCGATCTGATGCGGTACGTGATTTTGCTGCATCGCATCCGCGACGGATACCTCACAATGGTCGATCTCTTCCGCACTGTCATCAGCGCGGGCAGGTTGGAAGAGATGTTGTCTGAAGTGGGCGCACGCTTCAGCACTGCCCGTTATATCGGTATCGGCAAAGAGGCGTACCGCGAATGGGAATCGCTTCTGGCCCCACTGGGATGCGAGTGGCGAGAGAATGCACAACTGTATCTCGTGGCCTGGACGGAGGAATTGGAACAATTACTGATCGAGGAGACCTCCGCAGTCTTCGATGTCTTCACTCGCAACGCATTTCCGCCGGAACAGCGGGACCGCTTCAACAGCATCCAGTATTGGTACTGGGAGCATTGGAAATTCTTTCGCTCTGAAGTGAAAACCTCGATCATCCAGGGCATCGTCGTCTTCCTATCGTTATTCGAGACCGATCCGCAGGTGCGCCGCGTCTTCTGCCCACCGCAGGAACTCTATGAAGGTAAACCCTGCACTGCCGATCCTCACGGTCGCATTCTGCCGCCCTTCGAGGAGCTGATCGAGACTGGCAAAGTTGTCGGCCTGAACTTCCCCGTGGCCCTGAATCCGGCGCTCGCCAAAACCATCGGCACCATGATGAAGATCGACTATCAACGGGCCGTGCAACTGCGTATTCCGAAGATGGATGCACACCCGAAAAAATACTTCCGCCCGACGGTTTTTATCTGCGACGAGTACCAGAACTTTGCCACCGTGGGCGGCGACAATCCCACCGGGGACGACCGCTTTCTGTCCATCTCGCGCCAGCCGAAATGCATTCCCATTGTCGCGTCGCAGAGCATCTCCAGCCTGACCGAGGCGCTGCCCAACGAAGGCGTCAAGACATTACTGCAGGCATTCCGCACCAAGGTGTTCCTCACCACCAGCGATCCGCCGACTGCGCGGTATGCGTCCGAGTTGTGCGGCAAAGCGGACAGGACCCGGATCAGCTATACGGTCTCCGAATCCTCGACCAACGCCAATGTCGGCTGGCTGAGTGGCCGGACATCATCCAGCAAAGGCTCCGTCTCCGCTTCCAAGCAGTACCAGAAACACAAGGAACCGCTGTTTGAGGAAAAGACGTTTTTCGATCTCAAGAACGCGCAGGCCGTGGTCGTCGCATTCGATGGCGTCAGTCCCTTGCCTCCCACCTTCTGCTACCTGAAGCCCGACTTCCTGCCCGTCACCATGACATGGTTCGAGCAGGAAAAGATTGCGTTCGATTCCGAAAGGACCTCGGCATGAGTTTTGAAATTATTATTCCGTTCCTGAAACCCATTAGACATTTGCTCGAAGCCCAGACCGTCAGCGAGATCATGATCAACCCGGACTCGTCGGTCTGGATGGAAGAAGATGGGGCGATCCAGCTCCTTCCGGGAATTCGTTTTGCAGACGGCGGGCTGTTGACGGGTCTGGAAGTGATCGCCAACCGTTTCGGCAAAAAGCTCGACGCCGACTCGCCGATCCTGAACCTGCGTCTGCCGGATGGGAGCCGTTTGGCTGCGGCTATTCCGCCTATTGTCCACCCGCAGCCGCTCGTGACCATTCGCAAGTTCACTTCGCGGAGCTTCACGATGAATGACCTGATCGAACGGAAGATGTTATCGGCGGAACAGGCTGCGGTCCTTACCGATGCAGTCCAGCGTGGTGACAATCTCCTCATCTCCGGCGGAACTTCTACTGGGAAAACGACGCTCCTGAATATTTTGGCCGATGCAATCCCCAAACAGGAACGCATTCTGGTCATCGAGGACACAGCGGAGTTGCATATCCGCAAGCCGCATGTGATCTCGGCGGAAGCCCAAACGGACACGCACAAACATCCCGTCACCTTCGACGACTTGCTCAAGGCCGCACTCCGTCACCGGCCCGACAGGATCATTCTCGGCGAAATCCGTGGGACCGAGGCCCGCACCCTGCTCGACGCCATGAACACCGGCCATCGGGGATCGCTTTCCACTATTCATGCCAATAGCGCTGAAGATGCGCTGCGGCGGCTGGCGCAGCTTGCCATGCGAGGTATTTCGTCTCTGCTGCCCGCAGAGGCCGATGCGGAAATCCGCGCATCCGTCCATTGCGTCGTCCACATCGACCGCGAAGGAGGGGAACGCCATGTCCGGGAAATCCTGGAAGTCGCGTCGGAACTCCCGGGCCGTCGGTGATGTGCTCCTATCAAAATTCTTGCTGTACAGACAGGATGTGCATACAATGAATTCCATGAGCTTCGAGTGGGACGTGCGGAAGGCCGAAGTCAACTATAAAAAGCATGGTGTCCGCGTTTCGGAGTCCCTGCCGGTGTTCGAGGACGATTACGCCATCACCATCATCGATGACGCCTCCGATCCCACAGAACAGCGCTTCGTGTCGATTGGTTTGGGCGCGAAGGGCCGGGCGCTGGTCGTAGTTTATAGCTATCGTGGGGGCAAGATTCGCATCATCTCAGCCCGACCCGCAGAGCCGCACGAACGCATGCAGTACGAGGAGAACCGATGAAACAGCAATACGATTTCAGCAAAGGCAAGCGTGGCCGGATCATTACCCCCGAGCCGGAACAACGGGGAAAGACGCGGATCACCATCCGCATCGATGACGACCTGATGGACCACTTCCTAAAAGAGGCGGAAACCTCTGGCGGCTCCACCGGCTATCAAACGTTGATCAATGACGCATTGCGCCAGCATGTAGAGGGCAAAGCGCCGAAGCTGGAAGATACACTGCGGCGCATTCTCCGCGAAGAAATCAAAGCCGCAAGCTAGGGCGTGTCATCTAACTTGATATATGCCTGTGTTCTTGAAGATATTAGTTTGAAGGGATGGGGATCAGGCGTTACGGGTTGCGGGAAGATCAGTGGAAACGGATCGAAGGACTCTTGCCAGGGCGGGACGGTTCGATCGGTCGCCCTGCGATGGACACCCGCTTGTTTATCGAGGCGGTGCTCTATCGTTATCGTGCCGGGATTGCCTGGCGTGATCTGCCGGAGCGGTTTGGCGACTTCCGTGTCGTGCATACGCGCTTCAGCCGCTGGGCTGAGCGCGGGATATGGAAGATGGTTTTCGACCATCTGGCCAAAGACGCCGACAACGAATATGCCATGATTGATTCCACCATCGTGCGCGCTCACCAGCATAGTGCGGGAGCGCGCAAAAAAGGGGCGAATCGCAGGCCATCGGACGCAGCAAAGGCGGGTTGAGCACCAAAATCCATACCACTGTGGATGCGCTCGGCAACCCGACAGGCTTCCATCTCACCGAGGGACAGGCCTGCGATCTGGAAGGAGCCGATGTCCTGCTGCCTCCCATCAAAGCCGGGACCGTGATCGCGGACAAGGGCTTCGATGCCGACAAACGAGTGCTGGAACCGTTGCAGAAAGCAGGCAAGCAGCCCGTCTGATGTGATAAGGCCGAAGGCTTCTACGATGGACCTGTGGTTTTTGGTTGAGGACCAGGAACTGCGGGAGCAAGGAGAAGCCTTCATGAAAATTATAGGTTGTGATTTTCATCCGGCGTGGCAACAAGTAGCGGTTTTCGATGATGAGACAGCGGAGATTGAAGAGTTGAAGCTGTCGCATGAGGATGGGGAGGCAGAGCGGTATTACCGCGGGCTGCCTGCCTCGGCGCTGGTGGGTGTGGAGGCCAGCGGTAACAGCCAGTGGTTTCTCGATTTGTTGCAGCGTCTCGGCCATGAGGTTTGGCTTGGAAATACGGCTGAGATTCGGGCCAGCTACGTGCGCAAGCAGAAGACCGACAAGCGCGATGCCGGACACATTTTGAAGCTGCTGATGGAGGGCCGATTTCCACGTCTGTGGACGCCAAGCGCAGAGCAGCGCGATCTGCGCCAACTGCTGATTCACCGGCACAAGCAGGTGGAGATTCGCACGCGGGTGAAGAACGGCTTGCAACACCTGGCGATGAATCGCGGCCTGCAGAAAAAGCGCAAGCTGTGGAGCGTTCGGGGGAGGGCTGAGTTGGAAAAACTCCCGCTGGAAGGATGGGCGGCACGGCGAAGAGAAGACTTGCTGGGTTTGCTGGAACAGTTGAACCGGCAGATCGGCGAGTTGGATGATGCGGTGAGCGCGGCGGCGGAGCAACACCCACAGGCCCGGCTGCTGATGACGCAGCCGGGAGTCGGTCCGATCACGGCGCTGGCCTTTGTGCTGACCATTGGCGATGTAAGCCGCTTCCGGCGCAGCAAGCAGGTGAGCAGTTATCTGGGGCTGATTCCGCGTGAGCGCAGCTCCGGCGGCAAGCAGCGGCTGGGTTCGATTTCCAAACAAGGCAACGGTTTTGTGCGGATGCTGCTGGTGGAGGCGGCTCAGGCAACGAACCGCTGGGATGAAGGATTCCGCAAGCAGTACGTCGCCCGTTGTCATCACAAGCCAAAAGCTCTGGCTAAGGTGGCGGCGGCGAGGAAGTTGGCAGTGCGACTCTACTGGATGCTGCGCAGCAACACGCCGTATCCGGAGATCGCCCGTATCGAGGGTAGCCCGGGGGTGGGAATGGTCAGCGCAAGCTAGATCGGCCGTCTGATTGGGCGCTCTCGCATCCAGCAGCGGGCTGGATGTCCGAATGGAAGCATCATGGTCGCTGTCGTTGGCCGTATCGATGATTGGTGGAGCGGTAAAACGATCCGCCGAAGTGGTGATGCAGCGTGAATACCCAGAGATCCTGGTCCTCAACCTCTCTGGCAACTTACACGGTGCTCACGCAACGTAGAGGACAACTTTGTCCTTGACAACACCTTCGTCTTTATCGAATCCCGCCCAAAACCAATCGCAAAGAACAGCGGCTTTACGACAAGGAACTCTACAAAGCCAGACACCTGATCGAGAACTTCTTCGCCAAACTCAAACAGTTCCGCGCCATCGCCACACGCTACGACAAAACCGCTCGAAACTTCCTCGCCGCTATCCATCTCGCAGCCAGTGCCATTTGGCTCATTTGATGACACGCCCTAGCTATCGTATCGACACGATACATGCGAACACCCGTGTCTGGCACGGCGTATGGATACCGATATTCCAGTTTGCCCGGTTACCTTGCCAGTCAATGCATTGCCATAGAGTCCCGAATAGTTCTGTCGAGTCACTCCTGGGCGCTCGTGATTTAAACTGTTTCCCATTTTGGAAAAGAAGCCAAAAAAGCACACAAACTTGATGACCTTCCGATGGATGACGATTCTTTCTTACCAGCAATGGGTTCGCTTCTGCCACACACGGGGCCGCTCCTAATGCTCAATTCTCTGCCAAGGTGACATCTATGCAAACCGATTGGTCCATCAACATACCCTTCCGCACCCAGCAGTTCCTTCTGCTCGCCGCCCAGGCGGGCAGCTTCCATAGGGCAGCAAAAACATTCGGCGTCCATCCTTCCGTACTGGCGCGTCATATCGACAGGCTGGAAAGCGATCTAGGCGTCAAACTCTTCGATCGTGATCGCAATACATTTTCCGTAACAGAACCGGGCAGACTCTTTGTCGAAGAAATTCAGGAGGCCATGACACATTCAGCGCGTGCCTGGGACCTTGCACGATACCAGTCCCACATCGAACAAGGCCCATTTCGGCTCGGCTACTCTGCCTACATCCATAGTCGGCTGGTGCCGGTGCTGGAACGGCTGGATTTGTCCCTAATCCGTCGGTAAGTTGGAGGCGGAAAATACTGTAGTTGTCGAGAGGCGCGTGGATGGTGGTTGGCAGGGGATGTATCGAAGCACGAGGATGATTTTTTTGCACCTGTGAGGTGAAGAAGGCAGTTACGATAAAGGCGTGATCCAGCTCAGGAAACCTTCTCCCGCCGAATCTTCGCTGCTGTTTGAACTGGATGATGAGCCACTGGAAGAAACATTGACCGCATGGGGCGGCGTGCCGCTGGCGGTGCAAGCGTTTCGCTCTC
>JAJYSL010000200.1 GCA_021793595.1 Acidobacteriota bacterium
CCAGTCCCGCAGAAAAACTATCAGCACAATGCACGAAAGAACGATGCCTATCAGGATGGCATCGCGAACGCTTGCAATGGCTGCCTTCACCAACTGCGCCTGATCGTAATACACAGAGATGTCAATTCCCGGCGGCAGAGTTTTTCTGATCTGTGCCAGTTCCGCGTATACTCCGTCTGCCACCGCCACAGTATTGGTCCCCGGTTGACGGTTGATGCTCAGCAGCACGCCAGGTTTGCCGTCCGCCGTCACCACCGTGTAAACCGGCTTGACGCCAGGTTTCACCTCGGCCACGTCGCCGATGTGAACAGGCACACCCGCGGTCGTGTTCTTGATCACGATGTTGGCAATCTCGCTGGGATCGTGAACCTGGCCATCGACCAGGTCCAGGACCAGGCTGTGATGTTCCGCAATTAGCCCGGGAGATTCAATCAGGTTGGTCCGGCGCACCGCGTCCAGAATTTCTGTCACTGTCACTCGGGTTCGCAGCAGTTTCGCCGGATCGGGAATAATGTGGAACTCTGGCTCTTCCCCGCCTTGCACCAGCACTGTAGCAACGCCGTTCACGCGGTTCAGACGCGGCTTCATTTCGTATGTCGCCACTTCCCACAGCCGGGTCGCCGGCATCGTGCTGGACGTCAGTCCAAATCCAAGGATAGGAAAGCTGGAGAAGCGCAGCCGCGTCGCTTCAATTCGCGCCGTGGGCGGCAGCGAGGTCTGAACTGCAGCCATGGCGGAATTCACCCGCTGCAGGGTCTGGAACATGTCCACTTTCCAGTCAAAAAACAGGTCTACTTCAGCCGTACCACGGCTGGTGATCGAGCGAACCGTCTGCAACCCCTGCACAGTGTTCACGGCTTCTTCAATGGGCCGCGTAATCGTGACCAGCATCTGATCGATCGGCATCACACCGTTGTCGATAGCAATCAGCACACGCGGAAAATTTGTCGTCGGAAATACAGCGATGGGTATGCTCAGCGCCAGGATCGCGCCCACCAGCGATAGCACCACAATCACCGAGACCACAGCCTTTGAATAGGTGACGAACCAGGCAGGCTTTTCATCACCAGTCGCACGCGGGCTTGCTTCGCGCTGAGGCTGTACGCCACTTTGCGCGTCCGTCTCCGGCTGCTGCCCTGGAGCGAGCGAGTTCGAAGGAATATCCGCCATCAACTTCTATGCCCCTGTCTTCGTACCAGCGTTGGCGCTGGCCGGCGTGACCTTCACCTTTGTCTTATCCGGCAATCCATACTGGCCGCTGACGATCACCTGCTCTCCGGGCGCAAGTCCGCTGAGAACCTGGATCATCAGGCCTTGCTGAATCCCCGTCTTCACATCCTGCGAATAAGCGCGGCTGTCCGACTTGACCACCATCACGGAAGTTTGCCCGTTGGGTCCCGTCAAAATCGCAGCAGCCGGAATAACCAGCGCGTTCGCGACAGTCTTCGCCGTGATCGAAACTTGTGCCGTCGTTCCCGGTTTCAGTTCGCCCTTCGGATTGTCCGCCTCCACCCATACTTCTTCCGTGGTACTGTTCGGGTCGAGCGCGGGACTCAGTACCGTCACCCTGGCTGGAACATCCTTGTCGAGCCCCGGAATACGGAGCGTCGCAGCCTGGCCCAGTTGCAACAACTGGGCCTGTTGTTGCGGAACATGCAACCGCACCACCACCTTCGACGTGTCCATCACAATCAGCAATGGCGTGCCTGCGGACGCAATGTCACCTGGATAGACGGCACGATCCGCAACCACGCCATTGATCGGGCTACGGATTTCCGTATACCCCAGCTGCGCCGCTGCGTCCAGATATTGCCCATGCGCTGTCTCAAGTTGCCCCTGCGCCGCCTTTTTTTGCTGTGACATTCCAGCCGCTTGCAAGTTTTGCAAGTGTTTCTCAGCTGTTTCGTACGCGCTCTGGGCGGCTGTCAGCGTGACTTTTGTCGCATCCAACTGCTTACGCGCAATTGCGCCCTGCTGGTACAGCTTGCTCTCGCTGTCGTACAGCTTCTGCTGGGCATCCAAGATTGCCTTGGCATTCACCACGTTCAGATTTGCGGTCTGGATTTCTTCCGGCAGCGCTGAAGATGTCGTCGAAGCATACGTCGCCTGCGCCTGATCGTATCCGCCTTGCGCCGACAGAGCGGCAGCGGCGAGATCCTTATTCTCCAGCGCCGCCAGCAGCTCCCCACGATGCACCTTGTCACCACGTTGCACATAGAACCTGCGCACCGGCGCTGTAATTTTCGGAGAGATGGAAGCCTGATGAATGGGATACAACACACCTTCTGCAGCCACGACATCCTTGATGCTTTGCGCTTTCACAGGCGCGGTCTCCACACTCACGACCGGCTGCGGGGGCGGCACCGTATTGCCACTGCTGCAGCCGGACGACATCGCCATCAGAGCCGACGCCACCAGAGTTGCCAGGCAGAATGAGAAAACCCGACGACACACTCGATCCACTCCAGAAGCAGTACGAGCGGCGTGTCCGAGACATCCCGCTTCTTTCGCCCGATGCATTAAAAATCTCCTGTCAGGGTCTGCAGCGTTGCCAGAGCGACTCGATACCGGGCCTCTCCCATATTCAATGCATTTTTCGCGGAAGAAAGCGCTGTTTGCGCGCTCAGCACCTCAAGCTCAATCGCGTCCCCCGCCTTATACTGTAACTTTGTCAGGCGAAGCGAATCGGCGGCAAGATTGGCATCCTGTTGCAGCGTTGCAAGCTCGGAGCGGGCAACCTTTGCCTCGTTATAGTACGCGCTCAAATTACTGAGCGCTTCCCGTTGTGATTGCGACAGCTCCACCTGCGCTTGCTGACGCCGATATTTTGCCTGACGCAACTTACTTTCCGTAGAGCCCCAGTTCCAGATCGGAAGATTCATGCCCGCGGTGACGAAATACCCGAGATTCGGCATGACTCCCTTTTCTGGAAAGGCTGCAACAGTGCTATGCAGCGCAAAGGCATTGGCCTCAATGCCATAGTCCGCATCGATTGTAAAGGTCGGGAAAAAGCCAGCCCGGGCGATCGACACATCGACGTTCGCCTGTTTCAGCGCAGCCATGGCGGAGCGCACGTACGGGTTGGCATGTTCGGCAAGTGTATCCACCTGATCCACGGAAGGCAGTGCGGGAGGATTGTCGAGATCATCGACCGTCGTGAAATTTTCATCCATGACCGGCGACAGCAGAACGGCCAAGGCCAGATGCGCGCGTTCCATTGCCAGTTGCGCTTCGCGAAGCGCAATTTTCTCCTGGTCGAACTGTAGCTGTGCCTTCAGAACATCGGCATGAGGAATTTCTCCCCCCTTCTCCAGGTTTTTCGTCGTCCTCAGAAATTCGGTTGCAGAATCCAGATTTTGCTGGGCGCTGATATTTTCACGTTGTGCGACGATGGCGCTGTAATAGAGGTTCGTTACCGTCACCGTCAGCCCCCGCCTCGCAATTTCGGCTTGCGCCTGCGCAAAAGCATCGGCTGCTTGCGCACGTCGATAGGGAGCCAGCGTAAAAAAGCCCGCTGGCATGTCCTGGCGGAACACACCCCAGGCCCGGTAAACATGGACACCGTCGTTGGTGACAAAACGTCCGGTAGGAATTTTTCCATTCCCCTGCGTGCCCAGATATTGCTGGAGATAGCTAATTGAGGGAAGCAGCGATGCCCGAGCCTGAAGACGATCTTGCTTTGCAAGTTCGGCGTTCATCGCCGCCGCTCTATACTGCGCGTAATATCGGCGCGCTCGATCGATTGCATCCTGTAGCGTAATGGCGGCGGGAGCACCGGCCGTCGCAACCTGCTCAGATGAGACCGGCGCGGAACCAGCTTGCAATGCATCGGCTGCAGGCACTGGCGCTTGCACCAATACCTGCCCCTCACATCGATGCCGCAACATTGCCAGCCCCAGCAAGAGCAACATCGCACACCATTTCTTCAAGCGAAAATATTCTTTGGTTCGCGACCGTGGGGGCGTCGATAGGCGCGGATGAACCGTCGCGCGAAAGCACATAGCTCATTTGTATGGATATCGGCTGAAGATAACCTTAAGATGGCACGTTGAACGCGCCGAGAGTCCCTTCGGGATCACGCACTGGCCCACTCCCAAACCATGAAACTCTTCAGCCGCAACCCTGGAGCACCGCGAAAGAAAGAAGGTATAGTGGCTGGCATGAAGAAACACACCCTTGTCGCTGTTTTAATCTTTGCTGGCCTTCCGCTCGTCCCGCCCCCCGCAATCTCGGCACAAACCACAGCGGCCACCGCGCCCACCAAAGATTCCAGCTACATCGACCCCCAGGGCACCGCGCATGTCACGCGCATCGTACCGGTCCCTCAAACTGTCAGTCCGCAGGCCCGGCAATTTCTGGCACGTCCTTCCTCGGACGCCAAATCAAACCCTTCGATCGAGCAGCAGAGGAAAGGCACGGATACCTGGCAGGCGCGTGCAGGAAAAGAATTCGAGCAGGTGTATCCGGTAAACGTTGCGCACAGCACCATCGCCGGCGTCCCCGTTCTCATCGTCACGCCGCTGCATGTACCTGCCGGCAAGCAGGATCGAGTGCTGATCAATATTCATGGCGGCGGCTTCGTTGTGGATTCGGGCCGCTTAACGGAGACGGTTCCCATCGCCAACCTCACCCAGACCAGGGTGATTGCTGTGCTCTACCGCCTCGCGCCCGAGCATCCTTTTCCCGCCGGTCTCGATGACATCGTCGCCGTCTATAAAGAGGAGCTGAAAACTCATAAGCCGAACAATATGGCCATTTACGGTACCTCCGCCGGAGCGATCCTGACCGGCGAAACTGCAGTGAAGCTCAAGCAGCTTGGCCTGCCGCAGCCCGCCGCCCTGGGAATTTTTTCCGGCATGGGCGACTTTGACCGCACCGGCGACTCGCAATCGATGTATGCGCTGGACGGCCTGTCCGGCTATCTCGAACCGCCCTCAGGTACGCACGATCCAAATTATGTGGGTTCGACCAACCCGAAAGACGCGGTTCTGTCGCCCGTCTACGCCGACCTGACCGGCCTGCCCCCGACGCTTTTCATCACCAGCGAGCGGGACATGCTGTTGAGCGGCACGACCATTCTGCATCGCGCATTTATGAACGCTGGGGTCGACGCGCACCTGATTGTCTTCGAAGGATTGCCGCATGCATTCTGGAACGATGTGAACTTGCCCGAGTCGCGCGAGGCCGACCAGGACATGGCAAAATTCTTCGACCGATATGTGGGAAAATAATGTACGTCGCCTCGATCGGGCGGCCCATCCAAGCCCGCTCTTGGCTTGAGTGGGATTGAATATTCGGAGTAAAGATGTATGTCTTTCCCCATCAAAGTGTGTGTGGTTTGCTCGGAAGAGTTTGAATTGAAACCGGACAAGCCCGGCTTCGCCAACCGTTGTCCTGCGTGTAGTGAGCCCGAGCCCACCAACGCAGGCAGTCGCCCCACCGATGCACACAAAGGCGACAGCGGCCTCAACGAAGCGCGCCGCGGCGCCATCCGCGATCTGCTCTACCGCAAAGACAGCTAAGCGCTGCGCACCCTACCAGCCCACAACTCCGCGCATGGTCCTCTCCCCACCGATGCCGCAATCCCGGAATCCCTCCGTCGCTTCCCACAAGCCGACTATCGTGGACTAATTCCGTTCATACAGGATGCCGGTCTGTAGCATTCTTTAGATTCAACCTTGGCAACGCTCAAGAGAACAGCGTTCGATGTCTATAAGGCTGTGCTTCGTTTCTTAGGGCAAGTTGAAATCCGGATAGTCGCCGGAACCCATCACGCTACTTCTTCGCAGACCATTACGGCGTAGCTCCCCATCTGCGGCAATATACTTACCTGCGATTTCGTGGGCTGGGCCTTCTTGAATAAGCCCATCAGGTTCTTCCAGCGTGAAGTGATCAGGGATCGATGGAGACTTCCGGATGTATAGACCCGCGATCTTACCCTCTTTCGTCCAGTACCAGGCATAGGCTATGGTTTCACCCTTTCTGATGTCCTCCGCAGCATGACTTTGCGGCTCAACGACCGGAACCGTCTCGGCGATCGGGAACGCCTGCTCAGAACGCCGTCCCAGAAGAATGAGCAGTTCGTTGGCGAGATCAGTTGGTGTCCGCTGGCTTGAATCAAGAGCGAGACGGTCACTTAGACCAGCGCTGTAATTCTTCAATTCATCGTGCGATATGCCGTGCCATAGCGGCAAAACCCGCTTTTCATTCATGGTCTCAAGCGCGAATGCCGAATCCAGTTCGTATTCTGTCCATTTCTTTAGGCCAAGAAAGGCTTTCGAAAGAACTACGATCACAAAGCGGCTGCGTTTGAGGCCGTCATCGATTCGTGATCGCAGTTTATCGCCCCATCGCAGTACAGCTTTATCCATCCAAACTTGCACACCGGCCGCTACGAGTGTCCGATGAAGTTCCTCGACATAGGGCTTATCTTCCGAAGCGTGCGAGAGGAAGACATCCCAGGTTTGCGGCTCGGCGGCCTTTACGGTCTTCGCTGCGGCTAGACGAAGCACGGACTCGGCCGACACTATTTTCCTGACGGGTCCAGGCTGGATAGGGATTCGCAAATTATGAACAGCGCCTGAGCGCATCTGAATGCGTTGCTTGCGCAGCATCACGGCCTGAGCCAAGGCAACGGTCAGCCCTTGATCGAAGACCAGCATCTGTTCTCTCAGGTGAGAAAGTGTGAAGCTCACTTGGCGTATGGCACTGTCTATGTTGCCCTGGAGATCCTGTCCGGGCATCACCATCAGGAAGCTCAGCAGTAGCTCGCTGCCAGCGATTTCGCCCAATACGGACGCACCTCCGAAGATCGGCGGAGAGATGCCGAAGACTCCAGCATCGCCGTCGAATGGAACGTGTACGGTGAACTGCGGGACATCTTCGTAGATCGGGCGATCACCCAGACCCGGCATCCGATTGGGAAGCCGTCTGACGTCGACTTTTGCGATGCCTTCTTCCGCCCAGATTTCACCCTGTGGCCTGAGTACAGGCACATCAAGCATGAACCGCTTTTTGAGATTTGCTTGGACCTGCTCATCAACCGCTTCTTCATCGGACAGCTGTTCATAGGCCTCAACCAGCTTGGTCTTGTAGTCCTCTAGCACACTATGAAAGTCAGGCCCAGCGAAGAGGCGTTCAGAAGGCATGTGTCGATTTTATCTATACAGACCAAGAAGGCGCCAAACCTGGCAAGTGCACGGAGAATAAACGGAAACCATTACTTTCATAATGAAAACTATCGAGCAGCAATTGTGGCTATGCAGGCGGCACAGATGTTGATCCCTATAAACGCCGTTCTTATCAACGAACTTCTGCCTTGTCAGCAAAACCGGGAGCAATTCCAGACCGGTCGATTCGGCCGTCAGACTGTTCAACGTCCTTTCAGGTGGCGTCGGATCTTCGGAAACTGACCCACTGCCACAACTCCGCTTTCCTTCGCGCGCCGATTTGGTACCATACGGCGATGGAAATTTCCCGTCGTGATCTGTGCGCCTTATTTCCCGCAGCCGCGCTGTTGAGTGCGTTGCCGCTGCAGAGTGAATCCACGGAAACGCTTTCTAACTCCCAGGTATTCCCCTTCGACAAGCTGCCTGTCCACCGCTCCGCGGGCGGCGGGGAGTTTCGCCCCGTGCTGCAAGGCAAACTGCCCACTGGAGAAATGCTGGAGCTTCACGAAACCACCTTGCCCCCCGGAGCCATGCCGCATCCGCCGCATCACCATCTGCATACTGAATTGTTTCTGGTGCGCATCGGTACCCTTCAGGTGACAGTGAATGGCCACAGTCAAACCATTGGCCCCGGCGGAGTCGGCT
>JAJYSL010000017.1 GCA_021793595.1 Acidobacteriota bacterium
CGCTCGGCATTGGAGCCAGCGGAGAGCAGAATGCGCCGCTTGGGCGGTCTGTCATCGGGGGCCTGTTGTTTGCCACAGCCGCCACTTTGTTTTTTGTGCCAGTCTTTTTCAGCCTGGTGCATGGAAGATCGAAGCCACTGGCGGAATCTTCCGAGGAGCAAGAGTCATGAGTGAAACAGAAAAGCAAGCATCCAGCGCGCAGACTGTACCTTCAGGCGCACAGCAGAAACACTCGCTGGAGCCCACTCGAGAGGCGACTCGGCGCACTGTAACGATTGTGATCGTGCTGTTCATTGTCGCCGCCGTGTTGGCCATCAGCGGGATTATTCCGCGTATGCATGCACGCGCCGCCTTGCGCCAACAAACAGACAGCATGTCCGTGCCGGACGTTGCCGTTATCAGCCCGCAACTGGGCCAGCCTATGCAAGAGGTGCTGCTGCCGGGAACGATCCAGGCGTACACAGACGCGCCGATTTATGCGCGCACGAACGGCTACGTGAAGGCCTGGTATCACGACATTGGCGCGCATGTGCAAAAGGGCGAACTGCTGGCGGTGATTGAAACTCCGGAGCTGGACCGGCAGGTGGATGAGGCCCGAGCCAACCTGAATACAGCCGAAGCCAACCTGCGGCTGGCGAATGTCACGGCACATCGTTATGAAGGTCTGCGAGGCACGGACGCAGTGTCGAGAGAGTCCATCGATACTGCATCCCAAACCGCAAGCGCCCAGCAGGCATCCGTGGCTGCAGCCCAGCAAAGCTTGAATCAGTTGCTGGAAATGCAGTCGTTCGAACGGGTGTATGCGCCGTTTGATGGAGTGGTCACGGCACGCAACATCGACGTTGGCCAATTGGTGGATTCCGGCAGCAACGGCGGCACCGGCAGCTCCAGCAATCCTGCGGGGAACGTCGGCGTTGCCAGCACCAGCACCGGCACGAACGGTCCGCGGGAACTGTTCCATATGTCCAACATGAATACGGTGCGCATTTTTGTGAATGTGCCCAGCGTGTATGTCTCCGAAGCCCGCCCCGGCGTGAAGACAGATATCGATGTACCGGGGTTTCAGGGCCGGATTTTCAAGGGGACGATTGTGCGGACGGCGAACGCGATCGACCTGAACACGCGCACCCTGATGGTCGAAGTGGATATTCCCAACCCGAAACATGAGTTGCTGCCGGGAGCATATGGGCAGGTTCATCTGCAGCTCCCCATCAAGCATCCAGCATTGATTATCCCGGTGGATACGATGCTGTTCCGTTCTGAAGGATTGCGGGTTGTCACTGTCGATGCGAACAATCATGCCCATCTGCAGGTGATCACGGTAGGTCGCGACTGGGGCACAAGAATTGAGGTGCTTAGCGGGCTGACACAGCAGGATCGCGTCATCAATAATCCGCCGGACTCGATTACAGAAAACGAGGCGGTGCATGTGGTCGATGTCAATGGCAAGCCCGCCCATACAGATTCGTCGGCGGACAATGGTGCGCCGGCGAATGCATCGGACGCAGGGAAGCGCTCATGATTGGGAGCTTTTCCAAGACGAGCATGTGGGCGGCGATGGCGCTGATGTTCTGTGTGACCGGATGCACGGTTGGGCCGAACTATCACCGGCCGAGTGCGCCGACGACGCCGAAATTTAAATCGGCGGCCGGATGGCAGCCTGCGCATCCGGCGGATCAGCAGATGCGCGGTCATTGGTGGGAAGTCTACGGCGACTCGGAACTGAATTCTCTGGAAGAGAAGGTGAGCGTCTCCAACCAGTCGCTGAAGATTACCATTACGCAATACACCCAGGCGCGAGCCATGGTGAAGTATCAGCGCGCGAACTATTTTCCATTTTTGAACGCCGGGGTGAATGTAACTCGTCAGCGCGGATCGGAACACCGGACGTTTTATTTTCCGTCGCTCAATCAGTACAACGATTTCACGCTTCCGCTGGATGTCAGTTGGGAACCGGACATCTGGGGCCGGGTCCGTCGCACCGTGCGCGCAGCGCGCGAAAACGCCCAGGCGAGTGCAGCGGACATCGTGAACGTTCAACTGATTTTGCAGGCAGAGCTGGCGCTCGACTACTTCCAAATGCGTGGCTTGGATGCACAACAGTCCATCCTGGACGAAACCGTTGGCGCGGATGAAAAGGCGTTGCAACTTACCCTGCAGCTGTTTCATGCAGGCCTGGATTCCGACCTGGATGTGCAGCAGGCGCGCACACAGTTGGAACTGACGCGGGCGCAGGACCAGGACGTCGCCATTGCCCGGGCCCAGGATGAACACGCGATCGCAATCCTGATTGGGGAACCTCCTGCGTCGCTCACGATTCCGGCACGCGTGGTTGCGTACACTCCGCCTTCCATTCCACCGGGCCTGCCGTCGCAGTTACTCGAACGCCGCCCGGACATTGCCATTGCGGAACGGCAGATGGCATCCGCCAATGAACAGATCGGGATTGCCCGCTCGGCGTACTATCCCAACTTCACGATTTCCGGTATTGGCGGGGTTGAGAGCAGTCGGCCTGGAAATTGGTTCACCGGCCCAAGTACTTTTTGGTCGATGGGATTGTCGGCCGCGGATACGCTGGTGGACTGGGGACAGCGGCACGCGTTGAACACCATGGCGCAGGCCAACTACGACGGGACCGTGGCGAATTATCGCCAGACAGTGCTAACCGCCTATCAGGAGGTGGAAGACAACCTGATCGCGCTGCATATTCTGGAACGCGAAACGCAGACGCAGAATCTGGCGGTGGCCTCCGCACAGCAACAGATGGATCTCGCCATGAAGCTGTACACCCGCGGACTGGATCCGTATTTGAACGTCATTCAGGCACAGAGTGTGGTGCTGTCCAGTGAGTTGACGTCTGCCAATCTTGTTACTCGACGCATGACCGCCAGCGTGCTGCTGGTGAAGGCGCTGGGTGGGGGCTGGGATCGCAGCCAGTTGCCGAAGGAATGAATGCCTTGGGTTCAGACAGACGTTGTGGCGAAGCGATTCTGCGGGAGACAGATTTACGTCGATTTTGGAATGGAAACCAACAATGAGCGGACATGAAACAATTCGACTGCCTGGTGAGAATGCAAGTTCTGAGCGCATCACGACTCGCGCTTCCACTGAGGAAATCAAGTGTGTGATTGCGTCGATGATGGCCGAAGAGGGTGAGAGAAACGCAGCGAATGGAGCCGGCTCCGACCGCAATTGCGCTCATGATCGCGTGCGATGGACCATCCTGGAACGTATTATGGACGGCACCTATCAGCCGGGGGAGCGGCTGAAGGAGTTGACATTGGCGCGCGAATTTCGCGTGAGCCAGGCGCCGGTGCGCGAAGCGCTGCGCAAATTGGAAGCCATCGGAGTGGTGAAGTCGGAGCCTTATCGGGGTGCGCGAGTGCGCGAGCTGTCTCCCACCGAGTTGCGCGATTCGTATCAGCTGCGCGGCATTTTGGAACAGGCGGCCACGGAATTCATCAGCGATTTTCCAGAGGAATCGGTGCGCACTCTGGAAAAGGAATACGCTTCGATGCGGACTGCGGCACAAGCGGGCGACCTGCAGGCAGTGGCGTGCCACAATCGCAACTTTCACCGCTGTATCGTGGAGCGCTGTCAAAACCTGGAAGTGGTGCGAGCCTGGAAATCATTGGGAATATGCATGCGCGCGCGTTTGAATGTGCAGCGACGTGTAGACCAGTTGCCGGAAGCGATTCTTTCGCATCAGCCAATCATCGATGCGTTGAGGGCAGGAAATCTGCGGCACGCCGGCCAATTATTGCGCGAACATTCCTTCGGATTCGTCTCCGACTTGATGTAGTGGCGATGCAAGCCTGGATTTGTGGCTTGGTATAGCAAAACCAAAGTTACGGTGGTGTGGACAGAGGTTTTTTGCAGGGCAATTGTAGAAATGCTAATTGACCGAACCGGTGGACGGTTGGACCGGGGCGGCGAGTTGTGGCGGCGGGATGAGACCGATCATCGACATTAACGAGAAGGTCAGTTGCGCGGCTCCCTGAAACTTCCATTCGCACCTATCGAAGGTCGCATTCACAACATCGAAGGACCCGCCTGAGTAGAAAATCACGCACTCGCGCAGGACGCAGTTCACCAGCCATGTTTCTTCCAACACGATCACCTTTTTGGTGAGCGTGATTCCTTCATACTTTGTGATTGGCATACGGTGTCCTCTGTGGGGCTTGGTGTGTCTGCAAATTTCAATGCTGGGGGAGCTTGCCAATTTCCGCAGCCATGGAGACATCGCGAGCGGTGACGCCGCCGGAGTCGTGCGAGACCAGCGCGACCCGCAGTTTGTTATAGCGGATATCGATGTCAGGGTGGTGATTTGCTTTTTCCGCGAGCAGCGCCAGTCGCACTACAAACTCGAAGGCCGTCGCAAAATCGGCAAAGGCGTAGTCGCGAATCAGCGCGCCCGCTTCATATCTCCAGCCATCGAGTGCCGGCAATTTTTCCTGGATTTCTTTGTCGGTAAGCTTGCCCATGGTTCAACTCCATCGCGTTTCGAGCAAGAAACGCTCGTGCCGTCATTCTCGACCTTGCCGCATAAAGTTGGCAAAGGGGAAGGTGTGCTTGATTTACAGCAAAACCAGAACACCAAGGGTATGGACAGAAAAGCAGCTCCCTTGACTGGCAGCCAATTCTTTTTACCTTCCAGAAATGCCGCGCTTGGATTTAGGGGATGGTGCCGAAGGTGTAGCCGAAGGGAGAGAAGGCAAACCCGTCGCGCATGATGCCTTCACGCAGGTCGAGCCAGATGGAATCCGGTGTGGCGACGAAGACATCGACGATGGATGGGTCGAATTGGGTTCCAGCGCAGCGAAGGATTTCTTTGCGCGCCGCCTCCATGGTGTTGGCTTTACGATAAGGACGGTTTGAGGTGATGGCGTCGAAGGTATCGGCGACGGCGAAGATGCGAGCGCCAATATGGATTTCTTCGCCACGCAGGCTGCGCGGATAGCCGGAACCGTCGAAGTGTTCCTGGTGGGAGTAAACGATCTCTGCCGCTTCCTGCAGGTAAGGAATTTTGCGGATCATCTGATATCCCAACTCGGTGTGGGTGCGCATGACGGCTCGCTCTTCCGGGGTCAGCTTGGCGGGCTTGCGCAGAATGGCATCGGGAATGGCCATTTTGCCGATGTCATGCAGGAAGGCACCTCGTCCTACGACGCGTAACTGCGGCTCCGGCAGACCGACGGCGCGACCGAGAGCCAGGGTGTAAGCGGTCACGCGCTTGGAATGGCCTTCCGTTTCAGCGTCTTTCAAGTCGAGCGCGTTCCCCAGGGCCTCCAGGGTCACGTCGTATGAATTTTCCAGCTGCCGCATGCTGTGCTGCAGCATTTCCGTGCGTGCAGTGATCAACTGTTCCAGGTGGTGCCGGAACAGGTCGTTTTGGGTTTGCAGGCGGCGATACTGCAGGGTTCGGCGTACCGTGGCCAGCAGTTGATCCGCGGAAAAGGGTTTCAGAATGTAGTCGTACGCACCCATCTGGAGGGCCTGCACGGCTTGAGGTACATGGTGAGAATCTGTGATCAGCACGACCGGGATCTGGACCCGATCGGAGTTCCACAGCAGGACCAGGGGGGCCAAAAGGCTCTCGGTGACCACTCGCAGCCACGGGAAAAGGTGTTTTGCACCTGGACCGGCATCCAGCAAGACCATGTTGATGTGCGGATTGTTGGCAGAATCCGAAGCCAGGGACTCAATGGCACGCTCTGGGGAAGAGCAGGAAAGTAATGGAAGCTTTCGGTTTTGCAGGATTTTGGTAATGGTGTCTGTCTGGGCAGAATCCCCGGAGATCAAGAGAATCTGGCCCACCGACGAAGATGGTCGAGCTGAGCTTTCCATCGCGATTACTGAAGATTCCTCAGTCATTCCGCCTCGAAGAACTCAATTGTTGAGACAATATGTAAAGTGTTCAGCCTTTAAGGTAAAAATGCCAGACTTGCTTTTCTGGGGCGAACCAATCTGGTTCCTATATGGAAAAGAGGTGCATATAGGTGGTATTTGGATGCCACTTTTCGCCAAAACGTTCTTTAGATGCATTCTCGTGATATTTGGCTGCTCCTTCTATCCTAGAGGCGCGGGAAATCCAATTCCCAGTGAAAATCGTTACGTAAGGGCATAGACCTCTGAGTGAACCGAATGAAACGAGGGAGTGGCCCACGGCGTGCTTATAGCAATCGCAAGTCATGCCGTTCATTTCTGACTCCAATATGGGACATTCCGCCGGAATGATGTTACCGCGAGCAACGACTATTTCACAGTCAATTATCGTCAGGGTTACACATCGCTATAACACGCAGGCAGAGCAGCGCGATGTTTTCGAGAGCCATCGCCATCACGTTTTTTCTGTCGCGTACTACATGACGGGTGATGAGCGGGAAGCGGAAGCTATCTTGCAATCCACGTTTATCGAAGCCTTCTCGCAGGAAACGGCGCCGACCATTGCGACATTGGACAAGGCGCTGTTATCGCAGCTGCGTCGTCGCTTTTCTCTGGATCCGGTGGCGGCGGTGACGTCGGAAGTCGAGGGACTGGGGAGCAGAAATGTGCGCCGGACGGATCTGGAAGAGGCTGTTTGGCAGATGCCGGAGAGGGAGCGTTTATGTTTCCTGCTGCGCGATGTAGAAGGCTACGACAATCTCCGGATCGCGGCGCTGCTGCAAGCATCAGAACATGAAGTTCAGCGCACCGTCTTTTCCGCCAGGCTGCGCTTGCGCAGTTTGCTGCGAGAGCAGCGTCTGCGGCGGGAGCAGGCGTCGTAAGTCATGACGATTACCGTGATGCGGACTCCATTCCGCCCCACCCTGGCTACGCTAGGATGGGGCCACCCATGACGTTATACTGTCTGTGAAAATGCTTTAGCGAGACTCGGTAGCGCCTGCGCCGAATACCAGGAAGGACGCATCCTCGGAGTAATCCTCTTCAATGCCGGGTCCTTCCAACGTGAGCACGATGGCATACTCTCCATCCTTCAGCTTCAGCTTAGGATCGCCCAACTGAAAGGCTGACGTGCCGACCAAGCTGCCGTCTTGCCCCTCCAGCCAATGAACCGGCTGCTTCGCCAGTCGTGAACCGTTTGCGTCGACCAGGTTGAAGTCGCCTTTCCAATCCTTTGCGGGGCGACGCGCCAGCTTGCCGACCGGAGTGATGCGAACCAGCGTCCACAGTACATCTGCTGGCGAATAGGAATGGCTGGGTTCCAGCTGGATGGTACAGTTGCCAGCTCGCAAATAGTCGATGGCGTGGGACTGAGCTGGCTGGCCCGGACTTTGCTGCGGGGGCGGCATAAACAGGCACGACCGGCCGATGACGAGCGAACTGATGCGAACAGTTTCGTCGGGGTCGGCGGGAGCGACGCTGAAGTCCTTGGACAGCCCGGCGGTGATCTTCCCGGTTTTGTCGGCGGCAGCGACGTTCAGACGGTAGTCTCCAGGACCAACTTCGATAGCGGTGTTCCAGATGGGTTCACGTGCATTCCAATCGATTTGGCTTGTCGTTGTGGCCAGCTTGAATCCTGTGGTTGTTTGTTGGAATTGCTGCGCCAGTTCGATTGGAGACGGAGGCGGAGTGGTGCCGGTCCAGAACAGTCCCGTACTGACCAGTTGGGTTCCGGTTTTGCCGTCTGGGTGGGGAAAGTATTCCATCTGGGTGCCAAGCTGTAGCGGCGCATCTGGGTTGGATGGTGGATTCTCGAGTGCCTGGCGTAACGGGGCAGAGGCGCGTGCGAGTACCTGCAGTTGCCTCAGACTTGGCGCAATGTAGAAGGTTGGCACGTTCAAAATGAGTTGCTTGCGGTTCGGTGTGACGGAGACGATATGGGGCAACCCATCCATTTGCTTGAGTGTCAGGTGAAGGTCAAGGTCATAGGCAGCCATGCGGTCATTGCGAATCAGCTGGAGCGTGTTGGCGACAGAGCCGCAAATCCAGCCATCCAGCAAATTGTTGTCGGAGAGAAGCATCCACGGGCCCGTGCCCACGAGTGAGTAGGGTCGAGGAAATTTGCGCAGTAAATCGATCTCCTTGGAAGCTTCCGCCGAGTAGAGAATGACGCCGGCGGCGCGAGCGGCGGTGGAAACGTCGATGACTGCAAACGCGTCGTAAACCTGGCCATACCCTTGATCGACAACCTCGTGGAAGAGATCGCCAAGCGAGAGAACGACGCGGCGGCCGGGCAGCTCGCGCATGCTGGCAATGGCGACGGCTGCAGTGTGACGCCAATCGACAAGGCCGATGGATTGCGGGTTTTCGGCGCCGATCTTTTCCAATTCAGAAATGACCAGGGGAAGCTGGCGGGTATAGGCGGATTGATTGCCACTGTCATCCAGGATGGAAATATTCCAGCCGGAAATGGGCGCGGTTTTCAAGGCGGCGACGGTTTCATTGACGATCTCGTTGCGGTCGAGCGGTCCGCCGCCAGGAAGGATGATCAACATATTCGGCTGGTCATCGGCCTCACCCGTCTTGGGATTAATGGTCTTGCTCCATGGACGAGAAAGTTGAAAGCTGGCGGGTTTGCTATCGACATCGAGGGTGAGATCGGTCGGCTGCAAGTCCTTGACGGGGGCGACATCGGTGAGGCTGAAGGCGTGGATGGGAATGGAAACCGTCTGCGCTTGCTGCACAAGTTGCGATACCCCCGGCGAAGACGCGGGCGGGGGCGCTGGAGCCTGGGCAAAAACAGTTGTACAGGTCAATCCACACACAATTACTTCTATTCCGAAGCGCAGTCCCAAGGGTGCAGTCCAAGGCTTCCGATTGATTCCGTTCACAGATCACTCCGAAAAAACGTAGTTGTTCGACCCTCCAGTGTAGGCCGTCTCTTCTCTGGTTGGATGTTTCGTTCGCCAGAAAGGGATCAGTTGTGTGAAATCGTCCCATAGATCGGGGCGGGTTTGTTTCGACCGCGCCACAATTGATTTCCAGGTTAAATTTTGGCCATGCGTGCGTGGAGCGGCGACAAGAGTCGGCGTCAGTTGCCATGTTCATTCTCCGGCACGGCGGGATAGCCTTGCCAGACATATTCCAGCGCCTCCGGCAGCGTTTGCAGCTTTACGGCGCGATCGACATGTCCGGCGTTGCGGGCGAAGACAAACTGATAATGATAGCCCCTGGCGGCGAGGACCTTGGCCATCTGCTCATTGGCGACGACCCAGTCGTGCATGTTGTCGCGCATGATATTGGGATTGTAGAGATCGCGATCGCCAACCTCCATCCAGATGCGCAGCGGCTTGGCAGGGCTGTTCGGGATGAGATGCTGGTGAAATTCCCACGCACCATGCGGAGTTTTGGGATTGTAGGGCCACTGCTGATTCACGTAGGTACCGGAGTAGGTCAGGACGCGATGGTACATCTCCGGGTGATACCACGCCATGATCAACGCGCAGGAGCCGCCGGAACTGCCGCCCATGGTGGCTCGACCGTCGGGATTTTTGGTCAGCCTCACGTGGGCTTTCGACTCCACCAACGGCAAAACCTCATGCTCCACGAATTCCGCATACTTGCCGGACATGGTGTCGTATTCCAGGCCGCGCTCGCTGCCCTGGGCGTCGCCGCCGCCATTGCTGATGGAGATGGCGATCATCGCTGGAACCTTGTGTTCGGCGATCAGATTGTTGAGTGCGGTGAACAGCGCGCTGTCGGGTCCATCCGCGCCGACGATGAAGGGGGCGACGGTGCCCGGGACATATTGCCGGGGAACGTACACAGTGACGCGGCGCGTGTAGGGCGCAGGATGGCTGGTGGTGACAATCAACCTGGCGGGGTTGGTGGGATCGGGAGTGCCGAAGGTTCCGGGCCCGCGAGCGATGCCGGGATAGAACTTGCTGTCGGCGGAGTTCATGGTGAATTGAATGATGGTTCCCTGTGGCACTCCGACGTGGATCGACATTTGCAGTGCAGGTGGGTGAGTCGCCCCGAGGATAAAATTTCCGTCGACATCGGCAGGAGGAACGGCGCCGTCCGGGAGTTCTGTGGCGGCGACGAATCCGGGCGAATGCGGATCGCGGGTCGGCGGTAGGGGCCGTGCCGGCCGCGCGATAGTCTGCGGTGCCGGTGCGTTGGACGGTGCGGGCGAAGCGGATTGTGCAGCCGCCGAGGCTGCGAACGCCAGCAAAACAATCCCGGAGGTAAGGCTCAGAAGAGGTCGCAAAGAGGATTCCTTTGGGTCGCTGTGATTTCCAATTCGATTCGACACGGGATCTGGGTGCTCTCCGCTTGATTTTAGCTCTCGTCGGGGCGCGAAAAGTGATCCGCAGCGGGTTGTAGGTTTCGCGCTGGACGCGATGTTGTTGATCGCAGCGACTGGAGGTATATCATTCCGGCGAGATACAATTCTCTTTCAGCTTTCGCAATTGCTTTTCACCTTCCAAGTTCGAAAGGACCGCCCATGAGATTCGCAGCGGCGCTTCATCCTTCGCGGGCTGGTTTCCGATTTTCCTGCCTACGTTCTGCACTCAGTGTGACACTCGCAGCAGCCATCGCCATCGGCTGCGGTACGTCCGGCGGGACCGGCACGCAGTTGAGCGGGAACACGTCGGTCGTCGTCCTGGCGTCGAGCGCGGCGAATGATCAGATATCTGCATTCAATACGACGTTAAGCAGCTTGACGCTGACCAGCCAATCCGGCAAAACCGTCACGGTCTTCTCCACGCCGCAGAGCGCCGAGTATATACATCTGAACGGCAGCGTGGAACCGCTCACCACAGTTAGCATTCCGCAGGGCGTGTACACGTCGGCTACCGCGACTCTTGGAGCAGTCGGCACCCCCTCCTATCCCGTCTGCGTCGGGCTGGAAGCAGATGGTACGCTTCTTACCAACGGAACGATTGGCAGCTATGCCCAGCCGCCGGTTGTCACGGTGAACCTGCCCGCGCCGATCACAGTGTCCGGAACCGCAATGGGGCTTGAGCTGAATTTGCAGGTTTCCAAGTCAGTATCTTCTTTCAGTTGTGTCCCGCCTACGAATGGCGCGGCTTCGATCACGCCGACCTTCAATCTGACCCCGGTAGTGATTGCGGCCCAGCCGACAAACAGCACGAATGGCATGGCGACGGGCCTCGATGGGTTGATCGCGAGCGTGGGCACAGGTGGAACCAGCTTCAGCGTGACTGGCGCGGATGGTCCCACGTGGCAAGTCAGCTCCAATAGCAGCACCGTGTTTCAAGGAGTTACGGGCGCTTCCCAGCTTGCCACCGGAATGCCCGTGGATATGGATGTGGCGATTCAAGCGGATGGATCTTTACTGGCCACGCGGATCGCCGTCCATGACACGAACGTGACGAATCTGACCTTTGTGAAGGGGCCTCTCATGCAGGTGGCCGGCTCCCAGCCAACTTTGTTTTCGCTCATGGTGGAACATGGAGGCCTCTTGTTCGGGGGCTTGGGTAGCAGTCCATCCCCTTTCAACTTCGGTAGCACCGTTTTCCAAATCTCTGGCCAACTGAGTAATGTGCAGAGTTTGCCGTTCACCACAAGCTTCACTGCAGCCAACAGGGTTGACGGTCAGAATGTTTTCATCAGCACACATGCGCTAACCATTTCGGGTGGCCCTGCGTATGAGCCGGCAACCACGATGACGCTAATTCCGCAAACCATCGACGGGACGGTCAGCGCAGTCTCCAGCAGCGGCAGCTTCACCACCTACACGGTTACGCTGGCTCCGTACGATCTGTTCACCGATCTGGCGGTACAGGCGGGGCAGACGACTTTACTGAAAACGCCAAATAATGTCGTCGTCTATGTGGACAGTACGACTCAATTGCTCAACACCACTCCTGCGGCAGTGGGCAGTGTCCTGCGATTCAATGGCCTCATTTTCAATGACAACGGAACGCTGCGGATGGACTGCGCCTGGATCAACGACGGTGTAACACAGTAGCCGCAACCTCCCACGCAATCTGGGTTGGGATCGCTGGGTAGCACCGTCTGTTCAGCTTCAGGCGGTCGGCTCCACTATAGTGGAGATGCATGCGACCGATGACGAAATTGAAACCTCCTGTTGCCCGCAAGGAACCACGCAGTCTTCCACTCCACGGCCAGGTGCTGCAAGACGACTACGCCTGGCTGCGAGATAAGGAAAGCCCGGAAACGCTGGCCTATCTGACGGCAGAGAATGCCTACACCGCCGCGGTGATGGAGCCGCTGCAGCCCCTGATCGACACGCTGTACGCGGAGATGCTGAGTCATATCCAGCAGACGGATGTATCGGTGCCGTATCGCGATGGGCGGTTCGACTACTACGCGCGCACGGTAGAGGGCAAACAATATCCCATCTATTGCCGCGTCCCGGCGGAGAAGGGTTCGGCGACGCGACCGGTTCCTCCGGTGGAGGGATTTGCGGACGAAGAAGTGCTGCTGGATGTGAATCAGCTGGCCGAGGGCGAAGCCTTCATGTCGGTCGGTGCGTCGGTGGTGGGCGACGACGGCAACCTGCTGGCGTACACCACCGACAACACCGGCTTTCGACAATACACACTGCATGTAAAAAATCTGCTGACGGGAAAAACGATGCACTCGCTGGCGGAGCGGGTTGGCTCTGTGACTTGGGCGGCGGACAATCACACGCTGTTCTATAGCGTGGAGGACGAGGAGACCAAGCGGCCGTACCAGATTGTTCGACGGGCGCTGGATGCGGCAACGCAAACTTTTTCGACTGGCCAGATTATCTGGGAAGATCCGGATGAGCGTTTCAACGTGGGGGTTGGACGCACCCGCGATGGAAAATATTTGTTTGTGGAGTCGGCGAGCCACACCACCAGCGAGCAGTGGTATTTGGCGGCGAACGATCCGATGGGAACGCTGCGCTGCGTCGAGCCGCGACGCGACGACATTGAATATTATGCGGATCATCGTGACGGGGTCTTCTTTATCCGGGTGAATGACACCGGACGGAATTTTCGGTTGGTGACGGCGAAGGTGGAGCAGTCAGGTCGGGAGCACTGGCAGGAGATTCTGCCGCATCGCGACGAGGTGATGCTGGAAGATGCCGATCTATTCCAGCACTTTTTTGTGGCCTGCGAGCGCTATCAAGGCCTTCCTCGCCTGCGCATTCACAAGTTGACGGGCGAGGGAAGCCTGGCCGAGCAGGCGAAAAAAACTCCGCGCGAAATTTCATTTCCTGAGCCGACATACAGTGCGACGCCCGGCACCAATCGCGAATTCGATGTGATGAGCTATCGATATGGCTACACATCGCTGGTGACGCCCAGTTCTGTATACCAATATGAGCTGGCGACGCATGAAAGCACGTTGCTGAAACAACTGGAAGTTCCCGGCGGGTTCGATCGGACACTGTACGCGTCAGAGCGCATATTTGCAACGGCCGCCGATGGAGTACGCGTGCCCATTTCGCTGGTGTATCGCAGGGATCGGTTCGAGCGCGGGAAAAATCCTCTCTACGTGTATGCCTATGGATCGTACGGATATTCGCTGCCGATCGGATTCAATTCAAATCGGTTGAGTCTGCTGGATCGCGGCGTGGTGTTGGCCTATGCGCATATCCGCGGCGGCGGCGAAATGGGCAAGCCATGGCACGATGCCGGCCGCATGATGCAAAAGCTGAATACGTTTACGGATTTTATTTCTGCGACGGAATACATGGTGACGAATGGCTATGGCGCAAAGGATCGCGTGGCGATAGAAGGCGGTAGTGCCGGCGGGCTGTTGATGGGTGCGGTGGCGAACATGCGTCCGGAGCTGTTTCGCGTGGTGCTGTCGCATGTCCCATTTGTCGACGTGATGAATACGATGCTGGACGCATCTCTGCCGCTGACCGTGGCGGAATACGAAGAGTGGGGAAACCCCAACGAGGCTGCTGCGTTTGAGTATATGCGGGGGTATTCGCCATACGACAATGTGATTGCCAAAGCGTATCCAACGATGCTGGTGAAGACCTCACTGAACGACAGCCAGGTGATGTATTGGGAACCGGCGAAGTATGTCGCGAAGCTGCGCAGCCTGAAGACGGATGAAAATTTGTTGCTGCTACACACGAATATGCAGGCGGGTCATGGGGGAGCGTCGGGACGATACGACTATTTGAAGGAAATTGCGTTCGACTATGCATTTTTACTGTGGCAGCTGGGCGTGGTACAGGTGGAAGGCTGACCTAACGAACGCCACGCAAAGCTTGACTGAAGCTGAGGTCGCCATTCTTCGCTTCTTTCTTGTTGTCGTCCTCAGGAACGCTGTCGCCTTCTCCGGGCGCGAGGAAAAGATTCGACTGCAAGCCGTGCTGGCGGGTGTAGAGATCCCAATAGCGTCCGTGCCCGGCATAGAGTTCGTCATGCGTGCCGCGCTCGATAATTCTGCCTTCTTCCACAACCAGAATTTGATCGGCGCGTCGAATCGTCGACAGCCGATGAGCAATGACGAATGTGGTCCGGCCGCGCATCAGGTAAGAAAGACCCTCTTGAATCATCGCTTCGCTTTCTGAGTCGAGACTGGATGTAGCCTCGTCGAGAATCAGGATGCGCGGGTTGGCCAGAATCGCGCGGGCGATGGAAATGCGCTGACGCTGGCCGCCGGAAAGCTTGACACCACGCTCGCCGACTACGGTTTCGTAGGTCTCGGGAAAGCGTTCGGCAAACTCATCGACACGGGCCATGCGGCAGGCCTCCAGCACTTCGGCTTCGGTGGCAAGTGGTCGGGAAAACTGCACGTTTTCACGAATGGTGCCGTCGAACAAAAACGACTCCTGCAGCACAACGCCAAGCTGGGTGCGGTAATCGCTCAGGCGCACGGTGGCAAGGTCAACTCCATCGACAAGCACCTGGCCGGAGTCGGGTTTGTGGAAGGCGCAGAGCAAACTGATGATCGTGGATTTGCCGGAACCCGAGGGACCGACGAGCGCCGTGACCGTGCCGGGCGCAGCTTTGAGCGAGATGCCGTGCAACACGGGCTTCGACGGTTCGTAGGCAAAGACGACGTCGCGAAATTCCACGTCGCCTTTAATGGGGCCGAGCGGCATGGTGCGTTGGGGATCATTGTCTTCGCTGGATTCGGCAAGAATTTCGCTGGTGCGATCGAGTCCGGCAACGGCCTCAGTCAATTGCGTTCCCACGGCGACAATCTGGATTACCGGCGCGATTAAATACGCGAGCACCATGGTGTAGGTGACGTAGTCGCCCACGGTGAGCGCGTGCGAAACGACCAGACGTCCGCCCATGTACATGACCAATGCGCCGACCACACCCAGGACGACGGTAGACGCCAGGCTCATGACGGATTGAGCGGTTAAGGTACGGACGACATTTTCCAGCAGGCGCTGAACGCCTCCGGCAAACACGTGTGCTTCGCGATCCTCCGCGTGATATCCCTTCACCACGCGCACGCCACCCAGCGATTCCGTCAGCCTGCCGGTGACGTCGGCATTGATGCGGGCGCGCTCGCGAAAGATGGGGCGAATAGTTTTGAACGCGGTCATCAGGATCAGCGAAAAAATCACCAAAACGACTACGGCCAGCAGCGTCATCTCCACGCTGATGCGTAGCAGCAGGGTGAACGCAATAGCGGCGGCGAGCAAGCCCCCGACGAAATTCACCATGCCAGTGCCGATCAGGTTGCGGATGCCTTCGACATCGCTCATGATGCGAGCAACCAGCGTGCCGGTGCGGTTCGCGTCGTAAAATGCGACCGGCAATCGGCCGATGTGCTGCTGCACCTGGACGCGAAGATCGGCGATGAGGCGTTGCGCCGCGATGGAGAGAAGTTGCGTCAAGCCATAGGAAGCTGCGCCCTGGATGGTGGTGGCGAGCAGGACTGTGCCGACGATCCAGGGCAGAAGGCTCACCTGGTGATGGCCCATGACGCGATCGATCAAGAACTTGGCGGAGAGTGGCAGAACGAAACTGGAAACGCGGCTGATGACCATCAGCAGCAGGCCGAAGACAAGCAGCCAGCGGCGCGGACGTACGAGCGCCCAGATCTCCGGCAGGACTTTCCGCAGCTCCGGTTTCTTTTTGCTCTGCGGCGCATCGGCAGACACGCGGCCCCCGGCAGATTCCGACCTTCTTCCGCCGCGTGTGCCCCCGTCGACCCATGCCGGTCTGATTGCCATAGATTTCTTTCAGGCTCTCGCGCGACGAGCCGCGATAAACGAGCGAATGCACATCAGAACAAAGATGAGGCAGATGACCGCCATGGCGAATTCCTCTTTCACCGCCAGCGGCCTCACGATGGCAGTCCCGTGGGTAGAGGCAATGAAAGCCGAGGCGGCGCGCCAGCCGGGGAAGATCACACCCAGCAAGCCGACGGTGACCGCGATGTGCATAAAGATCATGCGGCGTTTGCTGTCTTCAGTCTTCGCCAGCAGGCCGAGGATGCCGAGAAGAATTCCGAAGTAGGCTGGGATAAGAGCCGTAGGTGCGTGGCTGCCGGTTGCGACGAAGAACGCAACTCCTACTATGATGAGCACCAAAGCGGTGACAAGTGTAAATTTCGCCATGACAGGTTCGATCTCCTCTAGTGATTCTGCTCGCTGACTCCAGCATAACCTTCCGTGGCGAGAGCACTCAGGATTTGATCCACCATGGCTGAAACTGTCTGGTCGATGGAAATTTGAATGGCATCCTGCGGGGGCTCCAGGGTTGCCAGCTGGCTGGGCAACAGCGACTCCGGCATGTAGTGGCCGTGGCGAGCTTCCATACGCTGGCGAATCAGCTCTGGCGGTCCAGCGAGGAATACAAAGCGGACGGAGCGGGGTCCGGTGCCGTCTGTTAGCTCAGTGCGGTATGACTGCTTCAACGCCGAGCAGGCGAGGATGCCGTTTCTGCCGTCGCGAAGCCAGGCGACAATTTGCTGGTGCAGGCTTTGCAGCCAGGGTTGGCGATCTTCATCGGTCAGCGGAACGCCGGCATGCATTTTGGCGCGGTTGGCTGCGGAATGGAAATCATCGGCATCGGCAAACGACCATCCAGTGCGAGCCGCCAAAGCTTCGCCCACCGTGGTCTTGCCGGTTCCCGTGACACCCATCAGTACAACTACCATCGGCTATTTTCCCTTTTGTAGAATCTGCTGAATATCTTTGAGCGCCTGCTGCGGCGTCCATGTATTGGAGGGATACCAGGCGCGAATTTTTCCATCCGGACCGATCACGGCGGTAGAGACGGAATGGGTGACGATCTTCCCCTTGGAGGAGGCCACGGCGACATCAAACCACTGCAATACAGATGCAAGCCTGGCCGGAGAAGGTGCAGCAAAATCCCAATGCTGAAAGGTTTCTTTGGTGTATCGGCCGGTGTATGCGCCACCGTAGCTGCGCAAAACAGCGGGCGTGTCGTATTTGGGGTCGAAACTGATGCTGAGCAGGTGGGTTTTGGCGTAGAGTCCGGGATCGGCGGCCAACAGTTGATCCAAATGGGCGAAGTTGCGGCTCATCAACGGACAGAACTGGGACGAGGCGCAGCGGGTGTAGATGAAAGTGAGCACCAGCACCTTGCCGCGAAATTGCTTCAGGGAGACTTGGCGATTGTTTTGATTCAGAAAATGAAAATCCGGTACGGAGTCGCCAATTTGCGGCACGTGGTATTGCACCGGCGGTAGCACGTTCAGGTTCGCCTGCTGCACGACGACAATATTGCTGAGCACCGCACCTTGGGCAGCCAACTGCAACTGGGCAGTGATTTTGTCGCCGGGATGCAGTTCGGAGGCTACGGAAGGATTCTGCAGTGTATAGGCCATGGTCATAGCTTCCATCACGCCGGGAATCGCTTCCGTGTCGAGTGCAATGACGCCATCTTTTTGATCGACAGAAACCACTTTGCCGCGGATGGAATATTGCTTTTGCGACGAGGCGGTAGCGCCCGTCTTAGCCGGCGGCGGCCCCGAATGGCAGCCGAGAATGCCGAGCGATGCGCCGAGCAAGGCGATGCTCAGCGAGGCGGGGAAGCGCGACTTGAAAGGTGCCATCAACAACTCCTTATTTGTGGAACAGGCGACCGTAGGTGAAATGGTAGCGAAGTGCGCCATAATACTGACGCGGTGCGTTGTAGTGGAAGCCGCCGAAGGTGAGGCTATTGTCCAACAGCACGCGATGGTTGGTCACATTCGTCATGTTGGCGGTGAGCGTGAATGTCTTTCGAAGTGTTTTTCCCAGAGAAATGCTCAGGTTGGTATCGTGGGGCAAATATTCTTCCTGGTAGGGCGAGTTTGGATTGCCATACTCCCCATTGGTGAAGCCCGAACCGTAATAGAAGTTGAAGGAACCGAAGGCGTTGCCGGGCAGGTTTGCATTCATTCCAAAGTTAAGCGTGTTTCTCTGATCATGATCGACCGGAACATAGTTAAATCCAGAATCGCACTGCGGAGCGGTGATGGGAACGCAAACCAGGCCGCCTGTTATGGCCCCGCGCTGCTGCGCTAGTTGGTTGGAGTAGGCAAGGTGGGCTTGCCCAAAGCGCCATAAAGTGGGGGATTGCAAGGTCAGCTCCCAGCCCTGAATGAGCGCCCCATCGACGGTGATAGGGAAAAAAATGTTGGATTCGCCGACGTTGGAGTGATCAAGAAAATTGTTGGCGCGGGTCTCGAAATTGTCCGCATCCAGCAACCATCCGCGCAAAGGAATCTGAACGCCGAATTGATGTTCCTCATCCCGTTCGCCATGCAGCGGGAGGAAGGCCGTATTGTTGCTGTTCGCATAGCCGATCAGCGGCCCGGATGCGGTGAGCAGCGGCGGGGGCTGATAGTAATGGCCATAGAACGCGCGGAAGACCCAATCGATTTTCGGGATCTGGATGGCGATTCCGAACCGCGGGTCGACTTCGAGCTGCGTGATGCTGGACATGAACTGGGACGCTCGCAGTCCGGCGATGAGAGTGAGCCATCGCGTCGCTTTGAAATTGTCGGAGACGTACTCCTCTGTCAGGCCCGCGGCAGCACCGTTGCGAAGCAGAAAATTCTGATAACTGCCGTTGTTGAACAAGGCGCCGAAGACGTAGCTGTCGTGCTGGCCGAAGGAATAAAACCCGCCGGCTATCGTATTTCTCGCGACTTGCGTGGTGAGAGAAGCCTGCGCGCCTGCATAGTTCGAGGCGCGATCGGCGGTGGTTGCGATCGGCAGATCGTTCGGGTTGGGAGTGTAGTTGCCGCTGTTGTAGTGGTAATAGGGCGATAGCTGCAGAAAGGTGGTGGGGTTGAAGGTGTGAACCCAGGAGAAAGCAGAAAATCCATCTACCTCATGTTGGCTGTCGCGCAAGCCGCTGGAGTCGTACTGCTTGTTTTCATAGTCGTTGGGATTGGGATCGTAGGGAATCTGAAAATAATCCGTGCGAACTTGCGACACTAGCCGTAGCTGGTCTTGCGGTGTGCGATTGTAGACGAATGAAGAAAAACCGCCATAGCCGTTGGCCGCGTCATGGTACGGTTTCGGAATCGGAGGCATCATGCCATAGTTGGTGCGGTTTCCGTTGAGGCTGGCATAGTAGGCGAACTTTTCCGTGTGACTGCCGAAGTTGAGCTGATCGTCTGTCTGATAATAGTTTCCGCCGCTGAGTAGCAGCTCCGCGTCGTTGTCGCGATCGAATCCTGTGCGCGGTGAGACGTCAAAGACGCCATAGGTGCGGTCACCCACGTCGGCGTTATAGCTGCCCCGCAGCACCTCCAGGTTGCTGATGTCTTTTGGATCGATTTGTGGACCCAGGTTGTCGGCGATGTTGGTGTTTGGAATCTCGACACCATCGATTTGCCAGCTGACCTGGTGGCCGCCGCGCATGTGCAACATGTCATGCACGATGTATGCGCCGGGCACATAATCGGTAATCATCGTGAGGCTATCGGTCAGGTTTGCAGCCGGAGTGCGATCAATGGCTTTGCGATTGATCAGAGTAGTGGGGGTGACGGAATTCCCATTTACCACATTCGCGTTTGCAGTGATCTGCACAGACTGCTGAATGCTGCCCACCTGCAGCGGAAAATGGAGAATGGGCGAGTTGTCTGAAAACACCGTGAGGGACTGGCGCAGAACGTTGAATCCGGGGCTCTGAATCGTGATGGTGTAGGCCCCCAAGGGCAGCGTAGGAAAGGAGAAATAGCCGTTGCGATCGGTGTGCGCGGTTTGAGCAACCTGAGAATCTGTTGCGCGGATCGTGACTTGTGCGTTCGCGATTGGACGATGCTGAGAATCATGCACGATGCCTTGGACTTGGCCGAACACAGTGGCACGCGATGGCCTGACGCCAATCAAAATCAACAAGGCCACCAGAATTGTCAGCCTGAATGTGCGTTGCATACTCTTCGCTTTCGGTGATTCCACAGATGGGGCTGTCACAATTCGACGGACACGACGGCCCTAGTCAGGCCGATGCACACGGAGGATTTCCCTGTGCGGACAAGACTTCAAGCAATCCTGTGCGTGACGGATCGGGACCTGGATACGTCTAGGCCTGGAAGATGGAAATGGAGAAATTTGCAGCAGGAGGCGCACGTGCGGACCGGGACCGTGCAAGACGCATGAGGAGAAAGGACGGAGCGAGGACGGCAACGTTTTCCGCAAAAGCAGTATTCGAAGAGAGTGCCGGAGGAGTGGCGGCCACAGCGACGACTGCGGGACTGATAGTGATTTTCCACAGCGGGCACGGAGCAGGTCGCACCGTCGTCTGCGTGCCGGAGTCGGCCAGCGTCAGCATCTCCATCATCATGCAGTGATGGGCGCCGTTGCGACGGCAGCAGGCTGGCAGGCTGGCATCCGCCTGGGCGCTGGCAACGAGCGGCTGCAGCGGCAACAAAGCCGTCAATAGCAGCAGTATCGACGCAAACCATCGCCTCATGGCCACAGGATACCATCGCGACCACGCCATTGGCTGGTGCTCCACTGCGTCGTCGTATAACGTGGAACTGTCTCCGTTCGACATGGCGGCTACCCGGAGAGAGATGCGAAGCGAAAACGAATTGTTGCAAGAACTAGGGCGGAATATCGATGGCGCCGCCGTCATTACAAGCACTGTGCGTGCCGCTCGAGCGCTGCGGCAACAATACAGCCGGCAACAGCAAATCGCCGGGCGACAGGGCTGGAGGAGTCCGCAGATCCTGGCGTGGGAGCCATGGCTGAAAACGCTGTGGGATGCTGCCATCCTTTGCGGAGCTGAGACGCGCATCTTGCTGAACAACGCGCAGGAAGGTGAGCTGTGGCTGCAGGTGTTGGCGCAGGACGAAGCCAGCAGGCAGACAATTTCGGTTGAGGGTCTCGCCCGGCAAACGCAGCAGGCCTGGCAGGCCATGCATCAGTATCGGGTGGAGCTGAGAGAGATTCGCAACGACGACAACATCGACGCGAAAGCTTTTTCACGGTGGGCAGCGGAGCTGGAGAAAGTTTGTCGGCAAAAGCAGTTTCTGTCGTCTTCGCAAGTCGAGAGCGAGCTTGCAAACCTGGTTCAAGCCAGAAAAGTACCGCTGCCGGAAACGATATTTCTGGTTGGATTTGATCGGACGACGCCCGCACAAGAACTCCTGAACAATGCGCTGCGCGCGGTGGGATGCCAGGTCGAGTTGGTTGAGGTGGAGTCCTCCATGGGGGGGCGCGCATCAACTTCGGCTATCACATTCGCACGCACGCTGGAGGAAGAGATCGAGAGCGCGGCGCAATGGGTCCGAGCCACGCTTCTTGAAAATCCCAATCAGCGAATCGGTGTCGTCATGCCGTCCCTGGGAGAAATGCGCGATCGCCTCGATGCCGTCTTCCGGCGGGTGCTGGCACCGTCTTCCATGGAGATCCATGCAGCGAATGCGCGACTGCCGTATGAGTTTTCCTTAGGCGTGCCGATGGATCGCATGCCCGCGGTGCGCACGGCGCTGACGCTGCTGGTGTGGCTGGACATGTCATTGCCGCCGGAAGACGCGTCGTGGCTGGTGGTGCATGGAGGCTTCGGTTCTGGGCCTTCTGATGTACGGGCGACTCTGGACAAGAAGTTTCGCGAGCGCAAATTCCGATTGGGCGGCAAAGTATCTTTTTCGACTTTCAAGAGTGGCTGACGCGCGGCGGAGTCGGCGAGGATTGCTCATCGCTGCGACGATCTCTTGAGCGCGTCGCTGTGGCGGCAAAACGCGCGGACCTGAAGCAACATCGTTCGTATGCCGATTGGAGAGAAGCGATGGAAGAGCTTCTGTCCGCGTCAGAATGGAACTTGCTGACGGCGACGGATAGCGCGGAATATCAACTGCTGCGGCGGTGGAACACGCTGTTGAATGAGCTTTCTTCGTTGAGCGCTGTGACAGATTCGGTGTCGTTTTCCGACGCAATCAGACGGTTGCAATCTCTGGCTGGGACGACGCTGTTCACGTTGGAAACGAGACATGCGCCGGTACAAATTCTCGGCATATCTGAGGCGGGCGGACTGACATTCGACCGAATCTGGTGGATGAATGCACAGGCGGCCAGTTGGCCACCGCACGGCCATGCACAGCCATTTTTGCCGTGGAGTGTGCAGCGAGCCGCACATATGCCCTATGCCGATCCGGTTGTGGACGCTGCTTTTGCGGAACGCGTGACACGGCGAATTCTGAACTCTGCGCCGTCGGGGATTGTGAGTTGTGCGCTACAGGAAAACGATCCTACGACTGCAAGCGCACATGTTCCCAGCCCGGAGATCGCCATCTCGCCAGTAGTTCGCATCGCATTGCCGGAGGTTTCACCGATTGCAATGGGAGAATTTCTGTCGAGCGAGATTGAAGGGAAGATCAGTCCCGAAGGTGAGGACTCTTCCGCGCTGGAAACTGTCGACGAAGAACCTGCGATTCCATTTCAGGGAACCCAGGTGCGCAGCGGCGTCACGTTTCTGAAGGATCAAGCCGCATGTCCATTTCGAGCCTTCGCGGAGATGCGGCTGGCGGCAGAACCGGTCGAACAGGCTGATGGCGGGCTCCCTGCGAAGGCGCAGGGGATCATTCTGCACGAAGTGTTGCAGCGCTTTTGGGACGGAATGAAGTCGCAGAAACGGTTGCTCGAAAGTACAGAGGACGAGTGCCGCGAAAAGTTGCGCACCCATATCCATCACGCGTTGCAGCGGTTCCGGGAGCACGCCGACGAATCGTGGCAGCGAGCCTTACTGGACATTGAGGGGGACCGCATTGAGAAGCGCCTTATGCAGTGGCTGGAGTTTGAAAAACGGCGGCCCGATTTTACCGTAGTGAAAACGGAAGCTGCGCTGGAGCAGATGCATTTGGGCGGTGTGGAACTTCGCTGCCGCATCGATCGCATCGATCAGGTGGAACAGGGGATGGTGCTACTGGATTACAAGACTGGCAAGGTCGACAGCAAAGCCTGCGATGGGGAGCGTCCGGATGAACCGCAGCTGCCTGCATACGCGGTATTGCGAGAGGACTCTGCGAGCGATGGAACACCCCTGGCAGGAATTGCTTTTGTCGGGCTTCATCCGAGAGACGTTGATTTGACGGTGATCGGTTCTGTTGCGGGGGTATTTCCGGTGGCGCCTGGAGCCAGAAGCAATCCTCGCGAGAACCTGTCGCCCGAGGGATTGCAGCAGCAGCAGCAGGAGTGGCGAACGACGCTGACGCGGCTTGCGGAAGATTTTGTTGTGGGGGTGGCTGTCGTCGACCCGAAAAAGGGGCGTGAGACTTGCCGCTATTGCGCGCAGGGTTTGTTGTGCAGGATTCGCGAGGCCGAGGACGTCGGCGACGGTTCCGACGAGATTGCATCGGCCAGCGAATCGGGGAGTTTCGATCGATGAGCAACCTGCGCAGATTTCCGTCGAACAGAGACGCCACGTTGCCGGTTGACGAGGCGAAAGTGTTTGCGCGCGAAGATGCGTGGGACGTGGAGCAATCGTGGATAGTGGAAGCGCCGGCAGGTTCCGGCAAAACAGAATTATTGATGCAGCGTTTTTTGCGGCTGCTGGGCCGTGTGGAGCAGCCGGAACAGGTGCTGGCGATTACATTCACGCGCAAGGCCGCGGCGGAGATGCGAGACCGAATTCTGCAATCCCTGCGGGATGCACAGCAGAATGTTCCGATCGATCCTGCGGCTACCCATCTCCTGCAGACTCGCGCCTTCGCGCTGGAGGCGCTGGAAGCGGACGCAAAATTTGGATGGAACCTGGTGAGCCAGCCGCAGCGATTCAACATCGGGACAATCGACTCATTGTGCAGCAAAATCGCCGGTCGGCTTCCCGTGTTGTCGCGGCTGGGCGCAGAGATGCGGCCGGTGGACGATGCAGGCGATCTATACGTGCTGGCGGCGCAGTCGACCCTAAAAGAAATGGGGGGAAGCGATGCTCGCTTGAGCGGAGCTGCTCGCGAACTGCTGTTGCATCTCGACAATCGCATGGAAAATGCGGTGAAGCTGCTGGCGGACATGTTGCAGAGCCGCGACCAATGGGGTCGCGTATTTCCGATCGAAAAGGAATATTTCGACGACGAATTGGACGCAATCGTTCGCGAGAAATTCGAAGAGCCGTTGCGCCAGGCGTGCGAGGAAGCGTTGCAGCGCGCGGCAGCGATGTTGCCCGAGAAGAATTGGAAGCAGATTTTCGACCTGGGGCGGTATGCGGCGGACCAGCTTGAGAACTCAGGATGCGGGAATGTCTTTCGCGAACTGATCGGCACGGTGGATGTGCCGCCATGCGGGCCGGAGCACCTACCCGCATGGAAGGCTGTCGCGCAATTGCTGCTGACAGAGAAATATTCGCTTCGGAAATCCAAAGGCGTCAGTGTCAAAAGCGGCTTTCCGCCGCAACAGCCGCATACGCAAACGTTCAAGGCACTGCTGGATTCGCTGGCGGGTGAGGACGGCCTGGTTCGTGCGTTGAGCAAGGTCGTCAAGCTGCCGCCGGCTGGCTATACCGAACAGCAGCGTGTGATCCTGCGGTCGATCTTTCTACTGCTGCGGCGCGCCGTGGCTGAACTGAAGGTGGTGTTCGCGCAATCCGGGCGCACGGACTTTGTCGAGATTGCGCTGGCGGCAGGTCATGCGCTTGACGACGAGCCGGACTCGCTGGCGCTGGCCTTTGGAATGGAGATGCGGCATTTGCTGGTCGACGAAATGCAGGATACTTCCCTGACGCAGTTCCAGTTGTTTAGCCGGCTGGTCGAGGGATGGGATGGACAGAGCCAGACAGTCTTTCTTGTTGGCGATCCAAAGCAGTCGATCTATCGGTTTCGTCATGTGGCTGTGGAACTGTTTGCACGCGCGCGCCGCGATGGTGTGGGCGGAGTACAGCTGAAGCCGATTCGGCTGCGCTCAAATTTTCGCTCGCGGCAAAGCCTGGTGCAGCAGACGAATGAAGTCTTCGCGGAGATTTTTGCGCACGAGGCCCAGGATGATGTGGATGCTGTCGAGTTTGAGGCGTCGGAAGCCGCGCATCGCGAAGAAGAAGTCGAGCGCCTGTTTTGGCATCCGCATGTTCGCCTCGCGCAGCAGCAGAGTGACGACGGCGATGAAGAAGATCCCTGCGGAATCGAGGCGCGCAGGATTTGCGAAGCGATCGAGCGTGCTCGAAATGGAAATTCCGGCGAACCACCGTTGAGCATCGCCATTCTGGTGCGAGCCAGAACGCACGTTGCCTCCATTCTGCATGAAATGCGGGCGCGCGGAATTCCTTATCGCGCGATCGAGATGGATTCTCTGCCGGACCGGCAACCGATTCTGGATGTGATGACGATCGCTCGTTGCCTGCTACATCCAGCGGATCGCGTGGCGTGGCTGGCAGCATTGCGGGCGCCGTGGTGCGGGCTGACGCTGACGGACCTGCTGGCGTTGTGCGGCGGCGACGCTCTACAGGTGAGCGCAAAGACGGTTGCGGAATTGTTCCGGGAACGTTCGGCACACCTGAGTGCAGAGGGGCAGGAAAGAGCTGCACGAGTGTTGCAAGCGATGAATGCCGCGCAACTGCAATCCGGAAGGGAACGCTTTTCGATGCTGGTGGAGCGGACGTGGCACACGCTGGGAGGGCCACACTGCATTGCTGCCGGGGAATGGGCGACGGTGCAGGAATTTTTTCGCATGCTCGACAAATTGGAAAGTGAAAGCGGTTGGCCGACCGCGGCGCAAATAGAGGAACAACTTTTCAAGCTGTATGCACCCACCGGCGGAGCCGAGGATGCTCCAGTCGAGGTGTTGACGCTCCACAAAGCGAAAGGGTTGGAATGGGATGTGGTGATGCTTCCGGGCCTGCACCGTTTTGGGCGGAAGAATGATCTGCGTCTGGCGGAATGGATGGAGCAGGTATTGCCGGATGCGGACGAAGAAAGCGGCGATGCGTTAAGTCGAGTTTTACTGGCTCCCATCAAGCATGCGTCCGAGGAAGAAGAAGCGATCAACAAGTGGATTCGCGAGGCCAGCGCGGAACGCGACCGGGAGGAATTGAAACGCTTGCTGTACGTGGGGTGCACCCGTGCTCGGCAGGAAGTGCATCTGTTTGGTGAGTGTAAGGAGGGTAAAAATGGACTGGGCAACGTGCGCAGGCAGACGTTGCTGCACACCGCGTGGCCGGTGGCGGAAGCGAAGTTCATCCAGCACTGGCGCAGGCAACTGGACCGAACTGCAAGCGGCGCAGAGATTGCGGAGATGCCGGTGCGGACGGATATCTCTACGGAATGGCCGATGACCGGCTCCGAGGGGCAAGTGGACTCGATTGCGGCCGCGCAGGATTCACATGACTCGAGTCGAGTGGTGCCTCTGTCGAACTTTCAGCGGCTGCGTTCGGACTGGAAGGCGCCCGAGGCGCTTCCAGACATTCCAACGCCGGCAGCATCAGCGTGGCAGGAAGGAGTAGGCGATTCTGTCGACGAAGAAGAGTCAGCCGCATTTCAGCGGCCGCAGGGTTCGTGGCGAGCACGAGTGTTTGGCACGGTGCTGCATGCATTGCTTGAACCGCTGGCCAACATTCTCCAGCAAAATTTAGAAGCGTCTGCGCAATCGCGATCGATCGATGCACTGAATCAGCCGATTCGGTTGCAGTTGCTCAGCAGCGGTCATCCGCCAAAGGAGGCGGCAAGGGACGCGACTCGCATTGTCGCCGCGCTGCACAAGGTTGCGGCCGACGAGCATGGGCGCTGGATTCTAAGCGAGCATTCCGTTCCCGTTGCTGACAAGGGTGCGATCGCTCTCAGCCGCGGTTTTGAGGTTGCTTTGACGGCGGTTCACCTCCATGTTCTGCGATCCATCCGCGTCGATCGCATGTTTGTCGCGGGAAAAGATCCGACCAGTTCCGATACAGATACGCTCTGGATTGTCGATTTCAAGACTGCTTCGCATGGGGCGGGGCAGGTGGAGGCATTTCTGGCGAAAGAGCGCGAGCAATACGCGGAACAGATGCAGTTGTACGGCGATATTGCGCGCATCGTTTATTCGGAAACTCGCAATGTGCGATTGGGATTGTATTATCCGCTGCTGGCGCGCTTTGTCTGGTGGCCGGATGAGGCGGAATCGTAAGCGCGAGCGGAGGGGGTCATCCGAGTCCGACTTCTTGATCGCTTTGGTCACTCAGGTCGGATTGTCCGCTGCCCACTCGATGGTCGGAAGATGGGAGAGGTAGTCGTGCGCGCGGCTGGAAGAGATTCCAGGTCAGACAGAACAGTTCGCAATGCAGCCATCTCCACTTCAGGCGGGCGAGGCGCAGAGGTGTAATGTATTGAGGGACTGTGCGGACGAAGTTCCGCAGGCCCGGGCGTGTTACGTTTGCTATGCTCATGCGTCTTACGCTTCGATTGCGCACGCGCACGGGGCCACGGGAACCAAGATGAGTGGCAGGAAAGGACAATTGTGATTCAGTCAGGGCAGACGGCATGAAAGCGGAATGGAGGGGGAGAAGCGCACTCCGTCTCGGTAACGATCGGGTGGAAATGACGATACTGACGGGGGGAGGGCATATCGTATCGTTCTCGTTTATGCCAAACAGTGGGCACGCAACAGAAAATGTGATTTGGGAATCGCCATGGGCAACGGCTGATCCCCTGACTCCCGAACATGATGAGCTGGCGAAACAATATGGCGACAGGCCGGCAGGTACTTTTCTCGCGTCCTATTCCGGTCATTCACTGTGCCTCGATTGCTTTGGACCTCCGTCGGACCTGGAGGCCAGTCTTGGGGTGACGCTACATGGAGAGGCGGGGATTGCCAACTGGATTTGTGAGAGTGATGGGCCACTCGACGCGGGTCTGGCGTTGCGTGCGGAGTTGCCGATTACGGGATTACAGGTGCTGCGGAAAATTCAGATCACGCCGGGAGAATCCGTGGTGCGCGTGCAGGAACAGGTGCGGAACCTGCGTGATACTCCGCGAGAAATTCAGTGGCAACAACATGCGACCATAGGTGAGCCGCTGGTGAATGCGGAGTCATGCAGCATTGCCGCGTCGGTAAGCAAAGGCAGGACATGGCCGCTCGGATACGATGGGCCGTGCCTGCTTCCCGCAGACAAGCCGTTTGAGTGGCCGTTTGTCGATACAGAGGCTCATGGACGGCGAGACTTGCGACACCCGTTTACACCGCCGAATGGCGGGTATGTGGTCGCGCTACAGCAGAACCTGAAGCGGGAGATCGGATTTATCTGTGCGTTGAATTGGGAATTGGGACTCGCGTTTGGATACTGCTTTCGGTCCGCGGACCTTCCCTGGCTGACGATGTGGCATGAAAACCGCGCCAGAGGTCACGCTCCATGGAACGGCAGGACGCGGGCGGTTGGACTGGAGTTTGGCACCACTCCGTTGCCTGTAGGCAAAGAAGAAATGGCGCGACTGCGCGGGAAATTTGACGGTCGGATCGATCGCACTGTGCCGCCTCATGGAAAGCTGAACGAGTCGTGGCTGATGTTTCTTACCGATGTGCCGAAGACGTGGCGTGAAATTCAGGATGTCACGGTGGGCGCAGACAAGATTACCCTGGGTGAAGCCGGCGGCGCGCAGACGACAATCGTCGCGCGCGGTGCGCTTGCTTTTCTACGGAGCGATAATGTTCCAGGTTTATTTGGCGGAGGATAGCAGCGCAGCGGCCAGGGTCTGCCACTCGTCCGCTAGAACCGGGCGGTAGAATTCGCGCCCGGCTCGGCGATACCAATAGTCCGAGTTTGCGATCTGTCCCTCTTTGCGGTGCAGATAGGCGTGGACAGCCATACCATCTTTCGTCTCCAACTCGTTAACCAGGGAGTGGGCCTGCGTCCAGTCGCCTTTCATGTCCCACCACAGGGCCACCAGCGGAATCGACAGGTCGCGAGGCGGTTCCTGATGCGCAACCGATGCTTTGAATTCGTCGAGTTTCACGTGTGCCTCCTGCCGATTGCAGGCCCTCGCGAGATTGGCTTATCGCACAAGATAACTATAAGAGAGATTCCCGGATTTTTGGTTGATGCGCTTATCGGTTGCCGTTTCTGGCCGCATGAATGCAAGCGTTTCAACTATCGCGAAGCCAGTCCCGATATACTCTAGCGTCTTGCCCGGACGTGTTGACAATTTTTAGTTTTCTCATAACAACGGAGGTGTCCGGTATACGCTGCGCATATTGTTGACGCACTTCCTGCTCAGTAAGGGCTGTGCCGGGAGCATCGACTGCGTCGACAATCCACACGGGACGCGGATAGACGGCAGCGGAAAGATCGGGCACATCGAAGTGCCGCAAAATTCCTGGGACAAACCAATCCAGCGGCAGAGAATAGTCCGTGGACTGCACAACGGACATGTAGCTGACAAGCATTCGCGTGACAAGAATAGATCGAATGCGTGGATCGAGTACCGCAGCCATCAGCGCCGCCAGCCCTGCTTCTTCTTGTCCGATCATACGCATTTGCGAGGCGTCGACATCGGGTCGTGAAGACAGATAATCGACAGTTCGCACAATGTCCCAGACCCTCTGACCGATGGCCGGATTCCCCAGCACCAGATTGGCCCAGGCGAATCTTTCTCCGAGATTCATTTGCTGATAGAAGACAGGTCCGCCGCGCGGTGGCCGTGGCGTGGAAAGTCCAGTCCCTCGTACCGCGATGGCGCAGACGGCGTGGCCCTCCCGGAGAACGTCATCGAATGGGCTCGGTTCCGCAACTGCTTCGTCAGCATACCCGTTGCTTATATACAGGACGCAAGGATGTTTTGCCGCTCCATCCTGGGGCGCAACAAACCAGCCGACAATGCGAACTCCCGGTTCGGATTCAAACTGGATCTCTTCAATCCGATCCTTTTTTCTGATGTTCGAAGAAAGCACTTGAGCCTGGAGTGGCGTCTTTTTCGACGGCAGCGCGAGGAGGGCACCAAGCCGTGCGCGAACTTTTTCTGTGGCATGCGAAGGATCGGCTCCGACGGCAAAATAGGGCGTGGGTAAAAGCTTCTTCGCTCGATCTGTATTGAGCTGAACCACAGTCCGGCTGTGCAGAGAGGTTGAAACCTGGCCGGTGGAAGTCGCGTCCAGCGCGCTGTCTGGCGCGGCATCGTATTCCGCTTCCTCCACGCCCGCGTCCATCTTGTCGAACCATCGATTGAACCAACCATAGATGGCTCGGCGAGAAAAGAAATCCATTCCGTGAGGTAAGTCGCCGACAAATAGGCCTACTTTGTCCTTCGCGCCAAGAATTCCATAGATACGAGTTAGCTCGTCGTAGTTTTCGATGACGGCTTCTGTATTACGCGGCCCGTAGGTTTCTCCTTCGTCGTTCTTGGTGTAGCAGACCAACAAAGGCTTGGGGGAAAAGGCGGCCAGCAAATCTCCGCGATCGATGCCCAACGGGAGACTACCCACAATGTCAGTCTCGGCATCGGAGATGGAGCCGGGTGGATCGTAGAATGGCCCCGCCACGTTCGCAAAGTTGCCTTCGATCGCAACTGCTGCATGGATGCGCGGCTCGAGCGCACCCAGAAACATAGTCATGGTGCCGCCGCCGGACTGACCAGTGCATCCGATGCGTTGCGAATCGACTTCAGGCCGCGTCAACAGATAGTCGAGGCCGCGGATGCCGTCCCAGGCGAGATACATGGCCAGACTATCGCCGAACAAAATCATTGGCCTGCCCGCCATCGTATGCTCCATCGAGATTGCATGGAAGCGCGTATGGTTCGTTCCTGGCTGCAGGTACTGGATTCGTTCGCCCTGTCCGAATGGGTCCCAGGTCAGGACGACGTATCCCTTCCTGGCAAGGTTCTGATAGGTGTACTGGTATCGCATGGCAGCTTTGCCATTGGCAGTGTGTCCGATGGGCGCAAGAATTGCCGGGAAGGGAGGCTGGCCTGTTGTGGGCAGGTAGAGATTTGTCGTCACATAAATTTGCGGCATGCTTTCAAAGATGAGTTTCTCAATGCGATATCCATTGCGTTGCAGCGTGCCGGTGATGCGTGGATTCAGAGGAGTCTCTTCCGGACGTCCGCCCAGAAGCTGCCAAAGCTGAGAGCGCACACTTTCGGTGCGGGCCTCCACCTGTTGCCTCGATTGAATCCGCGCCAGCAACGCCCGACGTGACTCTCGGGCCTGGTTCATATTTTTCGTGATGAAATCGGGCCAGTCGTTCCAGAACTCTCTGTGCGAACGTGGAAGCTGGTTTTCTGGAATCAGGCCTCTTGACTCGCTCTCGCTCAGAAGTGGCGGATGGAGTCCAAGTGCGGACGCGGCGGCAATGGTCATGTTTGTCGCTACGAACTTTCGGCGAGTTACCATGTCAAGTGTAGGGCCTCTGCCATCTATTAATGCAGCGGGAAAAGTTCACCTGGGAAAATTCCGGCGGCCTTTATTTAGTGTCTCAGCTTCTCTGCGCGTGCCTGATCATGGGCATCGATCTGATTTAATTTGACTGACATCGACTTTGGCTTCCTCGCCTTTGGATCAGTAATCGTCAAAGTCGTACCGAGGTCCAAGCCGTTCGGTATACCGCAACAGCTCGTCAATCGTGATGCTGTTGATACGGCCATTCAATAATCTGCTCACCCTGGGCTGGCGTTCTCTCAGGACGGCCACCAGTTGACCCTGTGTGTACTTCCGGCGTTCGACATGTTGGCGGATGGCCAGAATGATGTCCTCTTTGATCTTTAATTCGAGTGCTCGATCAGCATCGAAACCGAGGTCATCGAATACGCTTCCCCTGGTGACCAAAATTAGCATAAATGACGCGAAAGAGGATGGCCCCTGTTTCTTGTCAGGGCATTGTGCTGTTTCTCTATAGCGTTGCCCCATGGCTTTTTTGCGTTGTATGCAGAGGCGTATCCGAACCCAATTTGCAGTTTTTCGAGTAGTCTGGACACGGAACACTGAGACGGCGGAATCATGTCGATCAACGATGAACCTCTGGATGAGAAAACGATCGAGAGACTACGGCGCGAGGTAGACGACCACCTCTTTATTCCTCCCTCACCCCCGCGTTCCCGCAGGCATCTGTTCGGCCGGCTCTGGTTTGCGGTAATTGCGATCATCGTTGTATTGACGGTGATCGCAGGACTGATCCAGAAGTTGCTGTGGATGCGGCAACTCCACTATCTTGGCATCTTTTGGACGCTTCTGTCGGTTCAATGGGCGATGGTTGGAGTGGCATTTATTTGCGCATTCGGCTTTCTATGGATCAATTTCCGCTTTGCCGCCAACACAATTGAGGCATTGCACCGAAGCAATCAACTGGATCGGGTGGCTTTCGTGGATGTGCCGCCGAACCCGAGAAGAATCAACTTCGATCTAAGCGGCAGAATTCTGACTCTCGCCATAACAGCGGCCGCCGCCGTCGTTGCCCTGCTCTTTGCCCTGGGCGTGTCTTCTCAATGGGACACCTATCTCCGCTTCCGCTACGGCGGACATTTTGGATTGCTGGACCCTCTGTTCCGGATCGACGTAGGTTTCTATCTTTTCCGTCTCCCCTTTTATGAACTGCTGCAGGGCAGCTTTATCTTCTTGACGATCATCACCTTCGCACTCGTCCTCATGGGCTACAGCACGTTCGGATTGTTGCGATTCAGCCCCGGCGGCAGGGTCATCGTTCGCAGAAATATCGGACAACATGTGTCCGCGCTTCTCTTTGTACTGGCGATTGCCCTGGGCTGGGGTTTTTCTCTGGACCGCTATGACCTTGTCTACTCGACATTGGGCGTCGTTTATGGAGCCGGCTACACGGCCTCCCATGTGACCATTACCATGCTGTGGGTCATGATGGTACTGTCGATTGCGGCAGCCCTGCTGATAGCGATCAATTTCTTTCGCCCGCGATTCAAAGCGGTGATCTTTGGTGCTGCAGCCTATGCAGTGATATATGTCGTAGGAACCATCGCGCTGCCGCAGCTATTTCAAAAGTTCGTGGTGCAACCCAGCGAACTTAGCATGGAACTCCCCTACCTGAGAAGCTACATTCAGTTCACGCGCAAGGCGTATGGTCTGGACGCAATTCAGGAAACCTCCTACCCGGCGCTGCCCGACCTAACTCCCGACGTGATCGCCAGAAACCAGGACACCATCCAGAACATCCGTCTTTGGGATCCGAGGCCGCTGCTGCAGACCTATCAGCAAACCCAGGCGATCCGGCTGTATTACCAGTTCTATAATGTCGATGTTGACCGCTACCATTTAGCCGATGGTTATCACCAGGTGATGCTTTCGACTCGTGAGCTTTCTCCACGGCTCCCAGCTCAGGCGCAGACCTGGGTCAACCAGTATCTGCAGTTTACCCACGGTTATGGCATGGTGATGAGCTTCGCATCCCAGACGGTCGGCGGCGGCTTCCCCAAATATTTACTGCAGAACATCCCACCTGAATCCGACTATGGTTTGAAGATCGCCAATCCCAGCGTCTATTATGGCGAAGCCACACCCGGATATCGCATCGTCGATACCGGCATTAAAGAGTTCGACTATCCCAAGGGCAATGAGAATGTCTATACCAGTTATGCCGGGACCGGAGGCATTCCGCTGGACAGCCTATGGAAAAGACTGTTGTTCGCCTGGACGCAGGAAGATGCCAACATCTTGTTCACCTCCTATCTCCGGCCGCAGAGCAAGATTCAGATATGGAGAAGCGTCCAGGAGCGAGTGTCCAAGATCGCCCCGTTCCTTAGCCTCGATCGCGACCCCTACGCGGTGCTGAGCAACGGTAAACTGTATTGGGTTCAGGATGCCTACACCACATCGGATCGATTTCCATACTCCGCTCCTTATTCCGGAGACGCTGGGTCCGATCTGAACTATATTCGCAACTCAGTCAAGATCGTCGTGGACATGTACGACGGCACCGTTTCCTTTTACGTGATGGAGCCCAGCGATCCCGTCCTGGCGGCATACCGACGCGCGTTCCCCGGGGTTTTCAAAGACCTCAGCCGGCTATCTCCGGACCTGAAGGGCCACCTGCGTTATCCAGAAGACCTGTTCGCCATCCAGACCCATGAGTACAAAACCTTCCACATGACTGACCCACAGGTCTTCTACAACCGCGAAGATCTGTGGGATTCGCCGCAGGAAGAGTACAACGGCAATGTGCTGGCGATGGATCCTTACTACATCCTGATGAAGCTCCCTGGCAGCAACACGCTGGAGTATCTGTTGATGACTCCTTTCACGCCGCAAAACAGGGACAACATGATTGCCTGGGTGGCGGCGCGATGCGATTTCCCGGATTACGGGAAGATGATTTTCTACGAGCTCCCCAAGGAAAAACTGATCTACGGCCCTAACCAGATTGAGGCAATGATCGACCAAAACACAACCATTTCGCAGCAGTTGACGCTATGGGACCAGAAGGGGTCCCAGGTGATTCGCGGCAAGCTGGTTGTCATCCCAATCGAAAACTCCTTCCTGTATGTGGTGCCGGTGTACCTGAAAGCGGAGGGCACGAACTTTCCCCAACTCAAGCGCATCATCGCGATTACAGCGGATAGGGTTGTGATGGAGTCAACGCTGAACGAAACCATCGCCGACCTGTTCGGACCGCAGCGGACTCAAAATGCCGTGGGAGGGTCTTCGGTCAGTGCGACGCCGCAACCTAGGACGCAGCCGCAGTTGGATGAGGCGCGGAAGCAACTCTCGGCGGCGCAGAAGGCCATGCAACAGGGAAATTGGGCGGATTTCGGCAGGGCGATGCAATCGCTCTCTCGCGTATTGGGCGCCCCCAAACCGTAACGTGCTGCTGCTTCCGCAGTTTCCAGGCCCCGCACAGAAGATTGTCCTGGGAATGCGCCGCTTGAACGGTACCAATCAATATGCTCGAGATATAGGCATTGGGAACGCTGACAAGCGACATCGGTGAGGTCCGCCCCCTTTCCGGCCCAACCCGTTTAGGATGACTCTCCGCGCGGTGTTGGAACGACGCCGCCGGGACCTCACGAATCTGCAACCCTTGTCGATAGAAATGACAGGCACAGCTCGGCGCTCACCTTGGCGATGCAACTCTGTCGTCCGCAAGCAAAATTCTCGTAGCGGTCAATGTCTCCTGCTGGTCCCGAAAGGCAACAGGCACGATGATCCGTCAATTGAGAATGTCAGCGTAAAAATAGGCCACAGTGCACCGCGGAGCGGGGTACTGTGGCGGTGAAAAAGTAGGCCACCGCCGGATTTCTGTTTTGTGGATGGGGTTGCTGCTGCGGCCGCATCTCGCGCATTCAAGGAAGGTACGCGCACAAATAGGGAAATACAGAGTGTACGATCACGCATCGTCATGAGTCATACGCAACATTGTTGTGGAAAGCGGCTAGAAAGTGTGCGCGGACTCACAGCGAAACGGTGAATCCGTGAGTAAGATCAACTCATTCTCGGAAAGGAGAGAAACCATGTCGAGCCAATTGAAATACCCTCAATCGGATGCCGAGCTTCGAGACATTGTGCTTCGTGAAATCGAGTGGGAACCCGCGGTTGTCTCCAAAGACATTAGCGTCAAGGTTAAAGATGGCATCGTCACTCTAACGGGATTTGTCCACAGCTATCTGGAGAAGGCAGCCGCAGAGAGGGCAACAAAGTCCGTGTATGGAGTTACATCCATCGCAAACGATATCGCGGTAAAACCGATGTTCGCTCGCACCGATCCTGAAATTGCGCGCGATGTCGTAAATGTCTTGAAGATGCACGCCTTTGTGCCGGATGAGCGAATCAAGACAACCGTGCATGATGGCTTTGTCACTCTGGAAGGTACTGTGGAGTGGAACTACCAGCGAAGCAATGCAGAGTCCGCAGTCCGTGCTGTGACAGGAGTTCGAGGGATCATCAACGATATCCGCTTGGAACCCACCGTCTCGAAAACAATCGTCAAGGAGCGGATCGAAGAGGCTCTTCGCCGAAGCGCAGAAGTTGACGCCCGCAGGATTATAGTGAGCGCACACGACAGCAAGGTGGAACTCAACGGCTACGTTCGTTCCTGGCTGGAGCGCGATGAAGCCGAACGTGCAGCATGGGCTGCTCCAGGAGTGAGTCAGGTGGTCGATAACCTTGTCGTATCGCCTTAGTACAAGGTGTTGCGCTTAGTTGGGGTCACGATGGCAAAAACCGGCAGGCGATTACCGCCGCCTGCCGGTTCTGATTCATGCGTGATCGGAAGAGAATCCAAGCCGCTATGCGTGTGCAGTCGCCGGCACTGGAGCGCGGTGCCGGGAAATTGCCGCCACCGTGTGAGATGTGTGTTCCGCTATATCGCGAAGCGCAATGTCGGCTTGGGCAACGATACCTATGCAAACGCCTTGTGCATCGATGACTGGTATCCGTCTGACCTGGTTTCGTTCCATCTTTGATTCACAAGCTTCGATGGAATCATCGGGTCGGCATGTGATGGGCGATTTGGTCATCACATCCATGACTTTTATCATGCCATTGATTTTTCCTGCAGCGACAGCCTTGATGCATATATCGCGGTCCGTAACAATCCCTAGCAGTTTCCGTTCGGTAAAGTTATTGACGACAGGAATAGCTCCTACGTCGTGGCTTTTCATTAAATCAGCCGCAGTCTGCAGCGAGTCGACGGACGTGCAGCAAACCGGTGTCTTGGTCATTACTTCTCTAACCCTCATAAACTCTCCTTCCAATTCCATCGCTTCTCGGCGGATGACCGTTGTCAGCAGGTTCATTCCGGACCTTCACTGTATCAGCGAGACCGGTAGGTGGCAGTGATCGCACGCACAGGTGAAAAGTGAGACATGTTGGATGCATTTCCTAGCTTTTTGTTTGCTTTCCGGTTTTTGACTGCATCGCAGTGCGTAGGATCACTGCTCCGCCAGGTTGAGGATTGTATTACTATGTGTAGCTCACGATAGGCATGATGTGGGCGGAGTGAATGCCATGATATTCAAGGATCGAGTGGATGCCGGACGCCAGCTAGCAAATCGCCTTAGTAGTTATGCGAGCCGCGACGATGTAATGGTTTTGGGAATTCCTCGCGGCGGTGTGACGGTCGCGTATGAAGTCGCTCGAGCCTTGAATGCTCCTTTGGACGTACTTCTTTCCAGAAAGCTAGGCGTTCCGGGACAAGAGGAACTCGCGTTTGGCGCCATTGCGGCCGGAGACGGACGATATCTCGATCAGCGAGTGATTCAGGCCACAGGCATCTCGGAACAAGAGATTGTACGCATCACCGAAGAGGTAACGAAGATACTGCAACAGCGCGCTTTGCTTTATCGGGGTAACCGCCCTCCGATCGAGGTGACAGGAAAGACAGTCATCCTGGTGGATGACGGTATTGCCACGGGAGCGAGTGTATACGCTGCCATCCAGGCGCTGCGGCAGATGAAGCCGGCCATTGTTGTGCTGGCTGTCCCTGTGGCGCCTGCCTCAACCTATACATGGCTCAAGAGCGAAGTGGATGAGTTGATTTGCGTGTACGCGCCGGACCAGTTTTATGCAGTCGGTCAATTCTACGAAATGTTTTCTCAGGTTGAGGATGAGGAAGTTCAGGATCTGTTAGAGCGCGCTGGGAGAGTGGCCGCAGCGAAAAGCCCGACGGCTGAATCCGGTTCGATTGGAAACGGGGACGAGATCTCGATTGATCTGGATGATGTGCGGCTTCAAGGCATCTTGAGCATTCCTGAGAACTCAAAGGGAATTGTATTGTTCGTCCATGGCAGCGGGAGTAGTCGTCACAGCTCGCGCAATCTCTACGTGGCGCGGGAGCTGCAAGCGCATGGAATTGGAACGCTGCTGTTCGATCTGCTGACGAGCGAGGAGGAGTTGTATGACCGGGCTAACGCTGAGTTCCGGTTCAATATCGACTTGCTGACAAAACGGCTCGTCGGCGTAACACAGTGGATTACGCGACATCCAATCGCTCAAACGCTACCTATCGGCTATTTTGGCGCAAGTACCGGGGCCGCCGCTGCCCTCGCCGCCGCCGGGCGACTGCCCAGTCTGATCGCCGCTGTCGTCTCTCGTGGAGGAAGGCCCGATCTTGCAGGCAACGCCCTCACCATCGTGCGTGCTCCTGTACTTCTGATTGTGGGGGGAAACGATGAGATGGTCCTTGGTCTAAACAGGCAGGCCTTCCACCGGCTGACCGGGCAGGACAAGCAACTCATTATTGTCCCCGGAGCAACGCATCTTTTTGAAGAAGCTGGCACATTGGAAAAGGTTGCTCAACTTGCTGCGGACTGGTTTTCGCGGGCCTTTTTAGCTCGTCAACCTGGTAAGGAACTCAGCGCCCGCTAAGGTTCACCTTCGATCCCGTAATTACGCAGACGGGTTCACTGCAAAAGTAGAGATGGCTGGGGGGATTTATGGGATCCGCGACTTGGTCCATCGTCACGAACCTGATCCGTGAGGCTGCTCATCCACTGACAGGTTCAGGTGTCGACTACGATTCTTTGCTGGAGATGATTGGAGACGCTCGATTCGTCCTGCTTGGGGAAGCTTCTCACGGAACACATGAGTTTTATCGAGAGCGCGCCAAGATTACCCAGCGTCTTATCCGCGAAAAAGGCTTCCATGCCATCGCGGTAGAGGCCGACTGGCCAGATGCCTATCCGGTGAACCGCTAC
>JAJYSL010000201.1 GCA_021793595.1 Acidobacteriota bacterium
TGGTGGTCTTCTTGGCTGCCTTCTTCGTTGCTTTCTTTGCTGCTTTCTTGGTTGCCATATGAACTATTCTCCCTTTCGATGTGACATCGAGAACTGCAGTCTCGTACCGCAGTTACACGAAGGTATAGTTTTGTCCAAAATTAATGTCAAGAAAAAAATTGCATCCATGTCGCTTTTTTTACAAGCATGCGATGGTCATTTTTTCTAAAGGGGATTTTTTTCCTGTGATGCCGCGCGTGTGCAGTCGGAAAATCATTCAACCGGCGACTCGCGCGTCGTCACATGTCATTGCGAAAGTACAAACGATCATCCCGTTGCATCGTCGAATGCGCTCCATGATCGCACCCCATTGAACGCAGCGGGCGTTGAAGCACCGATCATCGGCACATCGCGATCCATGCTCCCACACTGCCCGTTTCGCGCATTCCAATTTTGCAGCCACTGCCTGGCGATCTCATCCAATGGATTGCAGAGGGAACCACCAGCCAGAGACGACCGCTGCGCGTATACTTTTTTGTTCGCACCGAATCGCATCTACGAAAGTTGAAGGGGATGGTATGGAAGACATTGTCATCGTTGCCGGAGTCCGCACACCTGTCGGAAAGTTCCTCGGTTCGCTCGCCGATTTTTCGGCGACGCAGTTGGGCGCCATCGTAGTTCGCGAGGTCGTGAAGCGCGCTGGCATCAATCCCGCGTCGGTCGATGAGTGCATCATGGGTAACGTTGTATCGGCTGGCCTCGGGCAGAATCCCGCGCGACAAGCGGCCATCTTCGGTGGTCTCGCCCCTGAGGTCAGCGCCTTCACCGTCAACAAGGTTTGCGGATCGGGATTGAAAGCGGTTGCGCTCGCAGCCCAGGCCATCCAGACTGGCAATGCGGAAATCGTCGTCGCCGGCGGCATGGAGTCGATGAGCAACGCTCCCTACCTGCTACCCGACGCGCGCAAGGGTTTTCGCATGGGCGACAATAAGGTGGTCGACAGCATGGTGAGAGATGGCCTGTGGGATATCTACAACGACTACCACATGGGCGTGACCGGCGAGAATGTGGCCGAGAAATATTCCATCACTCGTGAAGAACAGGATGCATATGCGCTCGAGTCCCATCGCAAAAGCGCCGCCGCATGGAAGAATGGCCGCTTCGCCTCGCAGATTGTTCCCGTCGAAATTCCCGCCAAGAAAAAAGGCGGCGAGCCCACTCTCTTCAGTCACGACGAATCCGTCCGTGAAGACACCACGTTGGAAGCCCTGCGAAAATTGAAGCCCGCATTCAAGAAGGACGGAACCGTCACCGCCGGCAACGCACCCGGCGTCAACGATGGCGCGGGCGCGTTACTGGTCATGTCCGCGAAGAAGGCCGCGTCCCTGGGGCTCGAGCCCATGGTGCGCATTCGCGCCCAGGCCAGCAGTGGTATCGAACCCAAATGGGTGATGATGGCTCCGGTCACCGGCATCCGCAAAGTCTTAGAGAAGGCCGGATGGCAGCGGGATGAAGTCGATCTGTTCGAATTGAACGAGGCCTTCGCCGTTCAGGCTCTCGGCGTGTCACGTGAACTGGGTCTCAATCCCGACAAGGTCAACGTGAACGGTGGAGCTGTCGCCATCGGGCATCCCATCGGCGCCAGCGGCGCACGCGTCTTGATCACATTGATCTATGAAATGATTCGTCAGGATGCAAAGAAAGGTGTCGCCGCGCTTTGCCTTGGAGGCGGCAACTCCGTCGCCATGGCGGTCGAACGCTGAGCGCCGATCCTTCTCTGGACCACAGCGCACCGTTGGCATGATTCAGTGGGTCTCGCGCCGCCCATTCGACACGGAACGACGTGTGAACACGCATGGAAAGCGCCGGACGATCCAGCGAAGTTTTAGTCGGGGAGAAATCCTTGCCACCCGTCTTCACCGAATCCCCATTGGCGCACGTGCAGGCGTATCTTTGGATAGAACTGGGATTTTCACCTGCCGCCCCATTTGGTGTCGGTGAGTGAATCGCAGTTCACGGCGTGTGACTTCGGTGTTCCGCTGAGACCCATCTCTGGATCGGGTTCAGTCGTCGTAAACATCTTTGTTCGCATGCGGCCGTATTCACTTTAAGATGATGCTCATTGGCAGTCACTGATGTTGGAAGCGGAGACTCCTTTCCCCATGGCTTTGTCAGGCCGCGACAGCGCAAACTCAATAGAGCGATTTACCAATCGCGTCGATGCATATCGCAAGTTTCGTCCGCAGTATCCGGTCGGGGTACTTCATCTGCTTGAGAAGCAATGCGGACTCACGCAGGCCTCCGTGATTGCCGACATTGGCGCGGGCACCGGATTGCTGGCTGAGCTGTTTCTTGCGAATGGCAATTCTGTCCTGGCGGTCGAGCCCAACCGCGCAATGCGATCCGCCTGCGAGGAACTGCGCTCACAATATCCCAAACTGACATGTATCGACGGCTCTGCCGAGGCTACAACCTTGCCCGATCATTGCGCCGACTTTGTGACCGTCGGCCAGGCGCTGCATTGGTTCCAACTTTCACGCGCCCGGACAGAATTCGTGCGCATTCTCCGCAGTGGGGGTTGGTGCGTCATTGTCTATAACAATCGCCGCGTCGCCGGCGACGTCCTCCACAACGGCTACGAACGCCTCCTCTGCGAATTTGGGGTTGATTATCAGCAGGTACGCAGCCGCTATGTCGATAACAACGCGCTGGCGGAATTTTTTGCGCCCGCGCTCATGCATCAGACGTATCTGCACAACCAACAGGTATTCGACCTGGAGGAAATGGTGGGGCGCATCGTTTCTTCTTCCTACATGCCGCAGCCGGGACATCCCCGCTACCCCGCCATGCTGCGCCGAGTCGAAGAGCTATTTTCGCGATGCCAGAAAGACGGCCGTGTGCGCTTGGAATATGACTGCGTCGTCACCTACGGAAAGTTGGCGTAAGCTCAAGCCCAGATCCACGCACGCGGGAAATTCGCCGGCACTCACTTGCTTGCTTGTCAGCACTCGATAATATTCAGTGCCAAGCCAGCCTGCGACGTTTCCTTGTAGCGGCTTTGCATGTCGAGTCCGGTGCGGTACATCGTCTCGATAATCTGGTCGAGCGAAATTTTGTGCGTCCCCGTTTCATTCATGGAGATGCGGCACGCGTTCACCGCCTTCACCGCCCCCATGGCATTGCGTTCGATGCAGGGAATCTGCACCAGCCCGCCGATCGGATCGCAGGTCATGCCGAGATTATGTTCCATGGCGATTTCGGCGGCATGCTCCACTTCTTCGTTGCTTCCGCCCATCGCCGCTACCAATCCTCCAGCGGCCATCGAACAGGCAACACCCACTTCACCCTGGCATCCAACCTCCGCGCCGGAGATGGACGCATTCTCCTTGTACAGAATTCCGATGGCGGCCGCAGTCAAAAAGTAGCGCACAAGCCCTTCGTCATCCGCACCGGGAACAAAGCTGCGATAGTAATGCGCGACTGCCGGAATCACACCCGCAGCACCATTGGTCGGCGCCGTCACCACGCGTCCTCCCGCGGCATTCTCTTCATTCACCGCGATGGCATAGACCGTCAGCCAATCCATCGGCGCCAGCGGATCGCCGGCCTGCTTCCGAAGCAGCTTGGCGTGCATCTCCGGCGCACGGCGACGAACATTCAATCCGCCGGGCAGCGTGCCTTCCGTCGTCAAGCCACGCTCGGCGCACTGCTGCATCGTAGTCCAGATGGCTTGAATGCCGGCCCGAACTTCTGCCTCATTGCGCACCACAGACTCATTCGCCAGAATCAACTCCCAAATCGACAAGTGATTTTGCTCCGCGATCTTCATCAATTCTGCCGCGCTTTGGAATGGATAGGGAATGTTCGCCGATGCGTCCGCCGCAGCCTCTTCGCCTTCGGCGCGAATAAATCCCCCGCCGATGGAGTAAAAAATTTGTTTCCGCAATACCGCTCCATTTGCATCGAACGCCGTGTATCGCATCCCGTTGGGATGGGCTGCCAGCGCTTCGGCACGATGCCACACCAGGTCATCGGCTTCCTCGAACCGAACAACATGCTTGCCAAGCAGCGGCAACGCATGTGAGTCGTAAATCTTTTGTACCATTCCGTCGATGCCCGCCGGATCCACTTTGTCCGGCTGCTCTCCTGCCAGGCCCAGCAAAATAGCGCGATCCGTGCCGTGGCCATGACCGGTCAGGGCCAAAGAACCGTATAGATCCACCCTCACTCGCGCCGTCTCTTGCAGCAGCCCCGCAGTTTCCAGTTCGAGCACAAATCGACGCGCGGCCCGCATCGGACCCACCGTGTGTGAGCTGGAAGGTCCAATCCCGATCTTGAATAAATCAAATAGACTCGTCATCATGCTGGAGACTCACGCGCAGCACTCTCAGCATACCGGCACAGATGCGGCATCGGCTAAGCAGAAGGGTCCGCCGTCCACCTCGGTCCATCCGCCGGTAATGCCCCGGTGCGCGTTAGCACATTCAAAATCTTCTCCGCAGTAGTACCATCGAGGACGGAACTCCCCCCACGATGCTTTTCAAATCTTTCAGCGCCGCCGTGTACGGCATCCACGCCAACATCATTGATGTGGAGGTGGATTTCTCCGGCATCAAGACAACCGAAGATCGCTTCCATACCGTCGGCCTGCCCGACGCCGCCGTGCGCGAAAGCCGCGACCGCGTGCGCGCCGCCATTAAGAATTCCGGCTTCGACGTTCCGCCCACGCAGATCACCATCAACCTGGCGCCCGCCGATCTGAAAAAAGAGGGCTCCGGCTTCGATCTTCCCATGGCCATCGGCATCTTGGGCGCGTATGGCAGCCTGCAGTTGCGCGACCTCAGCAATTTTCTTCTGGTAGGCGAACTCGGTCTCGACGGAAGCCTGCGTCCGGTGCAAGGCATGTTACCCATCGCCATCGCGGCGCGCGAACGCGGCATTCGCAACCTTCTCATTCCCGCAGCCAACGCCCGCGAGGCCGCCGTCGTTGAAGGCGTCGATGTCTATGGCGTCAATACCCTGCTGGAAGTGCGTGAGTTGTTGAACGCTGCCGCCAACGGTGGCATCCAGGCCCAGCCAATTCGCGTGGCCACTCGCGACCTACTCGGGGAGATGGAACATTTCCCTTTCGACTTCAGCGATGTTCGCGGCCAGCAAACCGCCAAGCGTGCCCTGGAAGTGGCCGCAGCCGGTGGTCATAACATTTTGATGATCGGGCCTCCCGGTTCCGGCAAAACCATGCTGGCCAAGCGCCTCCCAGGGATTCTCGCTCCTCTGGATTTTGAGGAGGCCCTGGAGACGACCAAGATCCACTCCGTTGCCGGCGTTTTGAATTCTGAAACCGGCCTGGTCACCCAGCGACCGTTTCGTTCTCCGCACCACACCGTTTCTGATGCTGGACTGATCGGCGGCGGCGCCATCCCGCGTCCCGGCGAAGTGTCGCTCGCCCACAATGGCCTGCTCTTCTTGGACGAATTGCCGGAATTCCCCCGCAATGTGCTGGAAGTGCTTCGCCAGCCCTTGGAAGATGGCCAGGTCACCATAGCCCGCGCCTCCATGTCGCTTAGCTTTCCCGCGCGCTTTATGCTGGCGGCTGCCATGAATCCCTGTCCATGCGGATATTTCAACGACAAAGCCCGACAATGCATGTGCACGCCGCCCATGATTCAACGCTACGTGTCCAAAGTTTCCGGGCCCTTGCTCGACCGCATTGACATCCACATTGAAGTTCCGGCTGTCCAATATAAAGAACTCCGTGGTGGTTCAGCTGCTGAGGGCTCCGCCGAAATTCGCGTCCGGGTGCTGGCCGCACGGGAGCGTCAGGCCACTCGCTTCGCCGACGCGAAAGAGCGTATCTTCTGCAATTCCCAGATGACCACCCGTCAGATTCGAGCCTATTGCGGCCTGTCTGCCGACGCTGAACGTCTGTTGGAACGAGCCATGCAGCAGCAGGGCCTCACCGCGCGGGCCCATGATCGCATCCTGAAAGTCGCCCGCACCATCGCCGACATCGAAGGTGAAGCCGATTTGGCGGTAAAACATTTGGCGGAAGCCATCCAATATCGCACGCTCGACCGCAGTTATTGGTCATAATTGCTTTACTTTGTGAGAGTTATACGAATCTACAGCGAGCGCAGCGTATCGTTCAAGCTTCCCGAACATCTTCATGTGCTGGAATTGTGCAAACAGATGATAAATTTATGTTGACTGGGGATTCTTCAGACAGTTACTCTTAATAGTTGTCGAGCTCTATCGGTGGGCGTCTGTCGCTACGGCAAGTGCCTAACCCCACAGAAAACCCCGTCCAGTCAAGGACCTCCAAGATAGGAAGCTGCCCTCCGGCGGTAACTGTCCTGGCCGCCGTCGGGAGTGAGTCGGCGACATTCTTCACTTCGTGAGTTGCCAGTATCTGCAAGAACGAACGCCTGCAGCAAGCCTCTGTAAAGAAGTCGGTTGTGGATCTCATCAAACGAAATTTGAGTACGATTTTCACAGTTTCGATCAATCGACAGTCGTGCTTCGTGCGTCTAACTAGGTAGCAACGTTGACCAGACCGGCTCAACACTTCTCGTCCCCCGAAGTAGAAGGTTTTGACGGCCATTACTGATCCAGGAGAGGTACTGAAAATTATGCGCTCCCAACTAATATTTGGCGCTCTGACTTATGTCCGAAATCGCTACGAGCTGTGTCAGCTCGCTTCCAAAGCGGCCCGCAAATTGCACAAGCCAACCACCCGTCTGCAGGACACGATGAATGATGTACTGATTCGCTTTCATCACTCGAATCCTTTGGGCGAAAGTGCTGTTCCCGTTGAGCAGGTCCGTAAGCAGGAACGTCGCGCAGCGTAAGCTGCGTGCCGTTCCCCACGGCCTCGCCTCCATTTATTTTTCCTCATAACCGTTACACTTCCTATCCGTTGCGCTTCCCGGTGCATTCCCCGATCAACACCATCCGAAAACCCACTAAAAAACATTTATGACGATTGCAGAACTAAAAGAAAAGAACATAACAGAACTGACCCGCATCGCCCGCTCCCTTGAAATCCCTGGGGCCAGCGGACTGCGCAAGCAAGACCTGATCTTCAAGATCCTGCAGGCACAGAGCGAAAAAGAAGGTCACATCTTCGCCGAAGGCGTCCTTGAAATCCTGCCCGACGGTTACGGCTTTCTCCGCTCCCCCGACTACAACTACCTGCCCGGCCCCGACGATATCTATGTCTCTCCATCGCAGATCCGCAAGTTCGACCTGAAGACTGGCGACACCATCAGCGGTAACGTGCGTCCGCCCCACGAAGGCGAAAAATATTTCGCGCTGGTCAAGATTGAGGCCATCAATTTCGAATCTCCGGAAGAAACCCGCAACAAGATCCTGTTCGACAACCTGACGCCGCTCTATGCGCAGGAACGCATCAAGATGGAAACCGTGCGCGAAAGCATCAGCGGTCGCGTCATGGATCTGTTGACGCCGGTCGGAAAAGGCCAACGCGGCCTGATCGTCGCTCCGCCGCGCACCGGCAAGACCATGCTGCTGCAGTCCATCGCCAACTCCATCACCACCAATCATCCTGAAATTGTGTTGATTGTCCTGCTGATCGATGAGCGTCCGGAAGAAGTCACAGACATGCAGCGCTCCGTCAAGGGAGAAGTCATCAGCTCCACCTTCGATGAGCCTGCCGTGCGCCACGTACAAGTCGCAGAAATGGTCATCGAAAAGGCCAAGCGCCTGGTCGAACACAAGCGCGACGTGGTCATCCTGCTCGATTCCATCACCCGTCTGGCTC
>JAJYSL010000202.1 GCA_021793595.1 Acidobacteriota bacterium
CTATCTTGCCTGGATGATCCCATTGGTGGACCGAGTGGTGGCCCCGAAGCGCGAGGCTGCTGTGGCTCCCGGTCTGATGACACTGAGCGCCGACCTCCGAGACGATCTGCGCAGCGAACTCAAACAGCACCTCGCTGCAATCAAGGATGCGCAAACAGATCTGACCCCTGCGATCGAAGAGCAACAACGCCGACTGGAGAAACTCGAAGAGCACGCCACGGAGCTGAACCATTCCCTGACCAACCTCTCTGAAGATCAACTGGATCTCGCCGATCAGGTTCGCGCCATGGCTGGATGGGTGCGCAACTCCGCCGTCGCCGGGCTGTTCCTGCTGACGTTGATCTTTGTGCTCAAGCTGGTGCAGGCCATCCACGGGCGCTAAGCAGTTTCACTCCGTCGATCTCTCGCGGTCTCAAACCATGAGTTCCAGTTGAGCCTCTGTGCCCGACTGGAACTCTCGTTTGTAGCGCAACAACTCAGTGCTCTCCGCCTCCCGCAAGCGCATCCAGACTGCTGAAAAATCCCTACTCATCTCCACAGACGATATGTGCTCAACGCGAGTTTTGTGTGGGCAAGGCGACACAAGTTTGCCGCCGCGAAAAACGATTCGCAGAAAAAAGTCCTTCCATTTTTGTTCGAAGCAGTTGCCCGTTTCAACTGTTAGGACTACGATGGTGCTGGTGCGGCGTAGTCCTGCTGTCGACGCATCGGTAGATAGTAGCTTTTCGGAGACCGCATTCGATGTAGTCCAAACAAATACAAACTTTCAGCCTGGGCGTTTCTAATCGGTACGTTCCAGCGTGATGGAGTGACTAAGCATGGCATGGTATGCATATTGCATTGCAGAGAAACAGGCATTCCCAGAACTAGCTCATCATCGTAAACCGGTTCCGTTCGATAGCCAGGTCGGTGTCCTCGGAAATCAAATCTTCCTCTACCCCGCCAGTGATTTCGCAGTCATCGTAAGTGAACACAATCCAGACGACAATTTAGAACAAAAATCGGCTGTCGATCATGCGCGTGTGATTGCCAACTGTTTTGAGCACTCCACCGTATTGCCCTTCCGTTTTGGAACTGTATTTCAAGACGACGACGCCTTGCGCCGCTCGGTCCGCAGCAATCAACGCCAGTTCACCGCCAATGTAGAACGTCTTCGTGGCAAAGCCGAGATGCATCTGAAAGTGGTGTTTGACGATGCAGGTCCCGATTCACCCAGGTATCAGTCCTCTCCTTGCGTCGGGAAAGAATATCTTTCCCGGCTTCGCGAGACGGCCACGGTGCAGCGGGAACGCCAGACCAAGGCAAAAGCTGTGTTTGTCCAGGTCCATCGGATGTTTTCTCCATTAGAAGAAGAGATTACCTGCCGTCGCACCGACAGCGGAAAGATGCTGCTGGATATCGCCCACCTGATTGAGCACCAGAGTGTTGTTCGCTATCAGAACAAATATTCGTGCGCCAGCCAGACCATGCGTGATTGCCAGATCATGCTGTCAGGTCCATGGCCGCCGTATCACTTTATCCACGGAACGCATCGCGTCTCCGCCCAGGCGGCACACGCATAGCCGTATTGCTGGCCTGCGCTGAAGTTGCAAAAAAGAAACCCTCGTCTGCCCCACAGCAAACGAGGGTTTCCTATGGGCTTCGCCGTAAGGAGGAGACAAAAGCGACAATCGCGGCCCACACTTGATGGACGCAACCGAATCGAAAAAGGAATCAGGAAAGTCGGTCGACGGTTGAAACGTCTTTCTTCCTGCTCATAATGAAGGTTTCCCGCCGCCGCGCTACCGACGCACGCTCAATCTTCCGCCAGAATGCGACAAAATAATCCGTTGCGGAAATGATGGAAACCAGCGCCATAAAGTAGACGGCGATGATGGCAATCACGTGCACCGGCAGAATAAACCAGCCAAAATGCCAAACCGTCCAGCGGTGGTCTAGAATCGCCGCCACCACCGCGACAATCTGCGTCACCATCTTCAGCTTGCCCAGGTCGCTGGCCTGAATCGTAAAGCCTTCCGACGTTGCGATAGAACGCAGTCCGCTTACCAGAAACTCTCGTCCGATCACCAGTACTGCAATCCACGCCGGAACAATTCGAGGATTCATTTCGACCAAAGAAATAAAGGCCGCCGTCACCAGCAGCTTATCTGCCAGCGGATCCAGCAACATCCCCATGGTCGTAATCTGGCCGCGTTTTCGTGCCAGATAGCCGTCCACCCCATCCGTAATCGATGCCAGGATGAACAGAGCTGACGCCAGAATTTCTGCCTCGCCATAAAACGAGTGGAAGGGAAATGTCCGCGAAAGCAGCCAAATGAGCAGCGGTACACAAAAGATGCGGCTCATCGTGATGGAGTTGGGGAGATTCACGGCGTTTTCCTAGGTCGAGAGGCCACTCTCGTAGGCCTTGCAAGCATTATGCACTACCTTGCGCTCCCTTCGCGTCCGCCGTTTGGTTTTTTGCCAGCCTTTGGTACTGGCAAGCGCCTATATATATGCAGATGCAGCGGAACTTAGCTCTTTATCTGTAATTGATCTGGACCAAAGAAACAGCTCTAGTCGGATTCTTCGATCATGGCTGGGTCAGACAGCCCGTTGAATGGAAAAAACAGCATGAAGACCGTACCGCTCTCGCACTTCGCTGGGGAAGAATCGACCTGATCGGATCCACCATCGAGAGCTGCGCTGCCATTGGCCTCAGTTATTTCCGCCAGCGCGACTGCGGACCGGCTGCGAACCCGCACCGTGCCCTGGTGCTTCGCGATGATCTCCGAGCTGATCCACAACCCCAGCCCTGTGCCGGTGATTTCCTTCGTGGTGAAGAAGGGTTCAAATATTCGCTGGCGAACCGCCTCCGTCATCCCCGAACCCGTGTCGGCAATCGTGATCCGGACCCCTTGCACTTCCGGCTGGGACCACACCTGCGAAGCGCGAACCGACAGATAAAGCTTCCCGCCATTCGGCATGGCGTCCAGAGCATTCCCAACCAGATTGGCAAACAGCTGCCGCATCTCCCCGCTGAAGGCATACAGTTCCGCCCCATCGCGGTATCGGCGAATGGTCTGAACTTTGGCTGCGTTCGCTCTGCCATGGTGCAGGTCCACTACGGAATCCAGCACGTCGGCCGGCTGCATGAGTGTCGGGCTTGAAGACTGCCGGTAGAATCGCAGCGTCTGCTGCGTAATCTGCGAAACGCGCGCGATCTCTTGCTGCGCCATATCGGTGTAGTGTCTCGATTCTTCATCCAGTGGTTGTTGGTCCAGCAAAAACAGCAGGTTCGTCACTGCTTCCAGTGGGTTATTGATCTCGTGCGCAATGGACGCCGCCAGCTGTCCTGTTGCCGCCAGCTTTTCCGTTCTCCGCAGGAGTTCTTCTGACAGCTTTCTCTCCGTTGCATCCACGATCACCGCTCCGACCCAGCGTGAGCTCGAGGAATTAGGCTGCCGTTCTGTCGCCGAATCGCCGTTGCTCCGCGGTGCAACCACACGCGGGTCTGCCGGTCGATCTCCTCCAGCGCGCACCGGATATAAACTGATCAACCAAATGCGCGGACTCACTGGCACGGTCGGCAATTCGCCATGAATTTCAAGTTCACGAATCGGCTCACCTGTAACAAACACCTGCTCGATGGCCGCCGCCAACTGTGTGCCCACCGAGCCAGGGAAAATTTGCTGCACGGTGCGACCCAGATGATGGGTGATGGAGAGTTGGTCCATTTCCGCCAGAAACTGGTTCATGCGCACGTAGCGCATCTTGCGATCAAAGAACGCGAAGCCAATCGGCGCATTTGCCAACAGGGAGTCCAGTAACGCCAGCGTTTCGTTGAGCCCGGCCCGCTGTTCCTTCAGCGCCGCCACCATGGTGTTGAAGGAGCGCGTCAACTCTCCCGCCTCATTCAGCGACCGCGTTTTCAAAGGAAATACATCGTTGCGTTCCGGATCGCGAATTAGCAGCTTGGTGCCGCGCAGCAATCCCCGTAACGGGCGCGTCACTGACCGTGCCAGCAATAGAGAGAACAGGGCATTGGCGGCAATTGCCAGCAGCGTGAAGAATAATGCGGAGCGCAGAAGGCTCGACAAATCCACCTGGTCTTCCGCGGTATCGGGATACACCCATGCCACCGCGACCGGCACGTTGTCGACTTCAATCTCTTCCGCCGCAACAAGCCCACGTCTTCCATCGTCGAAGACGCTCGCCGCCATCAATGGATGCAACTGCTGGCGTTCCGCCGCTGACAGCGGCAGATAGGCCGTCTTTCCATTCTCGTCGCTGTAGGTCAGCGTGTCGCCGGACATGTCTGTAATCCGCACCGCGCGGATTGACGGCGTCGCCACCATTCCGTCAAGAATCAACTTCAGGCTCGCTAACCGCTGCTCCTTCAATTCCGAGGCTGCCGTGGTCGCCAGCACATTTACCTGGTAAGTGAGCCGCTCTATCGTGCGATGACGCAGCGTGTTCCGCTGCTCGTGATAGACGTATCCAAACACGGCGGCCACTAGCAGGCACTGCAGTAACGCAGTGCCCCAGATCAGTTGCCATCGAATACTGCGTGGGAAAAGCTGACGCATCAAAGTCGTTGATTTCATTCTATTGGAGCAACACTTCGATGGCGATTTCTACCCCTTCGCGACATCGATGGCGCCAATGATTTAGAAGCTCTTTATCGCCGTACGCAGCTTCTGGCGTAGATCCGCGGCAATCTGAGCGCCGTGGAAGCGCCCATTTTCGATGAAGATTTCGTTCGTCCTCGCCCCCGCAACCACCACTCCTGCCAGGTAGATTCCAGGAACATTGCTCTCCAGCGTCTGTGGATCGAACTCCGGCGTGCGGTCTTTTCCCGTTAGACGAACCCCGAGTGCCTCCAGAAAGCTGAAGTCCGGGTGATATCCCGTCATGGCAAAAACAAAATCATTCTTCAGCGTGATCGGCCCTTCCGGCGTGCGCAGACGAACAGAATCGAGTGCGATTTCTTCCACCACCGTATTGAAATGCGCGTGGATCTCATCGTGTGAGATGCGATTCTCAATGTCCGGAAGAATCCAGTACTTCACATGCTTGTGCATCGCTGGCCCACGGTGCACCAGCGTCACCCGCGCGCCATGCCGCCATAAATCCAGCGCCGAAATCGCCGCCGAGTTCTTGCCGCCAATCACCAGCACATCCTGATCGAAATAAGGATGCGGGTCTTGATAATAGTGAAAGACCTTGGGCAGATCCTCGCCGGGAATGTTGAGATAGTTGGCGCGATCGTAATATCCCGTGGCGATGATCAACGCCCGAGCCGTGTATTGCTGCGGCCTTCCGGCGGTGTCCGTGCAATGGACGATGAAGCTGCCCGCTTCGCCTCCCACCCGATCCACATGCTGATACTGGTGCAGCTTCAGACGAAAATGCTGCGTCACCTTGCGGTAATACTCCAGCGCTTCCTGCCGATTCGGCTTCTGGTTCGGGCTGCTGAAAGGAATGTTGCCGATCTCCAGCAGTTCCGGCGTCGTAAAGAAGGTCATGTTCGACGGGTAATGGAACAGGGAGTTGCACAGGCAGCCCTTGTCGATCAGCAGCGTATCGAACCCTGCATTCTGCGCATCGATAGCGCACGCCAGCCCCGTCGGCCCTGCCCCAATCACCACTACATCCGCCGCTGTCCCCGCCACATCGCTCATCCTTCTATTTAAGCATCTGCTTTACGAGGAATCTTCTACGGTGAGCTGCAAACCTGCGACATAGGCCGTCACGAAAAGTTCTGGAGCGTGACTTGAGGCACGGGCATTCTCTGTTGCGTCATGTATAAATGGCCTGGGAACGAGGGATGATGAAAATTCTTCTCGCATTTGAATAGCTGTTGACAGAAACGTTCCACCTATTGCAAAACCGGTATTCCCGCGATCCTGGCTTGCCATTCCTTCGGCCCAGTCTCGTGGACAGACGTTCCTTGGCTATCCACCGCCACTGTGACCGGCATGTCCTTCACGTCGAACTCGTAAATCGCTTCCATTCCCAAATCTGCAAACGCCAGCACCCTGCTGCCGCGAATCGCCTTCGACACCAAATAGGCCGCGCCGCCCACCGCCATCAGATACACCGCCTTAAAGTCGCGAATCGCCTTGATCGCCGCCGGCCCGCGCTCCGCCTTCCCCACCATGCCCAGCAATCCCGTCTGCTCCAGCATCTGCCGCGTAAACCGATCCATTCGTGTGGATGTCGTCGGTCCCGCCGGCCCCACCACTTCATCCCGCACCGGATCCACCGGCCCCACGTAGTAAATAAATCGATCGGTAAAGTCGACTGGCAGCTTCTCGCCGCGGTTCAGCATGTCCGTCATGCGCTTATGCGCCGCATCGCGCCCGGTCAGCAGTTTGCCCGTCAGCAGCAGCACTTCGCCCGGCTTCCACGTCGCCACTTCAGCCCGAGTCACCGTGTCCAGATTCACCCGCCGCGCCTTTGACACGTCCTGTGTCAGCTTCGGCCAGTGTTCCAGCGATGGCGTCTCCAGCGTCGCCGGCCCGCTGCCATCCAGCACAAAATGCGCATGCCGCGTCGCCGCGCAGTTCGGAATCATCGCCACCGGCAAATTCGCCGCATGTGTCGGGTAGTCGAGTATCTTCACGTCCAGCACCGTCGTCAGTCCGCCCAGCCCCTGCGCGCCGATGCCCAACCGGTTCACCTTGTCGTAGATCTCCAGCCGCAACTCTTCCAGCCGGTTCTTCGGTCCGCGCGCCATCAGGTCCTGCATGTCGATCGGATCCATCAGCGATTCCTTCGCCAGCAGCATCGCTTTCTCTGCCGTGCCGCCAATCCCGATCCCCAACATCCCCGGAGGGCACCATCCCGCGCCCATCGTCGGCACCGTCTTCACCACCCAGTCCACAATCGAGTCCGACGGGTTCAGCATCGCGAATTTCGACTTTGCCTCGCTGCCGCCGCCCTTCGCCGCCACCGTCACGTCCACATTCCCGCCATGCACCATCGAAAGGCTCACCACCGCCGGCGTATTGTCCTTCGTGTTCTTGCGCGCCCCCGCCGGGTCGGCAAGCACGGAGGCCCTCAGCACATTGTCAGGGTTCAGATACGCGCGCCGCACGCCCTCATTCACCATCTCTTCCACCGTCATGTCGGTGCGGTCCCAGCGGGTGTCCATTCCCAGCTTCACAAACGCGGTCACGATTCCCGTGTCCTGGCAAATAGGACGATGGCCCTCGGCGCACATGCGAGAGTTGATCAGGATCTGCGCGATCGCATCCTTCGCCGCCGGCGACTGCTCCAGCTCATAGGCGCGTGCCAGGTTGGTGATGTAATCGACCGGGTGGTAATAGGAGATGTGCTGCAACGCGTCTGCGACGCTTTGAATGAAATCCTGCTGCCGTATCGTGGCCATGATGATGAGTCTTTTCCTTAGGGATGGACGAACATACTAGTTTAGACCGTCGCGCCCACTCGCTCATGTGGTCTCGATCACACGGCTCCGACTAACGGGGCCGGTACGGGATACCAGAGCATGTTATTGGCACGTCGGGTAGATAGTAATCGCGTAGACATTGGCCGACGTATTCGCGCGCTCGCTTGCAGCTCGCAACTCCTGGCCCGATCACGACCTCTTTGAGGACACTCGGCCCAGCGCCTATCCAGTCGAACTCTCTATATCGGACCAGTTCATGGCCACGATGCCTGAGTCTCACATTTGTCGCCGATCTCGCTGGATGTACCTCTAGAAATCGGTATTCCTGCTCGTGGAGATATGCTTTGTGCTTGAAATAC
>JAJYSL010000203.1 GCA_021793595.1 Acidobacteriota bacterium
AAGACGGATCCTGCATTGGCTCGGGTCGCCGCGCAAAACCGCGCTTTTGCGCGAATCTCGCCGACTCAGAAAAATCGCATTCTTTTAGCTCTCAAACATAACGGACATGCCGTGGGTTTCATGGGAGACGGCATCAACGATGCGCCCTCCCTGCACGCGGCGGACGTGGGGATTTCTGTTCCCAGTGCCGCGGATGTGGCCCGTGAGGCTGCCGACGTCATTCTTCTGGAACCCGGGCTGCGTGTCCTGCATGACGGCATTACAGAAGGGCGCAAGGCTTTTGGAAACCTGACGAAGTACCTTTTGATGGGCACGAGTTCAAATTTCGGAAATATGCTCAGTATGGCGGCAGCGTCTCTGTTCCTTCCATTTCTGCCCATGCTGCCCACACAAATCCTGCTCAACAATTTTCTTTATGATCTGGCACAACTCACCATTCCGACAGACAACGTGGATGAAACCTACCTTGAAAAGCCCCAGCGCTGGGATATCGGCCTGATCCAGAGATTTATGATCTACGTCGGTCCAATCAGCTCGGTCTTCGACTTTCTGACCTTTTTTATCTTGCTTCATTTCTTCCACAGCAGCGAGGCAGAGTTTCATACCGGCTGGTTCGTCGAATCACTGGCGACTCAGACCCTTGTGCTCTTTGTCATACGCACAGCAAAGAACCCATTTCAAAGCCGCCCCAGCGCACCGCTGGTTGTCACCTGCATCAGTGTTGTTGCGTTCGGTATGTACTTGCCGTTCAGCCCGGCTGCCGGAGTCCTTGGTTTTACGCGATTGCCGGCCTCCTACTTCGCGTTCCTTCTGGCCGCTACGGTGGTGTACCTTTTCTTCGTGGAAATTGCAAAACGGGTCATCCTGAGACACGCACCGCAAAGGCCCCCAGCTCGCACTCCCAATCCGCATCTCTCTTTCTGATCTGCCACCATTGCATCTCATCTCTCCTCGGCTGCGGGCCACATCACGCGCGCCACAGCTTCAGCCATCTGCTTCCACTGCGATTCCTCGATCACGAGTTGCTTCCTGCCTTTTTCCGTCAGACGGTAGTATTTGAACTCCCGATTGCATCCGGGGCCATCTCCCGTTTGGAAACCACCCATCCTCTTCGCTCCAGCCGATGCAGTGCTGGATAAAGCGACCCGTGCTGCATCTGCAGAAAGTCATTGGTGGTTCGCTGAATGTGTTTGCCGATTTGATGGCCGTGCGCCGGTCCATAAAAGAAGCGTTCACAGGGCCAGCATGTCCAGCGTGCCTTGCAGAACAGCCATACGCTGCCTGGCTTGTTTTTCGGGGAAAGTCATTCCACCCTCGATCTGGCAGTGATGGCAGACATCCGACTATCAACTGTCAAAAGGATCAACGGCGCATTTCGTCGTTAGCATTCATCCGTGATGGCATTGGGTCGATTCACCCGCAGGGAAATGGGTCGAATTCCCAACCAGGATTGACTTGCGCTGTCTCCGGCATGAAAGCCGCGCAGGTATTTCCTCAGTAAAACGGCGTATATTTTTAAGTTAAGGGAGGATTTTATGGATCGGAGAAGTTTTCTTGCGACTGGAGCATTCGCGGCTGGATTGGCGGCTGCGCCGGGACTATCCGCAGCAACAACCTTGCCCTCGCCTTCCGACAAAACCTTCAAGCCCATCCCCAGGCGGCGGCTGGGCAAGACTGGCCGGGAGCTCTCAATCATCGGTCTGGGCGGCATCGTCGTCATGAATGAGGACCAGGCCGTGGCCAACAACACCGTGGCCCAGGCGCACGACGCGGGCATCAACTATGTGGACGTCGCTCCCAGTTATGGCGATGCGCAGCAACTTCTCGGTCCGGCTCTTAAGCCTTACCGCGACAGCTTCTTCCTGGCCTGCAAGACCGGCAAGCGCGACCAGGCGGGAGCGGCGGCTGCGCTGGATAACTCACTGAAGCTGCTTGACACGGATCATGTCGACCTCTATCAGCACCACGCCGTCACCACCCTCGAGGACGTGCATCGCATCATGGGCCCCGGCGGCGCGCAGGAAGCCTTTGAGGCCGGGCGGAAGGCGGGCAAGATCCGCTATCTGGGTTTCTCCGCTCATTCTGAGGAGGCGGCGCTGGCTCTCCTCGACCACTTCGACTTCGACACAGTGTTGTTCCCGATCAACTTTGTCCTCGCCTCGCAGAAAAACTTTGGCCCGCGGGTGATCGCCCGTGTGCACGAAAAAGGAGCGGGCATGCTGGCGATCAAAGCGATGGCCAAATCCCAATGGCCCGCCGGCATAAACAAAGCTCAAAAACCCAATCCCAAGGAGTGGTACCAGCCCTGCTCCGTACCGGATCAGGCCGCGTTGGCTCTGCGCTGGACACTCTCCCAGAACATCACCGCAGCCCTCCCGCCGGGCGACGAGCGCTATTTCCCGCTCGCCATGTATGTGGCCCAGAACTTCCAGCCCATAACCGTGGAAGAAGAGCGGTCCTTGATCGCCAGCGCCGCCGGCGCCACTCCCATCTTCCCCCACGCATAAGCAACGGCAGGAGCAGCGGTCATGGGAATGCGGGAAGATACCTTCGGAGCCCCGGAATAAGGCCACCGCGGCATTCATCCTCGCGGGTCAATGGTGAATGCCTAGCCACAGGATTGCACGGCGCAGGGATCCGGCGGCGCACAGACAAGACACGGGTGCAAATGCGTGGGCCTACGGTGGCCGCAAATGCCGCAAACTCAATCTCCCCCCAGCCTTCCTGAGAAAGGGCGGCATACCTTTTCGATGCCGCGCGTCCTGTGCCCGGCGAACCTCTATGAGGATCGCATCCCGTTCCATAATCCTGGCCGATCTATGGATTTACGGATGAAGCGCTGGATACGCCTATGGAAATCCAGAAGAATCAGGCTCGAGGTTCCATCTAAGTTATTTGTTATCTGTCAAAACACTTTGGCATGTGATTTGCAATCTAGTAGGACAAGCCAGTGAAACGCATCAGGATCGAAAGGTCCTAGAACAGATCAAGTTTAGGCAAGCAAGCCGCTCACGAAAGCTTCCGAGATGGAATTGAGGAGCCAGGGCGGCTGTAAGCCGGACAAAAAAGTTGCAAGTATCACGACGGGTCCACCCAATCGCGGGAGGCCAGTGACCCGGTTCTAATTCAGATTGCAGAATCTCTCGTTTACCCCCTACCATTTGCGTCGGACGTGCTTCTTTCCGCCAGTACCTCCTTATTATTGTGAAGTTTCCGTGAATGGGTCAGAGGGACGTAGCAGGAGAGACCGAACGAGTAAAGATCCCTTTTCGCCGGGGAGATGGTTTGAATCGTGTCGGCATGGAACCGCTGGGATTACTCCGGATTTCTGGATCGATCCCTATTTTTTAGGTTGACACTTGCCGATTCTCGCTTGCCGGAGTAGCATCAATCTTGCTCATCGTTGGGCTGACGCTACACACACCTTTCTGGGACCTGTAGCTCGCCAATACCATGTTACGGATAGAAATTGAAAGCACAGTCCGGACGCGCCTCAACAATGCGCTCCAATAGCGTAAGCGCTCCTGGAACTGTCACGCCCGCAGGCTGCCAACTTGCAACACTGCGATACCACAACGGGCAAATGAAACTGGCTTGAGAATAAATTCCATCATGCTGCTCCATAGCGTCGTTGCCGGTCGGAACTGGGTACACCCCGGTTTTCGCAATTCCAGCGACTGTTGAGCGCCAATAAACGCAGGGTACAAGGAAGTGTCTTGATGACCACAGATGCAACACCGCAACAGGAGACTCTATCTCCTGCTCCGCAAGCCAACCAGAATGGGACCGAAGCAAACCCTTCCCGGTCCAAGCAAAGTTTCCGCCGCCGCCGTAAGCGCCGGGGATCGGGCGGAAATCCTTCCCAAGCCCCGCAAAACGGCCAGCAGGGAAATGGCGCGGTGGCTGCGACGCCTCAAGGCAATGCCCCCCGCAATGAGAACCATCCCCGCAAGAAGAAGCGATTCTTCAAGAAAAATCAAAACCAGGGTCAGGGTCAGCCCAACGCACGCGGCGCTCGCGGAGATTCGCGTGGCAATAGCAACGGCAATGGCGGTGGCAACAGCCAGCAGCGCCGAGGCAGCAAACAGCGCAAACCGAAGGTTTTCGTAGGTCCCATGGACCATAGTTATCGCGCCGTGAATGGCAATTTTGCCGACGGACCGCCCTCTACTATTGAGTTGCAGCGCGGATTTACGAATGCGCATTACAACGGCAATGGCAATGGAAACTACAATCCGGAGGCTGCGAGCGCGAATGGGGGCAGCTCGGTAGAAGACATGCGGGCTTCGGCAAACCAGGCGGTTGCGGAAAATTCTCCTATCCGGATTTATTGCTTCATTGATGACCTGTTTTTCATCGCCAAGATTCAGGAGACGGCGCGCAAACTAGGAATCAAAGTCGCGTTCGTCAAGAACGACAAAGACACGGTTGCGGACATGCTGGGGCTGCCGGAAGAAGAGCGTCCGCGGCTGATTGTTATCGACTTAAACAACGCCAACGCCAAGCCTTTGACGTTGATTCCAAAGCTGAAAGCCAAGCTGAAGCGGGCCACTTCGGTGGTGGGATTTCTGTCGCACCTGCAAGGGGAATTGAAGGCAAAAGCGATTGAAGCTGGATGCGACACGGTGATGCCTCGCTCGGCATTTTCGCAGACGCTGCCGAACCTGTTGCGGCGGTATGGGGTTGAAGTGGAGTTGGAAGACGAGCGTCAGCCGGAGAGTATTGAGGCCTGAGCTGCCCCATCGAAGCACCTGTAAATCATAGGAATAGAATGGGATAGAGACGGACGCCTTGGGGTCCGCGCTGCGGGCGAAAAAGCGTGTGCCGTAGGATTTTCTTTATCCCGGGGGCCAATGCATGGCGCGGCCGCCCAGCACATGCAAGTGCAAATGATCCACGGTCTGGCCGCCATCCGGCCCGATGTTGACCACGATCCGAAACCCTTTGGACAGATTTTCTTTGGCTGCCAACTCGGCGGCGACCCAATTCAGGTGGCCCAGAAGTTCTTTATCTGCCTCAGTTGCATGGGCCAGCGAGGTGATGTGCTGCTTGGGAATGACGAGAAAATGGGTGGGCGCCTGGGGATGAATATCGGCGAAGGCGAGGGCGGAATCGTCTTCATAGAGCTTTTTGGCGGGAATTTCGCCGGCGATGATGCTGCAAAATAAGCAGTTCATGGATCGATCCTCTCACAAATGATGGAGGAAATGCATTGGTTGCTAAGGCAACCAATTTTGCACACATAGTTGCCAAGGCAACTACTTTTCCGGCTTCGCCGAATTGCCGTTTTCTCGTGCCAACCTGAAAATGCGCCCGCGAAAATGAAAAAAATGGAAACGAAAGTTTGGCTGCGCGGATCGTTGCTGGCATTTTTTCTGGAAGATCTCGTTGTCGGCCAAACGGGATGGATGCTGCGAAAGGCGCCGGACGGAGGGGCGTCGCTGTTGCGCAGCTTCCGAAAAGCCGACTTCTCGTTACTGATTCGAGGTCGGATAGTGACTCGGCGATTATGTGCTCATTGAGTTCTGGAAAGTCAGTTGTCCGAGATGGCGACTTCCCGTCAGAGTGGATCGCTGAACACTGGCCCGTTTTTGGGTGCCTACCGTGGAGTTCATATCCGCCGGCCTCTTAGCTTTCAAGGTTGGCACAACTGAGGTGGGCCTTCGGTCGTAAAATCATCCCAACCATCAAGCAGAAGGGGAATTGTTGCGGGCCATGAAAGAAATCCGTCTTCAGAAGAGCAAGTGGTTCTACGATCCAACCCAGCAACTTGGTCCAGCCGGTGGATTCGGCGTTGTATTCGCCGGACAGTCGACGACTGGTCAGAAAGTCGCGATTAAGCAGCTCAAGATCGACGCTGAAGCTTCGGCGCACCGAGAGCTTCGGATCGCTTCGTTGTTTGAGAACCAAAGCACGTCCAACGTGATACCGATCTATGACTCCAGTGAAGACGCCAACTCCGGTCGCTACTTTGTGGTAATGGCGTTGGCCGACAAGAGCCTCCAAAGCGATATGGCTTCCGGCAAAACCTTCTCGATCAGCGAATCGGTCGATATTCTCCAGCAGATCGCCAACGGCCTTTCCGAGCTGAAAGGCCTCGTTCATCGGGACCTCAAGCCTGCGAATCTCCTCCTCCACGAGGGCAAGTGGAAGATCGCTGATTTTGGAATAGCCCGATTCGTGGAAGAGTCAACATCGTTGAATACTCTGGAAGGCTGCCTTTCACCACCCTATGCAGCGCCCGAGCAGTGGCAGCGTGAGAGGGTGCAGGTAGCAACCGATCTGTATGCCTTGGGCTGTATTGCTTATGCGCTTGTATCTGGAGCCCTTCCGTTCGTGGGGCAGAGGATTGAGGATTATCGCGACCAGCATATAAACAACCCGCCTTCTGAGTTGCCAGGTGCAATCCCCGATAAGCTAAAGATTTTGATCGGCATGCTCCTCAGGAAGAGTCCCGACGCGAGACCCGGATTGAACCGGGTGGTGGAGCTGCTGAAAAAGCTCGAACAGGAAGAGAATGCGCCGCGTCTACCCTCGTCGGTATCAGGAGCGGCAGCACGACTTGAACAGAAGAGGGCGCAGGAAGAATCTGCTGCCGCCGCGCTCCGATCCAAAGAGTCTGCGCGTGACAGCTTGGCTGAATCAGGTAAGGCGACTCTTGTCGGAATAATGTCCGATCTTCGGAAACGCATTCTTGAGGATGCCCCAACGTGCGAACAGGACGGATCGCCTGAACTGACTCTTGGCAGCGCCCAGATCTCTCTGTACACGAGCTTCGGGCGAGGAACGATCCCTGTGGGCGCGTTCCCCAACTCGAAGTTAGATGTTGTCTTCGCCTGCCCGTTCAGGATCGTGCAATTCAGCCCCACATACCGCTGGGAGTCAGCTCTTCTCTACTGCAAGATGCCGGGATCCGAGGACTACCGCTGGCATGAAGTGTCGTTCATGCACTCGCCCCTGTCCCGCAGACAAGGGATGGACCCACAAAGTTTGCTCGAACATGTGAATGATGCGCCCTACAGGTTCTATCACGCGGACATGGCGATCGGGCCAGGCATGCATACCTACCAAGTTGCATTCGGCCCCCGACCCATTGATGACGAAGATGAGGCTGAATTCATTGAACGCTGGACCACGATGTTCGCCGTTGGGGCTGAGGGCAGATTGAAGTACCCAAGCCGATTGCCGCTTTCCGAGGATTACTGGAAGAACCTCGGGATCTATGGCATGTGATCTGGTCAACAACAGCCGTCGCCAACCCACCTACCGTATGCACTTCTGTACCGGCAAGTCGGCCAGTCTTCAGCGATCCGTGCCCGGCAAGTTGACGGGAAACGGGCTAGCCTGACAAGTGCTTCTGGTTGTCGGTTGTCGATATCAGGCCGAGTCACTCATGGACTCCTTGCAGGATCTGTGCGCTTCAGGAGCATCGCTTATAGAAGAACGGCGTTGCGGCCGACGTGAGCCTTATCCATATCCAGTTTGCGAATGATATTGAATCCCAGGGCTCAGAAGCGAGACGTGCGGCAGCCAGGCGACCTCAGCGCCTGAAGGCGTGGCGTGGATTTAACTTGTTTCCCCGGACTCAAGTCCGGGGTCTACCTGAATACGGTCAGGGGACGGCGATTCTTTCATCCCATGCCTCAGAGGCGAGACGTGCGGCAGCCAGGCGACCTCAGCGCCTGAAGGCGTGGCGTGGATTTAACTTGTTTCCCCGGACTCAAGTCCGGGGTCTACCTGAATACGGTCAGGGTG
>JAJYSL010000204.1 GCA_021793595.1 Acidobacteriota bacterium
CCGAGGCCGGCGCGTTGGCACCACTGGCTCAGGGTCTTCCAGAGCACATAGGCAAGGAAGCAAACCAGGATGTGTGCTTGCACGCGGTGTTCTTTCTGATGCCAGACAGGCCTCATGACCAGGTCGCTTTTGTGGAGTCGAAACGCCTCCTCGGCTTCTGTGAGTTGGATGTAGGAGCGCCAGAAATCCTCTCCGCTCCAATCGGTCACATTGCTGCGGAGAAGACAACATCCCTCGCTCAGCTTCATCCAATGGCGTCGCTCGTCGAGTTTCGTCCAGCGCAGAGGGATCGAGCAATCTTCCCAGTATCAGCACCACCGTCATCGCACTCCACGGAATCTCTTCCCGGCCGGACGGCATCCGCGATTCCAAAAGCTCGCTCAGACCCAGCTGACGTAGCAGCATCAACCCCAACCAGCTGCCCCCGAATGGGCGGCTGCGCTCCACCCGCACTCCGCGCCGGTCCACCTCGACCCATTGCTGACTGGCTGGCCGATCAAAAGATCCGCTTGCGGCGCGACATCCGGTTGCGCTGCTCGCTGCACACCAACCCGGCCTTGTTCATCTAACTCCCCAGGATAGGCAACCACCCGCTGACGCGGCCCACGCGCGGTTCGATAAGACTCCACCAAAACCCAATAGGCATGCCGTTTCCCTTCTTTCCGTCGATAGCAGCGTCGCAAATACACAACGCCATCCTACCCATCCACAACTGTTTTGCAGGGGCCCGGTCTTCACTACGTGCGACTTCTCAATGATCGGAAATGAAATCGCAAATGCCCGGCTCGGAAACAAAGCAGTTCCTCCCAGCAGTCTCTGCTTCCACCTCCGAAATCCCCGCAAAATAATTTTCCAAAGTCCAAAACTGCGGAAGTTGGGCTAGTACTACAGTTGTAGATAGATGATAAGATGAAGTCGCTCTGGTTTGTGATTTCTCCGTTCTTTGCCATGGAGAAGCGGCTGTCTGGATGGAAGCGTGAGTTGTTGCGGGCGCATGGCCTGATTGCAGATTTGTTTGTGCGCTCAGAGCCTCGTGCGCGCAGTCTGGCGTATTTGCAAGGCCTGTTGAGCGGTTGTGAGCGGAAAAATGTTATCGGTATTCTAAAAATGGTTCTTCGTCACTTTTGGTGAACCATGGCTGACACTTTGCCATTAAGGTGATCGGCGTTAAAACTTGATCGAGCTCTGGCGATACCTCGCGACGGCTATGGGACAACGAACGCTGTTGCCGGATGCCGGCGAAGTGGTTTTGGATCGGTTGCAGGTTTATGGGCAGGGCTGGCTCGTAATGGTACTGCGACTGGCCGCAGAGGGAAGCCGTTGCCCAGCCTGCCAGGGGCTTTCGCGGCGCACTCACAGTTGGTACGTTCGGCGCCTCGGCGATTTGCCCTGGGAGGGCATTCCAGTTGGCATCGAGCTGCATGTCCGCCGTTTCTTTTGCGACAAGGATGGATGCGGTCAGCGGGTTTTTACGGAGCGGTTGGCAAGAACAGCTCCGCTTTATGCGCGGCGAACCGCGCGGATGAGTGTGGCGCTGGAGCAGATTACACAGGCTTTGGGCGGATCAGCGGGGTCTCGCTTGGCACAGCAGTTGGGGATTCTGGCCAGCGGCTCGACGCTACTGCGGCAGTTGCGCCGTAAAGCGTTTGTCGAATGCGCACGAGGTCCACGCGTTCTGGGTATCGACGACTGGGCGTGGCGCAAGGGACATCGCTACGGAACGATCCTCTGCGACCTCGAACGTGGCAAAGTGGTAGATCTATTGCCTGATCGTAGCGCCGAGAGCACTGAACGGTGGCTTCGCTCACATCCAGGCGCGGAGATCATCAGCCGAGATCGCGCCAGTCTATATGCCGAAGCGGCTACCAAGGCCGCACCGCAGGCCATACAGGTTGCCGACCGTTGGCATCTGCTTCGCAACCTTAGCGAAGCCTTGGTGGAGGCTCTGGCGCCGCATCATCGGCTGCTCGCCGAGGTAGCGCGCATCGCGGCGGAGAAATCCGAGTCCAGAGTACCAGCAGTCGTGGAGCCGCCACATACCAAACCACTCTCTCGTCATCGGCGTCTAATCGCGGACAACCGCGAACGACGAATGTCTCGTTATGAGGCGGTGATGGCACTATTCGGGAAAGGCATTGCGCAACGGGAAATCGCACGCCAGTGCGGCATGAGCCGCAAGACCGTACGCCGCTTTATCCGCGCCCAGGGCTTTCCGGAACGCAAAGAGCGTCGGCGTTCCTCGTTGCTCGATCGCCATCGGGATTACTTGGAGATGCGCTGGCAGCAGGGCTGTCATAACAGCGCCCAACTCGGGCGAGAACTGCGCGCCCAAGGCTTCGCGATTCGGCCGCACACTCTCCGCGATTGGATGCACAAGCACTATGGACCACGAGCATGTCGAAATCCACCACGGTCCCGCTCTTCCACGCCCGTACGTGCTTCTCCACGGCAAGTCGCATGGTGGATGCTGAAACAGCCTGACGATGCCCGCTCGTACCTTCACCAACTCAATCAGCGATCCCCAGAAATCGCCAGATGCGCTGAATTGGCGCGCGAGTTCTTTCGCATCATCCGTCAGCGAGATACAGCAAACTGGCCGGCCTGGCGTGACGCCACTGCTGAATCTCCATTCGCTAATTTCACCAAACACCTATGTCGTGACCAGGCCGCTTTCCTAGCTGCTCTCCAACAGCCCTGGGAGCACACTCGGACCGGAACATGGAAACATGGTCGTCTTTGGATCCGGATGTCCAGATGGTGTATTTAAAAAGGTTGCGATGTGTGGTCATCGCAGCGAGTGTCACGGAAACATACATGAACGCATCTGGTGAACTGAAAACTTGAGCAAAGCGCCAACATTTGGCTATGCTCACATGTCATTTTTGACACTTACTCAGGAAATCTTGCTATTTCTCGGCGGTCTTGCCTTAATGATGCGCTTGCGTTCGCAAATCGTGTTAACGCAGCTATAACAGCCGAAATAAATCAGTTGCACTTATTTCTCTCCGCGGAGCGCATGTTACTGCCCACCTTCTGCACTTATCCGAGTTGATGGCCAATTTCTTCGCGCAACTGTATCCGTAAATAGCATGCACTTGCATTGGAATCTCTTGCGTTTGCCACGCAACTGTCTCGACACCAGGCTGCCCTACCCTCATGAACTTTGCGCCTCTCTCAACGCCTTGTGCGTCCTTTTTTGCCCGAACACTCATTCCTGGTCTGCAGTTCTGTAAGCGATATCGGGTTTGACAGACTTAGTCGCGCGGCGGGGGTCAATTTTGCTTATTGAGGCACCGAATGTGCAGCTCCGACCAAGGTGCGATTGGTTTCATTCCGCAGCTCCACGATGGCGTTGTCCAGAAGAAATATGCTCGGGTCAAACCCCGTTTCGTGGGCCCAGTTACGGACGGCATTCGATAAATCGTCTATGTGATCGCTCGGTTGTTTCAGTATTCTCTTTAGTTCTGAATAGCCAGCAGGGCCACCGCAGTCCTCAGGTGGGCAGCTATTCTTGCCTTCCAGCAGACGGGGATAGATGCTCTTGGGGCCGGGCTCAACCCTTTCCATTAACGAGAGACCATGAATCCATTGACAACGCAAATCATAGAGGTAGTCGATTTTAAATCCGGGTTGGGGCAAAGCATCAGATAGGAGAACAGAGTCTTCCGAAAGGACCCGGCCCGACAGGTCAAATTGCGGATGGGGAACCCCATAACGCCGTCCGCCGAAATGAAATTCGTGCAGATGACAGTTTTTCCAACCCATCACGATTTGCAAAATACGGTGGAATTGGTCGAGCGAGGTTTTGCTTGAGACCTCGATACACCTCCAGATTTTGGGACTGGTTTTTTTCAACAAAACTTCAATCCGAAAGATTGTCACCGATTTTCGATCATCGTGGGGTTCGGTAATTGCGGCCTCCCGGTCCTTTCCGCCCTCGCATGTCTGCTGGACGTGGACCTCCTGAAATCTCACCAGAAAGATTATCGGCCGCGCAATTGCGGGCATGAACTTCGATATCTGCTGGAACAACCCGCGCTATGGCCCCAGCTGATGGGGCGAGTTCCCCATCCTGGAGCTGGAAGGGATGATAAATTCCCTGCCGTTGTAACGGTATACCCCACCGTGCGAGCCCAGACTGCCCTTCGTGTGGCTGATAAAGGATTTTCCATTTGAGCCGAAGATCGCTGCAGCGCTATTTTCTCTCCACCCAGCCTTGATTGGCGCATACGAGGTCCGACTTGAAGGTTCATGTCTTCACCAGGAATTCCGAAGGGACATATGTTTCCATCCCTCCCGCAAGGCCCATCCGGCGGACAGAGGACAAGTTCAAACCCATTCAAAATATCTTCGACGTATTGAATGAGAACGAATGCATTTTGTATGGCGTATTGATCGATCCGAAGCGCGCTGACACATTGGAGCCATTTCCACCTCAAGGGATAACAAATATCTGGCGGCAATTTGGAAAGCCTTCTCGACGTAAGCCGTCCAAGAAGCGGTTCGCACGAACAACAAACCCACTGAGCGCGCCCACCCTAAAAAAATATTCTGAGCTTTGCACGGCAACAAAGCTCACCTATAAATCGGTGCAGCGTGCCCTGTTTCGGCTAGAGGAGAAAAGATTCATCGCGCTAGATCGAAAAGCCATGCAAGCTCAACGCGGAGCCGCCTACTACTTCTTGAAAGATGTAGAGACGGTTGCGGACAGGTATATCGAGGATGGCTGGACATACTGGTATAGGGCGAGTCAGAGTTGCCAGATCGCAAAATTGGAGACTGCCATAGATGCGACGGCTAAAGGGCCGACGGACGAGGCCCAAATAGATGCGCGAAAGGACACTACTGCGTCCGATCCACTCGCATTGGAGACACAGTTTGATGCGCCAGTTGCCTGAACGATCGGCCTTACTGGGTAGAAAAGTAGAAAATCAGTTGTCGCCAAATCGTTTTCATCTGCCCGAGATAGCCACTATATTTGCCCCGAAATATCGCGGGATGTTGGAACGCGGAACGCAAGCAAACCACTATGGAAGCTACGAATCCAAAAAGAGAATCGGCAACTGAATCGCACGCGAGCATCGATTCTCCTGCCACGGTACTGCTTGCGGAAGCACAGGCGGCGGGACTGGAGAAAGCTTCCGTTCACGGAATGTTGTTCCGGCTTCAAGTCCATCCCGAACTTGCCGGGCTGGTGCAGATCTGCAGGAATCTCAAGGAGATCTTCCACGCAGCCGTCGAGCTTCCCGGGTTCCCTCTGGATGCATTGGGCATGCGCGCATGGGTACCTGTTCTCGATTGGATACTGGATCATCGAGATCCACTAGCTGAGAAGCTGTTTGCCACGAGTAAGAGTTCGAAGTTCAGGGACAGATTTCTTCTCGCGGGCAGCAATTCCAGCTTTCGATACTGGGCCACCCACCAGGGTTTGTGTTGCCTGCTTTGGGCTTCTCCTCCGGAGCATGCCGACCAGAAACTTTGGCAGCATTTTCGCCTTTTCCAGGCTCATGTTTTACAAGCGCATGTTTCCATCCTGAAGCATCTGGGTCAGCATGGAATCTGGAACCTTCGCGAAGAGTTATACGCAAGCTTTCAAGAATCTCTTTACGATGCAACCCTGGCGGCATGGAAATTCCTCACTCCTCGGTGGCGCTCTGTGCTGGTGAAACTTCCCGTACAGCTCAGCTCTTCTGAATTCTCGCAGTGGTGCCACAAACGCGAAAATCAGGAAATCATAACCGACGCCTTGACTGCAGATGATCCAGCTGACACCTCGTCATATACCCTTCCCCCGGAGAGGGTTTCCGCGGCGCTCGGCAGCGTTGCCGGATTCCTGCGTTGGGGATTGGATCCAGAGAAGCATCGCAATCAAAACCGCCACGGGCATGGCTTTGGGGGCGGTAGTCACGACTGGGAGGACAGCACCGAAAACGATGGCGTTGTGACACTGAAGATCGGGTGTGGCTCGGAAGATGGGATGCACGATCACGCTGGCGATCTGCACCAGACCTTTCATCGAATATCAGATCCCAGAACGAGGGATCAATTGCTTGGTGCCGATACGGCCCCCGATGAGTATCTCCTCACCCGCAGCGTATCGCTCGCCCAGGATGCTGCGGCGGCGGCAATGGGTAATGGCGGTTGGGCCGAAAGGGCCAACCAGCTTCTCCCGTGGTCGTATTCGCTGCTGTCCAGCGCGGAATTGGCGCGGGCCCTGCAACAGTTGGCCCGTTATCATGAACCGGGTGAGCTGGAACTGAGTGCTCTCCTGCATACGATGTTGTGGACGGGCAGCTCCCTCGAACAGGCGACGGCCCTCACGGTATGCCTCGATGACGCTCCAGCTCCGGATTGCGACCTGTCCTTGCACATTCGCAGGTCAGCATGCTTTGGTGCGCAGAATACGGCCGTGTGGAGGGTGAGGGCGCTGCCGCTGCGGTATCAGACAATTCAGCGATCAGTAGCAGGAAAAGACCGACAGCGCCGTGAAATGTTTGACCTGCCCGATGTTGTCGCCGCGATCGTCCCTATTCAGGCATGGCTGACACACCTGCGAGAGGTGGTCAAAGAACCTTTGGCGCAGACCGAGTCCATGCGGCAAATGGGGTTCAAGCTTTTCTCCAGTGACAACTACGAAACCAGGCTTCGTTCGCTGCTCCGAAGGATTGACCCTTCCGGACGAACCGTGCCGCAAAAGATCGGGAAAGCGCTGTTTCAACACATCCTTGAACGGACTGGCGGGGATCTGGCATCGGCGGCATTGCTGACCCGCACAAATCATTACTTGGCATCGGTGCGCCGATTCTACGCGACCCCAGCCATATCCCATCTCCAAGGTATCTATTGCGACGCAACCCGCAGTCTCGCGCAGGAGCTGAGGCTCGAAGGTCACTCCGCGCAATCGGCCGCGCCAACGGTGGGCAACCAAGGAAACCATCCAAGTGCCGTAGGAAGTCGACTTTGTCCGACCCGGAACGCTGTGAAGCGAGCAGTCCGATGGCTGAAGCTTCAGATTCGGAAGCCGTCTCAACCAGAAGCTGATGGAAATTCCAGGGTGGGGTTCATCCGCAGACACAACTGGTACACCCTTTACTGCGTATGGAGCTTCAGTTTGGCGGCTGGCATGAGAGGGATTCATTCCCCATATCTTCGTTCGAGCGCCATCGATCCTAATTCAGGATTCGCAAGCCTCACCGACAAGGACTCCGGCAGTGGTTATCATCGGCGTCTAATCTGGCTGCCTAACGGAATACGGAAGCAGATCCATCTTTATGAGGTATACCTTGCAAGCTTGCGGAGGCTCGGGCTCCCTGGCGCCACACGGAAACGGCCATGCTACTTTCTGAGTGATTCAGGCCAGCCCGACGATGTGCGGCCAGCCACGATCGTTCAGCAGACAAGTCAGTTTTTTCCGTTTCCGGCGAACTTCGCGCGGCGTTTCGTGCGCACGGAATTGATCGAGGACGGCGTTCCTCCAGAAGTAATGGATGCCTGGATGGGTCACTGGTGGCAGGGCGAGGAGCCCTGGGGTCCATACTCCACATTTTCCTACTCGCAATATCGCCAGACGCTCGAAAGCAAGTTGGTTCCATTTTTAGTTGGTTCCATTTTTAGTTCGGCACCGGCGGAATCGCCGACCCGCGAAGCATGAAACATGGTGGCACGTATTTCATCCTACAATCGAGGAGTGTCGCTGGCACAGAGGTCGGGATTTTCTTGGTGCGCAGCAGCCCG
>JAJYSL010000018.1 GCA_021793595.1 Acidobacteriota bacterium
CGATCCGTCACGCTTGGAAATGGCAACTTCATCCCCGGTATGCAGCGTGCCATTGAACACGCGCGCAATCGCCAACCGTCCCAGATAGTCCGAATAATCCAGATTCGTTACCAGGATTTGGAGCGGCCCGTTCGGATCGCCGGTAGCCGGAGGAATGGTCGAAACGATCGCCTCGAACAGCGGCTGCAAATTCGTTCCGGGGATCTTCGCATCGGTCGACGCCGTGCCAAGTTTCGCATTCGTATAGAGCACCGGAAAATCCAGCTGATCCTCGCCCGCATCCAGATCGATGAACAGGTCATAGACCTCGTTTAATACTTCCTGCGGACGGGCATCCGGGCGATCGATTTTATTGATGACCAGGATGGGAGGCAGCTTCGCCTCCAGCGCTTTCGAGAGCACATAGCGAGTCTGGGGTAGCGGGCCTTCGCTGGCGTCAACCAGCAGCATCACACCATCGACCATCTTCAGCGCGCGCTCCACCTCACCGCCAAAGTCGGCGTGACCCGGCGTATCAACAATGTTGATCTTGGCGTCGTGAAAGACGATGGCAGTATTCTTCGCCAGAATGGTGATGCCACGCTCACGCTCCAAGTCGTTTGAGTCCATGACGCGTTCGGCGACCGCCTCATTCGAGCGGAAAGTCCCGCTCTGACGTAGCATGGCATCGACAAGAGTGGTCTTGCCGTGATCGACGTGGGCGATGATAGCGATATTACGGATAACGGACGACACGATGAATGAAGTTTCCTGTTCTGGTATGTAGATTGGCTGGCGGCAAACGCGAGAATCCAACTGGCAAGCGCGCGGATTGCGGGAGTGTCCCGATCTCTTTACTAGTTTACCGCATTGCGCATGCCAAATTGCGATGGCGTGCCGGAGCGATGCATCCACATGCTAGCGAAGCCCTGCGTGTTCGGGCTGCGTTACATGGCCGGGGTTCCTGGCGAGCTCCCCGGAGAGTTTGGCAACCGTGGTCGGCTGCGGTTGCGTGGCGCGGAGCAATGCCAGATCCCGCTCCAGCTTCCGCTGCTTTCTCGAAAAAATCACCGGATAAAATCGGCTCCTGTGTCGACGGTGGAAACCGTCATAGTACCCCAGCAGGCTGGCACGCAAACCAGTTGAAATGTCGGCATCCTTGTCGTGCGTCACCCTATCCAGCAGTTTCGCGTAGCTCTTATCGGCCAACGGATATTCGCCTCGCTGGGTTGGCTTTCCCGTGTCAAAGTCCAAATCCTTTAATGGCAGGGTTCGGTCCTGATCGGTCTGAATTCGCAATTGATCGACATCTCTTTCGTAGGTGTTCACCGTCGATTGCATGCTGTTGAGATACAGCTTCTCATCGGCTGCGCTCGGGAGCTGCAGCTTCAATGCGGAAAATGGACCACGCTTCGGAAGAACCTTCAGGATGAAGGCGATGACATGCGCTCCAAATCCCGGCCTGTGATATTGCTTTCCCCATTCATGGGCGTAGTCAACGCGATTCACGCGATAAACAAAATGGCTGCGATTGAAGTTCGGGACTTGTTCCTGGATTCGCTTGCTGTAGTGCACCACTGCAGCGCGGGTCATCTCCGGAATCACAGTACTGACGGAATAACGATAGGTGTTGACGGCAAGATCTTCATGCTTCAGCACAGTGTTCAAATCGATGCCGTAAGTATCTTTGAAGGCGCGCTCTAACACTGGCGTGGAGACATTGAAGCCAATGAAGTTGCTGTAATCGTCCTTAACGTAATGGCCTTGCGCAACCTGAACTACGTCGAAACCATACTCTGTGCGGATGTGCGCCCTGGGCGAATCGTAATAGCTGACAAAACGACCGAAGCGGCTCCCCAGGCGAGGATATTCACGAGCCGTCGCCAGTCCCACGGAGGGATGCCCAATCGTGTCTCCCCGATAATGCGCCAGCGCTCCTAGTGCGAACGCGTATTCGTTCAAGTTATTGGAGTCTTTCAGCAGGTTGTCGACGAACTCTCCGGTGCGAACGTAGTGCAACAAGTCGCTGAACTCTTTGTTGCCGAATGGATAATATCCCAGGTCCTGAATGATACAACCGCCGTATGCATAGGAGTGCGCGATGCGCAGCTCATCGGGCGTTGCGTTCGGATATCGTTTCCGCAGCAGTGGAACAATGTGTCTGCTCCATGCCATGTCAACGGTTTCTTCATGCGACAGCACCGAATAGGCATCGGCTGAGGAGGCTGTCCATGCGAACAGAACCAGCAGAGCGGACGCGAACACCTTTTGCAAATGAATCAAGAATCCACGACCACTCTGCCCACTCTTTTTCAAAGACATTGAAGTGGTTCGACGGCAACTGGATGCAGAAGGTTGTGCGGGATTTTTCACTGATCCTGAATATCTATTATCGCAACGTGGCCTTCCCGAGAACAGCCGAGAAACGGAAAGACGGTCCGGACTCCCTGATAGCAGTCTATTTGATCTGAGGGTGATACGTGATCGCGAGCTTCACGGTATAAGGCTTTGTGAAACCATAGTCCAGCTTGGACGCTTCGCGTTCTTCGATCAAGACAAGGTTCTTGATTTCCCTTGCCGAAAGGCATCAGTTCGTAGGGCGCAAAGCTCCGGAGAAGCCTTTCGCACCTTCAAATCCTACCCCCCAGACTATTTCAAAACAGGGACCACCTGAATACCGGCAACTCTCGTAGTCCGGGTCGTCGAAACCGCCGCTCTCCATTCCCCATTCCCGCCCGCACTCTCCTGCCGATGCGTCGACACGATGCCCTCGCATCGAACAGATCGTTACGTAAGAGAGTGCGGAGCGACCTCATCCCGCGAATGGATAGGGTTTTCCCCGGTTCGCCACTCCCCCATGCACTGTTGCGCTCAAATGAAACCAAACGCCCTGAGTTTCTGTCCAGGTTGCTGGCTTCATTTGTGATGGGTTTTCTCCAGATCTTTCGCATCAGTCAGATGCTTTTGCAGAACCGGCAACGCCGTCTCTGCATAGGATTTCAGAGCCGGATTCTCCGCATCTGCCGCTTCTTTTTTGTAAACCTCAATTGCTTTCGTGTGTCCGGCTATCATTTCCCTCACATAACGATGATCAAAGGCGGCGCCCTTCAGTTTCTGAAAAGGGTCAATTATCGTCTTATTGTGTTCGGCGTCGATTGCGTTCGGCATATTGAGATTGGCCTGATGCGCAACGGCGTAGAGCTGGTTGTAGTCGTTGGTGTGATCGGCGACCAGCATCTGGCCGTAGTCTTTGATCGGCTGAGTGGCGGCTGCAGTTTGCGCCAGCTGGCCGAGGTTGGCTTCCACCATATCGGTTTGTGCGGCAAAATCGACGAATTGCTGGTCCGTCATTGCCGCTCGATGAACGGCTTTCTTTTGGCCCAGCGCGGGAATTGAGCAGAGGATGATGCAGCAAGCGGTTACCAAGATGCGTTTCATCGGGTTTCCTTTCTATAGGAACTTCTCTATGGCATTTGATGCAGAATTTGGACGCACAAGTACTTTCAAGTGTTAGCACGAAAGAAGAAAACGCAAGGCTCGACGCCGGGAACTCCTCGTGTGGTCTGGTTGGCTGGGGATGCTGAACAATAATCCGGCTACCATACCATTTCTATAGCTTCCTGATCGTTGCTGAAGGTGATGGCGTCGGGCAAACAAGTCGCTCCGAATATAAAGGTTGGGAAGACCCCACGTGCGAGCTGCGAGGCCATTTCGCCGGAGGCCACGTCCTTTCTGCCGCTGCGCTGTCTTCGGCGGGTTCGGGAAACACCGATCTCAAAAGCCGCGGCGATGAGCTTGTCGCCGGTCTCGACGTCTGCCAGAAGAAAATCGGAACTGGATACCTGAGCGCCTTTCCTCCCGAACTCTTCGAGCACCTCGCCCAGGGCAAGCCGGTCTGGGCGCCATTCTACACCTACCACAAGATCATGGCCGGTTTGCTTGACATGTACCTCCACACCGGCAACACCGACGCGCTTCGAATCAGTGAAGGCATGGCCGGGTGGGCGCAAAACTTCATGTCAGGCTTCAGCAGCGATCAGCGCCAACGCATGTTGCGCATGGAGTACGGCGGTATGAATGAAGTCCTCGCCAACCTTGCAGCTGTCACCCGGAAGGAGCGCTATCTTGATGCCGCCCACCTGTTCGAACAGCCCAGCTTCCTTGACCCGCTTGCCGAGCGGCGCGATGAGTTGCAGGGTCTGCACGCAAACACAAACGTGCCAAAAAATCATCGGCGCGGCTCGGATGTATGAGATCACCGGCGACCGCCGTTATCGCGATATCTCTGAGTATTTTTTGGGTGAAGTACTCGCGGCGCGTAGCTACGCGATCGGCAATACCAGTCTCGACGAGCATTGGACAACGCACCCGGATCAACTGAAAGGGACACTGGCCTGGACCAATGCCGAGTGCTGCGTCGCCTACAACCTGATGAAGTTGCAGCGCCACGTCTTCAGTTGGACCGCAGACGCGCGCTGGATGGATGCCTATGAGCGCACTCTTTTCAATTGCAGGCTCGGTACGCAGAACGCACAGGGCCTCAAACAGTATTTCTTCCCACTCGCCGCTGGATACTGGCGCGCCTATAACTCGCATGAAGAGTCGTTCTGGTGCTGCACTGGCACAGGCGCGGAAGAGTTCGCAAAATTCGCTGACACTATCTACTTCCGCCGCGGCAGCGACATCTACATCAACCAATTCATCCCCTCCACACTCGATTGGAAGGACGAAGGCCTCCTCCTCGAGCAGGTAACCCAGTTTCCACACCAACAGCGGACGGTGCTCAAAATCAAATCCTCGCGATCGGCGCAGCGCACCATTCATGTACGCATTCCAAGCTGGACCACAGAAAAAGCAGAGGTAAAGGTGAACGATCTCCCGCTCGAGGCCATGGCCGACCCCCGCTCCTATCTCGCTCTTCGCAAAGTCTGGCAGGACGGCGATACCATCAGCATTAGCCTCCCGATGCAATTGCGCCAGGAACCCTTACCCGGCGACGATTCCGTTACTGCCGCACTCTACGGCCCACTTGTGCTCGCCGCCAATCTAGGGGCTGGCCCAAGTGACGGCCCGGACAGAGTGATTCATAGCGGTGCGACAGTGCCCAAGGGTCTGCCCGCCGCGTCTCCCCTGCCCAAGGTTGCAGCCACATCGGAGACAAGCACGCAGCCATGGATTCAGGTCGAATCCCCATCGGCTCTGCGCTTCACCGCAACCGGCCAAGACGCGAAATACCAGCTGACGCCCATGTATCGGATCGGCGACCAGCGATACTCCGTCTACTGGCAAATGCCGAACCCTAAGAAACAAAGTTAGCCTGCGGCAGAAAATCCAACCGGCCAGCCTCTCTCACGGCTACCCTTATGGGTGTCATTCTTATTTCCACCCGGTTGGGTCAACGAGAGGTCGGCAGTAAGCATCCGATAACATTCACATTCGGTATGCTGAAGCTGAACCAAAGTTGAAAATTGAGGATTGAGGATTCTTGTATGCAGCTTTCGCCATCGCTGGCGCAGACCTTAGCCAATCTCAACCTGCCGCCCTACCCGACGGTCACGGGTCTGCCGCAACCGATCACCGCGCGGTCGCTGGCATCGTTCGCGGGCGCATTGGTGTGGGCGTGGCTCTTATTGGTGAGTTTTACCGGCTGGGGAAGAGTGACCGCAAAGCTATTCCGCGGCCCGCGTCTACCGGCGTCTGTTGCCTGTTCCCTGGGAATTGCGGCCATCGTTTTTCTGGGAGGCTGGCTGAACCTTCTGCATGCGATCTACCCCAGTGTTCTATTCGCGATCACCGGAGTGGGACTGCTGTTTTATGCTGTATCGCGCAGTGAACGGCCGGAAGAGTATCGCTGGCTGCGTTTCTGGAAGAACGCGTCCCGAGGATCGAAGATCCTGATCGTGGTCGCGCTGCTGATTCTCATTCTGCGCGTAGCCGCCACCGTGCGACTCGGAACTTTCAACGTCACTGATGACAGCACTGCATATCTGATTTTCCCGCAAAAGATGCTGGCCACGCACCACTTCGCCAACGATCCATTCAGCGATCGGCGCGTGATTTCCAGTCTCGGTGGCGCATACTTGCTGCAATGTTTGGTCATCGCCGCAACATCCATCTCCCACATTGCCATGGCGGATCGCACAGTGGGATTCATGCTGTTGGCGGCGGCGTTGTTCGATATTGGGGTGCGCTTCGAACTATCGCCACTTCAGATCGCGGTGCTGGAGTTCCTCGTTTACCTCGCGCCGCAAGAGACCATCAATCTCACCTTTGTTGTGCTGCCAACTTCTCTTCTATTAGCAATGATCTGGCTGGTGATCGAGACGGATCAAGTTCAACCCTGCTTGCGGAATACATTCCTCATGGGTGCGACTGGCGGCGCAATCATTTCGCTCAAGTCTACATACCTGCCAATTGTTGGCGTCTATGCGCTCATTCCCTTCCTTGCGGAAAGTTGGCGAGCCAGACAACTGAAGCGCGTTCGTTCTCCGCTCGTCGCGGGGCTCAGTGCATTGGGAATTCTGTTGGCATGGATGATTGCCATGAAAATAACTAGCGGAACGTATCTATTCCCCGTTCTGGGATCGGGTGTCGACTACACAACCTATGGCGTCTTCCATCTAATGGCGAGATTTTCTACACATCGCGCGCTCGTTAAAATTTTTCTGCAGGCTTTCGCTTTATCCATCTTGATCTGTGTCCAACTTCTTGCCGGTAGAAGAAATTACAATATTCGAATTAGTCTGTGGATTCTATTCACATCGGCGATTGCCATTACCGCCTTCAATTATCGCAGCGGCGGAGACTTCATATGGCGCTATAACTTCCCCCAGTTCCTATGCGCAATTGTCGTTTTCTACACTGCGACTGGATCAACGTTTCACCAGGAGCCAAGCTCAACGAAAGCTCGCCTGGCTTTTTATGTCGGAGTGCTCTCCCTTGCCAGTATGATCTTTTACTACGATGCGGCTGGAAGCAATCCTCGGCCCTTTAGACAAATGGGCCTAGAACAAAAAGACTATGTGCGGTCTGTACGAGCAAGCCTCAGCGGTGTTTCATTAGCCGACCCATCTTTGAACGCTGAATATCAAGCAATTCAAAAAGCTGTTCCGAATCGAGCCTTTGCACTTGAAAGCGTCGCGCGTCCCTATCTCTTTAACTACCGCCAACACAACTTCTACGTGATGGATTGGCCGGGCGCTGCCAGCCCTCCACCAGGATGGCCTTTCGGCCAGAACTCCGCCCAACTATCCTCATACCTTCAGCAAAACTCAGTGCGCTATGTCGTGTACGACTATCATTATGCAGTCTGGAACGACGCAGCTTCTTGCCGTTCTCTGGTGCAACCACAGCTATATTCCGCCGAACTCTACGCACTGTTCTGGATGTCTGTGTTGGCCAATCACCAGTTCGAACATCTGCGAACGCATTACAGGTCGATCTATGACGACGGAAAAATCGTCGTGATCGACCTTCGTCAACCGATTGCCGGCGCTGTCGAAAACGAGTCACTCTGGACGGTCAACACAAACAAGGGTGATATGTGCTCCGTAGTGGTGGCCCGCTATCTGGCAAATCCATCCGTGTCGACGTCGAGTAATTCCACTGCCGCTGCCGAATCAAGATAACGGCAACGCGAAGCAAACAATTGCAGCCAAATCATTGGCATCGAAATGCGCGGATATACGGATTGCTGACGACTGGGCGATTCGTCCATACCCAGCTGCTTGGATCGTTCCAGGCAGGGTCCGTCTTACGCGCCACAAGAACATCGATCGAGAGCTGTTTGCATACGTTCTGAATATCGTAGGTTCCCGGCTTGTTGAAGAGATCGATCAGGGCGTTCTGCGCCGGTGCGCATAAACTGACATCGCCTCCGAATTCCGTGCCGCAGTCCGGGAACGCATCGACAGACTGAAATCTCGAGTACATCAGCAGCGGAAGGTAGTGGTCCGTCATCGGGTTGTACTGAACGATCGCATACTTCGGCAACGTCCGATCCAGATAGTTATATGCCTGCCGGATATCGAACATGTAAGTACCCACATTCGGCGGAGCTGGAAGCCACGCGGCGGGATGAGGAATGTGTCCCGCATCGTCCAACATGGCGTACGTGCGCAACATGACGAGTCCGTAGGTCGTGCCGCAAAAACCGAGAGCCAGCGTGGTCCATACTGCCCCGTTCAGGAGCCTTCCTCTCCATTCTCTCGAATTGCTTTTCGCGAAGATCCAGTCATCGAGATAGATGGAGCCCCACAAGAGCAGGACGAATTGCACGATCATCGCGCTACGGAAAGCAAGGTCGTTGTTGCCAATAACAGTCGATCGAATAAACGTTAAAGACGTCATTGTGACCAGCGCCAGGAACCAGCACGCAATTTCCGCTTCGCTCAACGAGGACCAATTCCCGATGTCCTGCTTTAGCCGTTCGTACGCCACAATCACGAAGAAACCGAATTCCAGAAGATACACCACCAGCACGGCCAGGAGGGCAGGGAAAAATGAATGGGCGAAACCACGCACTGCGAAAATGTGGGGTAGGGTTCGTAATCCGAATGCAGTGAATCCGCTGCCCGCGGCACCCGGAGCTCCCACAACACCCGGGGAATGAAGATCGTTCAAGTATGGTTTGGATAAAAGGTACGTGAGAATGCCTGCCATTAAATAAAGGAAGAAATCCGAGAAGGACCTCTTATAAAGCAACCGAAAAGGCCATAGGACAAGAAATATCGCAAAGGTAAAGGTGACGTAGACGGAGAGTCCGGCGGCTGCGGCAAAAGCGAGCGCCGCAAACATACATGCGACGGAACGGGCGGCAAAGGATGCTGTCTCTCCATCCTTCTTTTTTTGCACAGACCATAACGCCAACAGCCCGATGAAGCAGGCGACGATCGAGGCCACGTGATGCGGAACCCACAATAAAGAGTCGGGCCAGGTTGCAATCTGGGTTGGATCCCACCACTCCATATCGGCATGGACTACTTTGGAATGCACCGCGAGATAGAGGGTTGGAATCAGATCCAGTCCAGTTATCGATAACAAGAAAAATCCAACGACAGATTTCCTCCGCAGATTTCGAGTAACTCCGAAAAAATCTTTCAGATATAGCGGAATCAATGCCGCCAGGGAAAAGCCGGCCCATACGGGACTGGCGTCGAGTGCGTATCGCGGGCCGATATGTGCTAGCCGCGCGGGATAGCTGCAAAGTACATACCAGTAGTAGTAATACCGTGCGGTCGGAGCAAAACCCAAGTAGGAAAATGGATTGACTGGCGGCGGTCCTGATCGCATCGCAGAAGAAACAAATGCCACTCTTACCGCCTGATCGTACAGCGTGGCTGAAACGTACAATTTTTGCCCAAACTGCAAATCCACAAGCGATGCGATTACGATCAGCATCCACAGAACTGCCAGAAGGAGCGCAATCTTGGTTGTGGTGCGCATCCGTTTGGGCTCATCGACCCGTCGCCGCTTCCACTTTAGGAAGCAACCGACCGCCACCGCCGCCGCAACCAACAGAAACACGCCCATAATGACGCTACCGGGAAGGTAGCGTCCGGCCAGGTTGGTCAACATCGCAGATACGACCAAAGAGATTGGGATGCTGAGGAGAATCTGCTCGGCGGTTGATCTGCTGCGAAAGCGAAATAAATCCGTCGACCAGGCGAACCCATATCCGGGCGTGAAGAAAAACAGAAGAAACACCGGCATAATCGCCGCTGTACACACGAGGTCCCGCAATGTAAAGCTATGGATCAAGTTGGAACCCTTCGCTATTCGCCGAAGTTGACCGACTCCAGACCGAGAAATTGCGCGGACTGGCCCAGCTCTTCTTCAATACGCAGCAGTTGATTGTATTTCGCGATCCGATCTGTGCGCGAAGCCGAGCCGGTTTTAATTTGTCCGGCGCTGGTCGCAACGGCGAAATCGGCGATGAATGTGTCCGCGGTCTCTCCGCTGCGATGCGAAATAACCGACGTGTAGCCATAGCGGCGCGCCAGATCGACGGCCTCAAATGTCTCGCTGACGGTGCCGATTTGGTTCACCTTAATCAGGATGGAATTCCCTGCACCCTCTTCAATGCCACGCTGCAGGATCTCTGTATTGGTCACAAACAAATCGTCGCCGACAAGCTGCACATGGTCCCCGAGCGCCTTGGTCAGGAATTTCCATCCCTCCCAATCGTTTTCGGCTAAACCGTCTTCGAGTGAAACGATTGGATATTGTCGAATCCAACCCTCCCAGAAGCGCGTCAGCTCCTCGCTGGTGTGTTCGCTCTTGTCGGACTTTTTGAAGACATACTTGTTCTTATCGGCATCGAAAAACTCGCTGGCCGCCGGATCGAGGGCAAGAAAAATATCTTCCCCAGGCTTGTAACCGGCCTGAGTAATGGCTTCCAGAATCACTTCGACGGCTTCTGTATTGGACTTGAGCGAAGGAGCAAACCCGCCTTCATCTCCCACAGCGGTGTTGTATCCCTTTTTCTTCAGCACGCCTTTCAGGGTGTGGAAGACTTCAACGCCCCAGCGCAGCGCCTCAGAGAAGCTCTCAGCACCAGCCGGCATAATCATAAATTCCTGAAAGTCGACATTGTTGTCGGCATGTGCGCCGCCGTTCAGGATATTCATCATCGGAGTCGGCAGCGTGCACGCGTTCACACCGCCCAGATAGCGGTAGAGGGGCATGTGCAGCTCATTCGCCACCGCGCGCGCCGCCGCCATCGACACCGCCAGAATCGCATTCGCGCCGAGACGACCCTTGTTTGGTGTTCCATCCAGCGCAATCATGGTTTGATCGATCAGGCGCTGATTGCTGGCATCCATTCCCGCCAGTTCCGGCGCGATCACGCTCTCGACATTCTCAATGGCCTGTAAAACGCCTTTGCCCTGGTAATGTTCCTGGTCGCCGTCGCGCAGTTCGACAGCCTCATGTTCGCCGGTGGAAGCGCCGCTGGGAACGATTGCCCGGCCCATAGCGCCACTTTGCAAAATAACGTCCGCTTCAACAGTCGGATTCCCGCGCGAGTCCAGCACTTCGCGGGCATGTATCGAGGTAATTTCAGTCATATCACTCCTCAGGATCTTGTGGTCCAGCCGGTCGTTCAGCTTCGGGCGGCGGTCCACGGGAATTGCATTTCCTTCGGTGGTCCGGATGGATTGGACAAACTCTGGCATGCTTGCGACAGATTGCAGCTGTTAGGAAATGCTGGTAAGCGGCCATCCTTGGAAAACTGCACCATGGACGCGCCGACGAATGTCGTGGATGAAATCTTTGAATCAAGTCCAGTGTAACAAAGCTAGCGACTCTGCATTTGCAGAGCAGCACGCAGCGGCGTCGAGGAATACAGGGGTTCTCCATCCAGTCGGAGTCATCGCCAAGGTGTCCCGACGCTTTGACCGCCCAGTTCCGGCTCGTGAAGCCTGGTTAATGAAGTGGATAACGAAGATAACTCTTTTGATACCGGGTAACACTGTCGACGGCGTAGCCCGTACATGCTCCATTAGACTGAAGATGCGGTAAGGTCTGGTGCTTCCCCGAAGGAATATCGGGACGCCGTCCGCAACAAACAACCCGGAAGTTGCGTCTAACAAAATAGACCATCGGCTGCGAAATGCGCAGCGAACGATGTTGAAAATAAAGCAGTTGCAGCACGAATTTTACAGGATAGCTGACAGGCTAAACCGAATTACGAGGGCGGAAATGAAAATTTTAACGGCTACAAGCCTTGCCGCAGTGATGCTCGCGGCAACAGCCTTTGGGCAAAGCGCAAAACCCAGTCCCTACCAGGGCGTATCGCATCCGCCGGATGATGCCATCGTGACCAACGACCTGACGCCGACGCCGCCGGCTGCAACCGACTCGGCCAGCTCCGTCACATCTTTGGCTAGCCAGCCCACTGCTCACATGGTGGCGCCTCCGACTTCCCCGCAGGATCACGACTACATTCAACATCCGGGACTCGTCAGCAGACCGGCTAATTCTCTCGATTCCGACATCGTTATCACACCAGAAAATCAAGAACAAGCGGACGACTCCGGCGTCGTTGTCAGTGTTCCTTCGGCCCCGAATCAATTGCCGGAAGGGACGACTTTGACGGTCTCTCTAAATCAGTCTTTGTCTACAGCCACGACACAGCCGGGCACCATTTTCAGCGCTCGCCTGCTGGCCCCCGTGATGAAAAACAATCGCATCGTCATCCCGGTTGGCTCCACTGTAACTGGACGAGTGACGTCGGTCAGCGAAGGGCGTCGCATCACCGGTGGCGCTTCGATTCGACTGCGGCCAGACGAAGTCGTGCTCCCCGACGGCACACGATATTTCCTGCACGCCGAAGTCTATGACCTGGGTGATCCCCACAGAGTCAAAACGGGCAGCGAGGGCAACGTGGTCAATGTCGCCCATGGAAAGCGCGCAGTAGCGGAAGCAAGTCTACTCGGCGGAGGCGCGGCGGCGGCAGGCTTTATGATCGCAGGTGGTCCGGCAGCATTGGTTCTCGGCGGCGCAGCGGCTGGATATGTCGGAGCGCATTGGCTGTTGGAAAGCAAGCAGGCAGTGCTTCCCAAGGACTCTGAAGTCGTCTTTGGCTTGACCCAGCCCATGTCGCTAGTATCTTTCCACGAATAGTCGAGACGAATTCACAGCGTCAAGAATGATTTAGAAGAAAATTCAAAGGCTCGCCGAGGTGCTTCCTCATCGAGCCTTTTTCGTTGCGCAGTGAGCCCGTCGACCTTACTTGTTGGATATAACTGACAGCCGAGCCCCGAATGTCGAGCGGTATAGCCGCGCGCAGGGTTGCCCCGTACTGCAGATGACGAACATCAGCTCCAGATTTTCAGGATGCTTCTTAACCGACTCTGCCACTGGATCGCCATCAATCGCGACAATGTAATCCGCCGCCGCAGCTGGGTCTTTCAGCGCCTGCTTCCACTGATCGTAATCGCCTTCGTTGATGGTTCGACGCAGCGGAAACCCGATTTGCTGCAGCGCGCCAACGTGCGCTGAGGTGTACATCAACAATGTCGCTTGCGGAGGGAGCACGATCAGCTTGTTCGCCAACGCCCGTTCAAAGGGAATCCGGGTCGCGGCATTGGCCTTCGCTTCTTGAAACACCAGCGGAGTGGCATACAGCAGGAAAGCATTGCTGGCGACAATTAACGCCAATGCAAATCCCAGAATCGGACGAGTCCACTGCGGACGCTCCTTGATTGCCGCCACCACCGCAAACGCAGGAAACAGCGCAAACGCGGGCAGCAGTTCCATGCCATATCGTGTGTTGTAGTAGGAGTGTGGAAACCACACCGGCAGAAAGATCGGCACCGAACCGTAGGCCACGGAATAGGAGTAAAACGGGATCGGCATCCAGAACAACATGGCAGCCGGCAACGCCAAACTGCGATAGCGGACCAGTGCGTAGACTGAGCCCGCGATCGCCATCAGCAGCAGCCATTTCCCGCATCGTAATGGCGCCGCCCCCATCTTGGCCGATTTGACGTAGTACAGAAACGCCCACGACAGATGGTGCCAGCCCGGATACGGCAGCGAACCGGGCTTTGCGGTTCGCTTGGCGATCGCTGCGGCGGAGTAGGGCCCACGCAGAAAATCCAACGGGTCGCCGTACATGCGCCAGTTGTAACCCAGCCAGCTGAGCGGAGCGGCGACCAGGCACAGCGTGCATACGACGAAGACGCCGGCATTCGCCCGGTCTTTCCACCATGCGCGCCGCACTGTCCAATATGCGACCGCCAGCCACGCCAGCGTGCCGAGAATCCAGCCATCATAGCGTGTAAAAACAGCGGCGATCAGTACCAGTGTCAGCTTGATCAACGCGGCACGAGCGGCTGGGGCGTCCGCTGCTCGCAATGTCGACTCGAAAGCGGTGAGATGTACCGCACTCCAAATCATCAGCGCCAGAAACAGCGGCTCCGTCATGGCCGTGACGGACATGTACAGCAAGCCTGGATTGAGAGCGAGGGCGGCGAAGACCAGCAGCGCCAGCAGCGGACGCATCCAGCGTCGAGCCAGGCGATAGATGCCGGCGCAGGCCATGACATAACTGGCCATAGAGGGAATCGCACCTGCTAATCCGCTCTGCCACCACTCCGTCCGTTGCACAAACGGCAGCAAAAGAAGATGCGGCAAGGGCAGCCAGACAGAACCTAACTGACTGAATCCTGGATTGGTCGAATCGAAAATGCGCCGCGCAATATGCAGATGTGCGACGGCATCTCCATACAGCAGCAGATACCCATGCCGGGCGCAGAAGACGAGAGAAGCTGCCGTCAGCAAAACCGCCAAGGTCGACACCAGCTTGATTTCTTCCCCGAGCGTAGGAACGCTTTTGGGGCGCCTGGAGTGAACGCTTGAATTCTTATTTGGCATCGAGATGCGAAAGCTCCTGGAAGCTCGCAAATCGCAGATCGATTTCTTCGCGGGTCAGGGCCTGGATCCGCTCCGTGCCAAAACGTTCCACGGCAAACGAACCCATCACGCTGCCATAAAACATTGCCCGTTTGAATTGAGCCGGAGTGATTTCCGATTGCGATGCAAGATACCCGAAGAATCCGCCTGCAAACGAGTCGCCAGCACCGGTCGGATCGACCACTTCCGCCAACGGCAGGGCTGGGGCGCGGAAGAATCGGTTGTGCACACCGCCAGGAAATGATTGCTCACCAAAAAAAGCCGTCGCGCCGTACTCTCCATGCTTGACGACAAGCGTTTTCGGTCCGATTTCCATGATGCGTTCCGCGGCCCGCACCAGGTTGGCATCTTCGCCCAGCAACTTGGCTTCGCCATCGTTGATCAGCAGAACATCCAGACCCTTCATCACAGCTTTCAGGTTTTCTGTGTGACCTGTGATCCAGTAGTTCATGGTGTCGCCGCAAACCAGGCGCGCCTTCGGCATTTGCTGGCGAACCTGCTGCTGCAACGCAGGATCGATATTGGCGAGAAAAAGAAATTCGCTGTCGCGGTACGATGCAGGGATCTTCGGCTGGAACCGTTCAAACACATTCAAATCGGTTCTCAGCGTGTGCGCTTCGTTCAGGTTCTCGCGATATTCCCCGATCCAATGAAAGCTGTTGCCCGCGGAGCGCTCGATGCCCTCGGTATCGATGCCTCGCGCATGAAAAACCGATTCATGATGGGAAGTGAAATCCTCCCCAACCACGCCAATCACGCGAACTTTCGTGAAAAAGCTGGCGGCCAGGGCAAAATGGGTGGCAGCCCCGCCCAGGCAACGATCGACGGTGCCGCTGGGGGTTTGAATGCTATCGAATGCGACGGAACCAACTACAAGAATGGACATGAAGATAGGAGGCTTTCCTGGATTGAGTTTTCTTTGCGGCTCTAAGGTTTTTCAGGCACCTTGTGCTCCGGTTGCAAATAGCGATCCAGCAGCGCACGCAATTTCTGCCGTGTAGCCAATGAGATCAGCGCAGGCCGTGTCAAAATCGCGTCTTTCAACGCGGACTGGCAATGGCAGTGCCGATCGGCAGGCAATGCTGCGACGGCTGCGTCCATCACCTTCAGGGCAGTTGCGTTGTTCTGATTCAGAGTCGAAACAATCTGTTCGGCTGTCACCGAATCATGACTGGGATGCCAGCAGTCGTAATCGGTCACCATGGCCAGCGAGCCGTAGCAAATCTCCGCCTCACGCGCCAGTTTCGCCTCCTGCATATTGGTCATCCCAATGACATCTGCGCCCCAGGATCGATAGAGGTTGGACTCCGCCTTGGTGGAGAACTGTGGACCTTCAATACAGACATAAGTTCCACCCCGTGTTGCCGGAACATCCTGAACACCGCATGCGGCCATGATTGCGGTGCCGACCTCTGGACACACCGGATCGGCCATCGACACGTGAACCACCACATCCGGGCCGAAGAACGTACTGCGCCGCGCATACGTGCGATCGATGAACTGATCCGGCACAAGAAAGGTTCCTGGCTTGTGTTGTTCTTTCAGGGAGCCGACAGCGGAAATGGAAAGAACAGCCTTCACTCCCACCTGCTTCATGGCGTAAATATTCGCCCGATAGTTGATGTCGGAAGGCAAAATGCCATGGCCCCGTCCGTGCCGCGCAAGAAATGCTACCCTTCGTCCATGCAAATCCCCAAATGTCAGCCAGTCGGAGGGATCTCCGAAAGGGGTGCTGATCTGTTCCTCATGCACATTCGTTAGGCCCGGCATGTGGTAGAGCCCGGTACCGCCGATAATCCCGATCTCCGCATGAAACATTCTGGGTTGTACTCCTTCTTCCTTCGCCATCAATCAATACACCTTCAGCTTCTTAGTATGTAGGTAAAACCGAGCCAGCGTTAGTATACCGTGGCGACAGAAGCGTCTTCGATGCCCTTTCGGCGAACAGCCAACTTCGCAGTGCCCCCGTCAGGTCTGTTTGTGGAACTCTGTTTTCAACCGACACACTGGTGGCGTTGTCGACGATGCTGCCCATCATCACAAATTCCAGCTTGCGCGCCAAGTCCATGGGAAAGCTTTCGCTGATGAAGACTGTCCTTCCCGAAACCACCACCAGGACCGGTCCCTCTGGAGTTTTCCAGATTCGAGTCACAATCGATCCGTCCGGAGCATCTGAATCGTCTGCCGGAGCAAGGACGGCATGGTCATACTTTCGCGGAATCTCCGCTCCGTAGAGGTTCGCAAAGGCCAGCGCGGCCTCCGGCGTAGCCCACCGCGACAAATAGAGCAGCGCCAGCGAAGCAGTCGAATCCTTTGCGCGGGCGTTGGTTGCCCCCTTTGATTGCGCCGTGTAGTAAATTCCCCCGCGCCACGTGGGAGCCAGGGCGTCCGCCGCCGCTTGTCCCCCAAACAGTTCCGACATCACCTGAACATCAAATTCGCCCATCACCCCAATGTCATACGGCCGATACTGAGCGTCGATCAGCGAATGGATGTCCGGCATCCGCAGCAGCGGCACTGGCGCATGGGTCAGATAGGCCGCCGGATTCATGATTTCAAAGGTCGAGGACGGAGGATGATCGAGCATCCCGGCAAAAGCCGCTTGTCTTCCCCTGGCAGTCCACACCGCGCGCACAAAATTCAGCCCCTCGATATAAGGGAACACCAAAGACCGCTGCAATAATAGAGGAGCATTGGCAAGTGTGGGAGAATCGCTGGTGTCGCCCATGGCCTCGTTCATTTTGTCAGCCAATTGAGGTGCCGTGAGGATAGTCTTGCCGCTGGGCGCCAGAACATAATCCACGAAGACGGCCATTGCCTGACCTTCGACCACTGCATCACGGACGGTATCTTCCTCATCTGTGGCGATGTGCTCGTTATCCTGCTGCACGTTCTTCGGGATTCGGAGGTCGTCGTCGCGATCCCACTTTTCCAGATGAATATGCTGGTCTTGCAGCGCGTGCGTCAGCTCATGCGCCAGTACCGGTTTCTGCTCCTCCGGAGGAATCCAATCCAACAGATTCACCGTCTTGGTCTTGTCATCGTAATACCCGGCGATCTGTTCGCGAAGCAGTTGGATCAGAAATGGCTTCAGCTGAAAATCGCGATCGAGCAGTCCGAACTTTTTCAACACCAGTTCGCTGCTTTGCAGTCGCTTCGCATCCCGGTCATTCTGCAATTGATGCATCAAATACTTCTCAACCTCATCGCGCGTCACCAGGCGCCGTTTCACCGACTGCAAAACCGGCAGGCCGGTCACTTTGCTGTCAAACTGCAAGATGGCATCGACGGAATTGAATAGCTGCCGTGCCTGCTCCGGCGTGATGTGCGTTGGTGCGGACGGATTGGCAGCCTTCCCCTGCGAGGACGGCGCGATCGTACCCGGCGGGGTGGTTTGCGGCGGCGACGGATTCTTTCCCGCCGGCAGGGAGGGCGGAGGGGTCGACTGAGCATGCGATTCCCGCGGTAACAACAAGAACAGCGTGCATACGGAAACGACGAGCCACCAAGTGACCGAAAGGAGCGCGCTTCGATCCCAAAAACCGTGCCCAAGGCCTTGCGCCAGATTGCGATCCGGCAAACATTTCTCTCCCGTCATCCAACCTCTTCGCGGCAGGGTCTTTGCTTCATCCCCGCTATAATTTGGAGTGTACCTTTGTAAGACGCTGCAGGCTGGCCGCTATGAGCAATTCCGCCCCCAATCAAGTCGAAGCAGGCTCCACCGGCCAAACAACGGCAGGCCCTATCGGCGTGGCAAAAGTCGACCCGGCGACCGGGGCTGTGGACCATGCTGTACATGCAACTCCCTTGGCTGAGGCGTTGAAACATGCGGCTTCCCTGCCCCTTCGGCAATATCGCGGCGCACAAAGCATTGGTGGATTTTCGAACTCCGCAGAGGAATTGGCCGCACTACTGAACGCCGTCGCAATCTATGATCTGGGATGGCGAAGGCTGATCCGCTGCACGGGCGAAGACAGGCTGCGCTGGCTGAATGGCATGGTCACGAATTTCGTCGGCGATCTGAGCGAGAATACCGGCTGTTATGCCTTTATCTTAAATGCTCAGGGCCGCATTCAGGGCGATCTCGATATCTATCGGCGCGCGGATTCGCTCTGGCTTGAGACTGACGCTGACCAGATCGACGCGCTGATCGCTTTCCTGGATCGCTACATCATTATGGATGACGTGACGCTGGAGTCGCAGCCCCAGTGGACGGCGCTTGGGATCGCCGGACCGCATGCCGCCGCGTCCATGGCCAAAGCCGGCCTGCCGGTTCCTAGTCGCCGCGGCGACCCGCTGCACTTATCAGAGACCACGTGGCGAGGGTATCCAGTTGTTGTCACCGCAGTCTACAGTCCGCTGGTCCAGCGATACGAAATCTGGGTGGAACGCGAATCCGCGATTGAGATGTGGAACGCCTTGCGGGAAGCAGGCGGTCTGCCTTGTGGCGTGGATGCGATCGAGTCGCTACGCGTGCTGGAAGGAACCCCGGCATACTCTATCGACATTACAGCGAAAGATCTTCCGCAGGAAACCAATCAGATTCGCGCGCTTCACTTCAACAAAGGTTGCTATCTCGGGCAGGAGATTGTCGAGCGCATTCATTCTCGAGGGAACGTACATCGGACATTCGCCGGGTTTGTGCTTGCGGATGGCAGCCCGACGCCCGGAACATCGCTGCTCTCCGATGGAAAGCCGGTTGGAGAGATTACCAGCGTCGCTCGCGCAGTAGTGCCGGGGATCGGCGAGCGAGTGGTTGCGCTGGGCACCATTCGTCGCGAGGCGTTGGAGCGAAAGAGTGAGCTGCGGGCCGGTGAAACAGTTGCGCACCCGTCGGCGCTTCCGTTCGACTTCAACAACGAATCAGGCCAGCCGGAAGAGACGATGCGTGAGACTCGACAAATTTTGTAAGAGGAAATGAGTCACGTTATGGCAGAAAAAGAACCGCAGGTTACATTCACCGATCGCCGCAAGATTTCTTCCGATGGAGAAATTCGACCCGGTGTCGTAGAGACCGAAGCCGAGGAGGAAAAGCGGCGGCAGGCAGAAGCATCCAAGCCATCCGCCGCAACAGCCGAGCCAACCGCGAAACCGGAGGAGTCTGTTGCTCCATCGAGCGCGGCTAAAACTCCCGCCGGCGGAACAGGCACGAACGAACCATTGCCCGAAGGACCGACGGCAAAGGAGAGTGCGGACTCCAACGCCGCCTATCAGGAGACGACGCAACAACTGGATGAGATGCTGCGCGCCAAGACGCCGGATTCCTCCCGTCTCGGCCCCATCGTCTTCGACCACCTGGTGCAATCCATGTACATGACGGCCATGATGAGCATGGGTGCGGGCACGCAGCCAGGGGAGAAGCCGCGCATTGACTTGATGGGCGCGCGTCAGACCATCGATCTGCTGGGAGTTTTGGCGGAAAAAACCAAGGGAAACCTGACCGCGAACGAGCAGCGTCTGCTGGAGAGTGCATTGTTCGAGTTGCGCATGATGTTCCTGGAAATTACGAACGCGATTGCGCGCAATGCCGCCAATCCTCCGCAACCGCAGCCTTCCGGGCGCAAGTAATCGCTTTTTTTATAAGCGATAAGAAAGTACAGATGCAGGCAGAGATCGTTTTCTTAGGCAGCGGCACTTCTATGGGCGTCCCCACGCTCGGTTGCAACTGCGCGGTCTGCACCTCAAGCGATCCCAGGGATAGCCGCATGCGTCCATCCATTGTCGTCTTGTTTCGACAGGGCGACAGCGAACGCTGCGTGCTGATTGACACCGGACCGGATTTTCGCCAACAAGCACTGCGCGAAAATTTGCACCACGTGGACGCGGTCTTGTACACGCATGCCCACGCGGACCATATCATGGGGCTTGACGATCTGCGACCGCTCAGCTTCAAGAATCCGCACAAAATTCCCCTCTACGCGGACCGGACCACTACCCAGGTGCTGCAGCAAGTTTTCGAATACACATTCTCCGAGAGCAACCAATATCCCTACAAAGCCCGAGTAGAACTGCTCCCACTGGAAGAGCGCACGCGCATCTTAGGCGCTGATTTCGTGACCGTTCCTTTGCTGCACGGGGCGCTTGAAACCGTCGGCTTTCGGTTTGGGAACGCCGCCTATTTGACCGACATGAGCGATATTCCAGAGACCAGTTTTCCTCTATTGCAGGATCTGGACGTATTGATTGTGGATGCTTTGCGGCGAACCCCGCATCCTAGTCATTCGAACGTGGAGACGTCCTTGAAGTTCATCGAGAAAATACGACCTAGGCAAGCCTACTTCACCCACATCGCCCACGACCTGGGGCACGTGGAGACGGAAAATGAACTTCCGGACAACGTCCACATGGCCTATGACGGACTTCGCATCCCATTCGAGCTATAGCCATGCACATCTTCCATTCCATCCAGGAGATTCCAGCCGACTTCGGTCCGTCGGTTGTGACCATTGGGAATTTCGATGGCGTCCATCGCGGGCATCAGGCGGTGCTTCGGGACGTGATTGCGCGTGCGCGCGCGCTACATGTTCATTCCGTTGCTGTCACTTTCGAGCCTCATCCGGTTCGTATCATGCGCCCGCAGATTCCGCTGCGCCTGATCACACAACAGAAGCAAAAGCTCGCGTGGCTCGCGCACGCTGGCGTTGATGCTGTGCTGATTCTTCCTTTTACTCGCGAACTGTCTCGACTCACCGCACACGAGTTTGCGCAGACTGTTCTCCGCGATTCGCTGAAGGCGGTTGAGGTACATGAGGGAGAGAATTTTCGTTTTGGCGCCGATGCCGGTGCGGATGTACACGACTTGTCGTCGCTGGGCGAGGAATTTGGCTTTAAGGTTCACGTGCATTCCCCCACTCATCGAAGAGGAAAGATTGTCTCCAGCAGCGCCGTGCGCGGCGCAATTGCAGCCGGGAATATGCGTGCCGCGCGCCAACTTTTAGGTAGACCATTCCAGATAATTGCGACGCCCGCTCCCGGTCGCGGCTATGGATCGCGCTACACGGTTCCCACTCTCAACCTGGCGCCGTACAAGGAATTGCTGCCGGCCAACGGTGTCTACATCACCTGCCTCGAATTGAACCAAGAAAGATTTGAGTCGGTTACAAACGTCGGCAATCGCCCCACATTCGGCGATGATTCGTTTGCGGTGGAAACTCACATCCTCGACTTTCATCCAGTCGCGATCGACGAATTCACACAAGTTCGACTCCTTTTCCTCGACCGCCTGCGCGCTGAAATTGCGTGGCCGTCCCCCCAGGCGTTGAAAGAGCAGATTGGCAAAGATGTCGCGCGTGCTCGACACTATTTTGCGCTGTATCGAATTCTGTTCGGTCTCAACTCTCAGGCGTAAGTAAATCAAAATGCCATCCTTGTAACCACTGAAAAAGAAATGGCCCGAAATGTGCCGCATTTGGGCCAGGCATTTTGCGTGTCTGGTTGAAGCCCTGCGATGGTGCGACGACGCGGCGCTTTGGGCTTCTTGATTCACGCTGTCGGGAATCTTCGTGAGCTTCTGATCCGCGGCTTTCCCCTCTTCCAACGTCTCTTCAAGCAGCCCGACAATATCGGTTTTGCCCAGCAACTGCGCATGCGCTTTTCAATGACCATTCGATGGTGCGAGTGGATGCTTCGCCATCGACGCCGTCGGAGTGGCAACAGTGGGCGCCATCGGGGCTTCGCCCGGAAATGCCTCGTCCGGATGACCGGCGATCGCCGCCTTCATAAAATCGATCCAGATAGGCAACGCGACTCTGGCTCCGGTTTCCTTGTCGCCCAGGGTCTGCCGATCGTCGTACCCGACCCACACGCCGCAGGTTACTGAAGGCGAAAAGCCCAGAAACCATGCGTCTGTAAAGTCATTGGTGGTACCCGTTTTGCCGGCAAGAGGATGATGCAGCTGGCTCACCGCCGCTCCGGTCCCCTGATGCGTCACCCCTTCAAACAATTGCATCATCTGGCGCGCTGTCTTTTCGTCGGTGGAAACGTGTACGTCGGGGGTGTCATCCCACAAAACCTCTCCGTCGGCTGTGGTCACCCGATGGACAAAGTGAGGTGTCAGGCGAATGCCATCATTAGGAAAACTGCTGTATGCCGCGACCTGCTCGACCAGGCTGATCTCCGCTGCACCAAGCGCAATCGGCAGAAACGGGGGAATATCCGTCGTCACTCCAAAGCGATGCGCGGTCGCAATCACCTTGTGAATCCCGATATGGTCCGCCAGCTTCAGCGCAGGAATGTTCAAGGAATCAGCGAAGGCACGCGTCAAGGTGATATTTCCCAGCCATCGGTGCTCATAATCATGCGGAATATACAGGCCAGACGCCGTGCGGAACGTGGTGGGACCATCGAGAATCATGCTGTCCGGCTTGTACCCGTCCTCCATTGCCGCAGTGTAGTCATAGACTTTGAAGGATGAGCCGGTTTGCCGCTCTGCCTGCGTCGCTCGATCGTATTGCGACAGATTGAAGTCACGTCCTCCCACTAGCGCGAGAATGTCTCCGGTGGGATTGTCGACTGCCATCAGTGCAGCCTGTACGCCACTGTCTTCTTCCAATGTGGCGTAGAGCAGGCTGCCCTCTGTCGTCGCGAGCGGTGTTGATGCACTCGCAACCATTTTGTTCACCGCCTGTGCTCCCGCACTCTGGGGCAGGATTCGCACATACACAATATCGCCAGGTCGAAGAATATCCGTGGCTAATTCCTTCTTCGTCCACGCCCAACCCTCGGGAGCAATGATCGCACTCGTATTCTCGCCCACACGCACCGTCACTTCATAGGGCAACACTTCTGTCACCACACCATGAATGTAGGTCCCGGGAACAGGCTTTACATTCCAGTCGGGATGCCGGAAGGCATCGATGGAACTGCCCGCAGCAATCACATTCAACAAGTTGCCGCGCCAGCCTCGACGCCGTTCGTAGGCAGCCAATTCATCCAAAACAGCTGCATTCGCGGCCTGCTGCAGACTCAAATCCAATGTAGTGAAGACGCGCAGGCCCGATTGGTGGACCATGTCCGACCCGAATCTCTGGTCCAGTTCCTTGCGAACTTCTTCGACAAACCAGGGAGCCACCGTGTTCGGAGGCGATTCAATATGCAGCCCGAGTGGGCTCGCCTTGGCTTCCGCCGCCTGTTGCGCGGTGATGACACCGTCTTCCAGCATGGCATTCAACACCAGATTGCGCCGATCGAGCGCCCGTTCCGGATGATTCACCGGGGAGTAATAAGACGGACCGCGCGGCAGAGCCGCCAGCAGCGCCGCCTCCGGCAAGGTGAGATCGCGCGCACGCTTGCTGAAGTAATACTCCGATCCGGCCTCAAACCCATAAACGCCCTGCCCCAGATAGATTTGGTTCGCGTACAGAGTGAAAATCTGTTGCTTGGTAAAATTCCGCTCAATCTGAATCGACAACAGAACTTCCTGCAGCTTGCGATGAAAGGATCGCTCTGGCGATAGGAACAGGTTACGGGCCAACTGCATGGTCAAAGTGGAAGCGCCCTGGGCACGACGGTCGGTCGTCAAATCCCGGTATGCAGCCCCAGCCATGCGAAAGAGGTTGACGCCCCAATGACTTTCAAAATTCTTATCTTCGATGGAGATGACGGCATTGCGAAGCACTGGAGGGAGATCGCCATAGCCGACGACGATGCGACGTTCAAGCGCGAAGGATCCAATTTGGTTGCCGTGAACATCGTAGAGCAGAGTCGTTGTATTCGGCCGGTAGCGCTCCAGATCCTGAATCTGGGGAAGATCCACTGTATAGATCAAGAGCAATCCACTCAGCGCCCCGAACATGGCTGCGAGAATCGCGAGAATCGCGAACGCAGCTGAGCCAGCCAATTTTTTCCTTCGCCTGGAGGGTGGTCGAAAATCGGTCCGGCGAACGCCGTGCAGCCTGGCAGACGGCTGAGATGCTGGAGGTGTGAAGGTCAAGGACAGTCCTGATGCAATTCTCTTACATCTCCCGAGCAAATCGCAGAATTCTGTCTACTTCGCGAGGATTTTCCTCGGCAACAGCGGGCACATCGCTCTGCAACATCCCATGGCGACGCGGCTAACTTCTTAGGCGGCCTTCTCCTGCTTCAACAATTCCAGAGCCTTATTCAACTGATCGTCCGGTTGCGGCGTCATGGGCGGTGCAGGAGCAGCCTTTGCGGCTCCGGGCGCGGTCGGAACCGTCACCGGGCCGTGCGGCGCGGCAGGGGTCTTTAGTCCAAAACCGTTGTTTTCTGCCACCACGACGTTCGGCGTGACCGCTTTATCCTGAATGGCGTCCCCATCCGGCGCGTGATATTTGGCGACTGAAAGAAACAACATGGCGCCGTCGGGAAGAGGAATCTGCTTCTGCACGGCACCCGAGCCGAAGGTGCGATCCCCCACCAGCTCTGCGCGTTTGTTATCTTTCAATGCAGCCGCCACAATTTCCGCAGGGCCAGAAGTACCATGGTTGACCAGGACCATCAGCGGCGCTTCCGTAATAAAATTCTTTGGCTCCGCCGTCCAGGTTTGCTTCGGATAGGTCTGACCTTGCAACGTGGCGATGGTGCCGGACTTCAAGAATGCATTTGCCAGCTGCACCGCGGAATTCATGTTTCCGCCGGTGACGTCGCGCAGATCCAGCAAAATCTTTTGCTTTCCGGCGCTTTGAACCTGACGCAGCTTCGTCACTAAATCGTCCACTCTATTCTGGCTCAGGTCATAGGGCTTCAGATACAGGATGCTGCTGTTTTCATACTCATCGACATGCATTGCCGGATAATCCGCCGGGGTTCGAGTGAGCGTCATGGCATCGGGAGTGGCGCTGGTCGGCTCAATCACGGAGAAATGCACCGTCGATCCCGGCTGGCCGTCAAGTGACATTCGGATCATTTGCAATGGCATCACGCGAGTGCTTTGATTGCCAATCGATTCAATGACATCTCCATCGGTGATCCCAGCATGGTCGGCGGGGCTGCCCGGAATAACCGACACCACCGTCGCATACCCGTAGCGCTTGGAGATATGCACCCCAATCTGCGCTTTTCCTTCGTTCTCGTGCGCCTGATATTGCTTGTACTCGGACGGAGTCAAATAACTGGAAGCCGCATCGAGCCCTTCTAGCAGGCCGTGCAGTGCGCCACCGGTCACGTCCGGGATGTTCGGCGTCACTACGTAGTCGTTCTGAATGTACTGCAAGACTTCGCTGTAGACTTCCATCTGCTGATAGGCACTAGCGTCTGTGCCGGCGCGAACTCCACCGGGCAGCAGACCGCCCAGGAAAACGAACACGATCAGCAACACTGAGATTCCGAGCAACGAGAGTTTCAAAGCTTTAGGCATACGTATATAAGGGGACGCTGCGGCAACAACAGCGCCGTTGCTATAAGTGTACAGCTTTCAAGCGGTGAGGAGCGGCGTTCGCACCCTTCCAAATAACCCGATCACTTCTTCGAGAAGGACCGCAGGTAGACCACCAGGTTCCAGATCTCGTCCGTCTTGGCACGATCTTCCGCCGGCATTTTCCCTTGTCCGTTCTTGATGATGTAGAAAATCTCTCCATCTGTTCGGTTTTTCAAGGTGTCAGGATTGGTGAAGTCCATCATCGTCAGACTCATATCTGCAATGATCCCAGGATCGCCTTTGCCATCCCCATTCGCTCCGTGGCACATCGCGCAATCGATCGCGTAACGGCTTTTTGCTTTGGCCTGGGACTCTGGGGTTGGTGTGATGGGGTTCACCATGCGAGCCGCCTCAAGCGGAATCACCTTGAGAGCGGGTGTGGCAGCGGGAGGAGCCGATTGTTGCGGGGGAAATGCGAAGAATGCGAATGCAAGGAGAGCAAACACGGGATTCGGCATAGATACCTCCTATAACCACCGAACACAGATGCTACGGCTGCATCGTTTGGAAGTCTGTGTCCGTTGTCACAATCACCCCAAGGTCCAGGTGATTCCCCCAGAATCGATCCATTCCGGAGGCCCCAACTTTTCCCTTGACACAGAGTACTCTGTCTATTAGAGTACTCTGTGTAAGGAGCACTTCTCCAGTACGCCGAATGCATATCAAAACTACTTCCGAACCCTCAGGCCGGAAACAAATCCCAGGAATGGATGTGCCTCCGGTGCTAGTTTCCAACTTTCTTTTGTCACTCCCACAATGCGTGCTGCGGGGGGCCAAGCCATGAAACGTCTGTCTCGAATCCACGGCGCAACTGCCTCTGCGTTGAGTAGTCGCCATCCCTCGCTGACTCGTGGCCTCGCGCTGTTATTTTTTCTGGCTGGACTCATTCTGTGCTTGAGAATGCTGTGACATACGTTTGCACGAACTTGAAAGGAAATCGCGATGACCGAACAAGAAACAAAAGAGGAACTGCTCGCCCGCTTTGAACTGGTGGAGATGATGCTGAAAGAGGGTCGCCGGTCAACAGAATATTGGGGCTGGACCTTCGTCCTGTGGGGAACTGCCTACCTGATCGCCGTCGGCTGGACCTACGGGTCGCATCGGCCCGATATTGCGTGGCCCGTGACCATGATCGCCGCCACTGTGCTAACCATTGTCATGGCAGCCAGAAAAAAGCGGGCCAAGCCGCAGACCCCGGTTTCGCGAGCCGTCGGCGGCATATGGGCCGCAGTCGGCGCAGCCATCTTTATTTTCTCTTTTGCGGCCGCCATCAGTGGCCACGCGGAAATGCACGTCTACATTGCCGCGATTGAGACCCTGCTCGGCGTTGCCAACTGCGCCGTCAGCATGACTCTTCGATGGCGCGGTCAATTCCTGATTGCACTTCTCTGGTGGATCTCCGCGGTTGTCACGCTTTTCGTCAGTTCGCAGTGGATCACGCCCATCCTTGTCATCGATACCCTGATCGGGTTTCTCGGCTTCGGACTTTATTTGATGTACCGCGAACGTCGCGATCGTCGCCTCTGGGTGCAACATGCCTGATTTACCAGAACTCGATCCCGTGATCCATGGCAAGTTGCGACTGGCAATCCTCTCCCTGCTCTCCAGCGTGGACAATGCGGAGTTTACCTGGCTGCGCGACAAAACCGGCTCGACGGACGGCAATCTCGGAGCCCACCTGATGAAACTGGAAGAAGCCGGCTATATCGGCGTGGAGAAGAAATTTATTCTCCGCAAGCCGGTCACCCTGTATCGCATGACGGAAGCTGGCAGAAATGCATTGGCGGGTTATGTTCGCGCGCTGCGCACCCTGCTAGGTTCCGCTTTGAATTGAGTTTCATCTGGGCTTTGAACTCTATTTTGCAGAGCCATCCGCCTGTTCCCGAATGCTGAGAGTTTCGGCGGGTTTCAGATATCCTTTGCGGCGAAACCAGTCTTCCATTGCATCTCGCAGCCCATCCAAAGGAACGCGAAAACCAGCCTCCAGCAATCCGTCCCCCACGGGAAGGGTGTCATCAAAGATGGCGTCGTTGGTGAAATTCCGCATGGCAAAGTTATCGATCCACTTGACCGGACACAGTCGCCGCTCGCCTGCCGCCGTGACGGATTCGATCTTCACTTTACGCAGAAACATGAGGCTACTTTTGCGCCTGCGGACCGGCATTGCGAACCGAGACCGGAACATCAAACCTGACAAAATTTTCCTGGAATTTCTCTGACAGCATCGCCGCCTGCCGATCGTAAGCCTCGACGTCCTTCCACATGTTCCGAGGATTCAGAATGTCATACGGCACGCCTGGGTAAGAAGTTGGAATGCTCAGGCCAAATGTGGGCTCAACGACAAATTCCACCTCCGCCAGTTGTTCGTCGAGCACGGCATGCACCATGGCGCGTGTGTGCGGCAGGCCAATTCGCTTGCCCACACCATACGGTCCACCTGTCCAGCCGGTATTCACCAGCCAGCATTGCGCATTATGTCGTCGCAGACGTTCCCCCAGCATGGCGGCATACACCTTCGGAGGCAGCGGCATAAACGGGGCCCCAAAACACGTGGAGAACTCCGGCACCGGCTCGCTTCCCATCCCTGCTTCTGTCCCTGCCAACTTCGCCGTATAGCCGGACAGGAAGTGATACATCGCCTGCTCAGGCGTCAGCTTGGATATAGGAGGCAGAACCCCGAACGCGTCTGCAGTCAAAAACAAAATGTTCTTGGGATGACCGCCAATACTGGGGATCAAAGCGTTTTGGATATAGTCGATGGGATATGCGGCCCGGGTGTTCTCAGTAAATCGGATGTCGTGATAATCCGGCTCGCAGCTTTCCGGATCGAGCACAACATTTTCCAGCACTGATCCAAATCGTATCGCGTGATAAATCTGCGGCTCCTTCTCCTTCGACAGGTCCACGCATTTTGCGTAACAGCCGCCTTCGAAGTTGAAAACTCCATTTGGACCCCAGCCATGCTCGTCATCGCCGATCAGCCGCCTATATGGATCGGCCGAGAGTGTGGTCTTTCCCGTACCCGAAAGCCCGAAAAACAGCGCCGTCACGCCATCCTCACCGACGTTGGCGGAGCAATGCATGGGGAACACGTCGCGCTGGGGCAATAGAAAATTCAGAACGCTGAAAATGCATTTCTTCATCTCGCCGGCATATTTTGTGCCGACAATCAATACTACTTTCCGCGTGAAGTCCAACAGGATCACAGTGGAAGAGCGGGTTCCGTCGCGCTCGGGAACAGCTTCAAAATCCGGCGCCGCGATCACCGTAAACTCCGGCACATGGGTTCTAAGCTCCTCCGGCGTCGGGCGCAGAAATAATTGATGCACAAACAGCGCCTGCCAGGCGTATTCAGAAATGATCTGGACCGGCATCTGGTAGCGGGGATCTGCGCCCGCGAACAGGTCTTGCACGTACACATCGCGCCTGGATAGATGGGCCATCACACGCTGATAGAGCGCGTCGAACCTTTCCGGCTCCAGCGGCTGGTTGACCATACCCCACTTGACGGTCGTGCGCGTGCGGTCATCCAGGATGATGAATCTATCCTTGGGAGAACGGCCAGTGCGCGGACCCGTATACGCCACCAGCGCGCCATTGGCGGCCAGTTTCGCTTCTCCGCGGGCCAGCGACACAGCCACCATTTGCGGCACAGAAAGATTGCGATGAACCTTACCCGGCGTTAGCTGGGAAAGGACAGATTCGTTGACAACTGCTTCCGCCGGTAGCATGCTTGCGTCGCTCCTGACATTGACTAAACCTTCCATTGTGCCATGGTTCCAGAATCTGGAAAACTCGGCTGGAGGAGATAGGTCGAAGATTCCGAAGCCCCGTATGGCGCAGAACTACCCAGATTTTTGACATGGAAATGTTTCCAAGCCGACACAGGCGCAGTGTCTTAGCTCGCAGATAGGACAGGAAGTACAGGCAGATTGCGAGTGCTGCCAACTTCTTTCAAAACAATATCGAGGTGAGCCAGCACCTCGTCCACGGTCATCGTGTAGATTTCGCGGCCATTGTCGTAGCCGTTTTCGATTGCCTGCTTCAAATAATGCCCGGCAATCTGGGCCGCCAGATAATCCGTAATCACGTTGCCGCCCGACCGTTTGCGAAATTCCACCCAGGCCGGCAGCGGCATCGCAATCACCAGCGAGCGCCCGTTGACGATGAAGCGAACGTCCACCGCATCCGCATGGCGGGTAGCAATGGCGACAATGTTCCCCTTCCAGGTGCAATGCAGCTCTTCACCGGTCCAATGGTCTACAGCGCGGAAATCTTCATACATAACTAACAGCCTATCTGGCGAAAGGTTTCGGATCAAGTTGGGCGGTTCCTGCATCTAAGCCAAAACCGAAGGAAATGCACGCGCACCGACGTGGCGACCCGGATTCTGGAAAAACCAGCTGGCTCTGCTGCGGCGGGGCAGACGAGTTTTCCGAAAATAAAAAATATTCTCAACCATTCTCCGCGAATGCGCGTCAAACAATGGTTAGTATTCTTAGGAACAAAGAGACGGAGTTGACACGAAATGGCACATAGCCCTAGCGCGAATCCACAGGATAAGCGGCAGTATTTTGAGCAGCGACTACGGCAGCGGCAGCAGGAACTGGAGCAGGCCGTTGCCAACACGGTGGTACAAGCGCTTTCCAGCAATACTGATGACACGCGGGACGTCGCGGATCAGGCAGTCGCGGGATATCAAAAAGAGTTGCTGTTCTCCCAAGGCACGGTACGAAGCACGCAATTGCGTCTGGTGCGACAGGCATTGGCGCGCCTTGCGGACGGAAGCTTCGGCGATTGCATCCGTTGCTACCAACCTATCGGCGCCAAACGCATCGAGGCTCTCCCCTGGACGCCGTATTGCATCAATTGCCAGGAATTGATCGAAAGAGGCGAGGCCGAACCGACTGCTTCCGTAGCCTGAAGAACCACCCCGACAATTCATAAATTTTAGGGCTGGAATGCTGGCTTCATTTCATCGCAGCCATGGTGGCGCGGAAGAGCGTTTCGAAATCCTTGCCGGCCGCCGGCTCGCGAGCGATTGCGGTCTCCACGCCTTTCTGCGCCGCTGCGCGCTGATACCCAAGATTCACCAAAGCGGAGAGAACATCTTCGGACACTGGTGTCGCAGCGCTCGTGCCACCTGCGGGCGCAAGCTCCTGCAGTTTGTCTTTCAACTCCAATACAATTCTTTCCGCAGTTTTCTTGCCGACCCCCGGAATGCGTGTCAGTGTGGCGTGATCCTGACCATGAATGGCGGCGATCAGGCGTTCGGGCGGCAAGCCGCTCAACACGGTGATGGCCAGTTTGGGACCGATTCCGCTGATCGAAAGCAGCTTTTCGAAGAGACGCTTCTCGGTCGCAGTCGTGAATCCAAACAGCGCCAACGCGTCCTCGCGAACATGTGTGTACACGAGTAGGGCGACTTCATTCCCTTCCCCCGGCAGCGCCGTGAAGGTTGGAATGCTGATCGTCACTTCATAGCCGACACCGCCGGCCTCAACCACCGCTGTTTGCGGAGTCTTGGAAAGAAGCCGTCCGCGCAAATGTGCAATCATGCGCCGATTCTATCGTGTGGAACGGATCTGCGACGCCTGTGGCCGCTCCAGAAATCGAGGCAGTCCGTATTTACCTGAAAAAATGCGACGCAGCCAAGCCGTGGAGAATAACAATTCTAGCGGTTGCGGCGGTAGTGAATGGAGAACTCGTGGGCTGCCGATGGCGGAAACAGCTTGGCGACGTGGCGGAGCCGCTCTGCCAGGGCCGGAGCCGCAAGCAGAGGATATTCGCGTTCGCGCAGCTCGCTATAGTCAAAATCGACGGTCAGCGACAGCAGATAAATCGCGATCGCATCAGAAAATGCCGCTTCAAGGTATTGCATACGCGCTTTTTCATCGACCGCGCGATGTTCGAGCCCTGCCTCCAACGCTGGTTTGGCCGTCCAAGACTTCGGCCGCCGCCGTTTTGTTTCCAGTGCGCCAGTCTGCATTGCATTGGAACCAAGCGCTTTCAATCTCTGCTCCCAGGCATCCTGGCTGGTTTCACCGCGAACATTGGCTTCAGCCTGCGACCACACCAGATGCATAAAGCTTTCCGGAACACCAACGGCATCGACGAAATGGTGACCGGCGTTGATGTAGAACTCGAAGGAAAGGGCGAAGCGGTCCTGCATCAGCCGTGTCGAAATAAAAATGCAATCCGCACCATCCACCTTGGCGTTGCGATGACAGATCGCTACGTCGCTCAGCTCCGTAGAGAAGTCCGCTGCAATCATCAGCTTGCTCGGATCAATTTCGAAGAAAGCCGGGTCGTTCATCTCGCTCGCAAATGATTCCCCCAACGTCAACGGCACAAAATAATAGCGCTTGGGATGGAGAGCTGCCGCGATTGAAGGCGGCACCGCTTCTACCATCCGCTGTAAATCCGCGTCAGCAAGCTGCGTATCTCCGAAGCTTCCATAATGGATGCCATTGGAGGCTTGCTCCATGGGCACCGACCGCGCCACTTCTATGGCGGCCTTGACTTCGATCTGGGCGATTTCCGGCATGAAGCTGTATTCTAGAGCAGTTCGACAGAACCTGGTACTCGGCAAACCATCGCCTGGCCGCGTTGCGCGTTCAATGGCGGGCGGAAAAGCTCGTCGCCGAAGGTGCCCACTCGGAACGGCTCCACTGGAGTGCAGCGGCTGTAGCGATCGCCAAGGAATTCAACAATGACAAATGTGCAAAATATCGCAGCCAATCCTTCCTCCGACCCAAGGAATCAAGAAGTCACGATTTTTAAAATCCCGATTGGAAAATTGGGCCTGCTTAGCAGTCTTTTGATGGGCGGAGCGTGCGGATTTATCGTCTTCTTCGTAACATTTTTTCTCGCCATCGTCGGCATGATGATCTATGACGCGGCCACGCACACCTCCATGCTGAACCTTGACATCAGCTATCGCTACATCGCCGCACCCGTCGGCCTGTTCGCCATGGCAATCAGCCTTGCCTATTTGCTCACCGTATGGGTCCGGCGAAAAATATCGGGCGCGGAGTGACGACGCGCTCCTGATCGAGCCTCGACTATGGGCATGGTGACCATTCCGCCGGAAGCATGCTTGCCGCAATCGCACGAGCCTTCTGCGGAGCAGGCGAACGCCTGGTGCCGAAAGCTGGAAGAAGGCAACATCCTTTTCTTTCCGAAAACGCCGATTGCATTGGCGGATGGCGATTTGCGCTTTTTGCTGACCCTGCAACAAACCAGTAGCGGGCTACACAAGAATCTCGCCTACAAGCCCCTACGCGATGAAGTTTCCGGCGCGGATATGAAAGGGGCCGATGCCGCCGCCGGTGAACGCCTGCATCGCATTCTGCGTGAGTATTCTCATCGCGTCACAGAATTTCTCGAGTCATTCCTGTCCCCCTATCAGTCTCGCTGGCAGTTGGATTACGGTAGTTTCCGCCCGCAGGAAGAACAGGGGCGCGATCTGCCGCTACGGCGGCGCAATGACCTGATGCATACCGACGCTTTCCCAACCCGTCCCACGCACGGCGCGCGCATACTGCGGTTCTTCAACAATCTTCATCCCAGCAAAACACGCGACTGGATTACCGGCGAGCCATTCGGCGATCTGGTACCACAGTTTGCGCCGCAACAGATTGCCTTACCGCGCGAACAGAGCACCCTGACGCGCGTGACGATGGCCGCCGCGTGCAATCTCGGCCTTGGGCGAGTGTTGCCCGCTTTGAAACGCTCTCCATATGACGACTTCATGATGCGCTTTCACAATTTCCTGAAGGAAAATGCGACCTACCAGGCGCAAGGCAAGCGCGAGGCGTGGTCCTTTCCACCGGGCTCCAGTTGGATGGTTTATACCGATATGGTGCCGCACGCCGTCCTGGCCGGTCAGTATGCGCTGGAGCAGACCTATCTGGTCTCGCCGGAAGCCATGGTTGCCCCGGAATATGCGCCACTGAACGTGCTTCAGACACTGACAGGCCAGCAGTTGGTTTAGGGTCTGACCTTCTCCGCCCAACCCCGCGATCTGGTTCTTTCCTACAAGTGACGAAAAATACAGGCGGGAAAATTTCTCTGGTCTGCTATGCTTGCGCTCGTTATTCCTTCTGGAGGGAAAGACCAGTGAAGCAGAACCATCCTTTTCGAGCCGCCGTTGCGGTGCTGGCGTTTGCATCATCGGTGACGCTGGGAGCATTCGCACAGAAACATCACCCAAAAGTAAAGAGCGCTGCTGCCGCACCGACCGCTACGGCAGCAGCGGAAGTACAGCCGGCGCAGGAGACGATCGACCTGGGCATGTATCAGCGCATTATGGATGAGGGCTTCAATCACTCCCATGTGATGGACTACGCCAGCGCCCTGGATGACGATATTGGCCCGCGGCTCACGGGCTCCCCCAACTTGGCGAAGGCGAATGAGTGGACCAGGCACCAGCTGGCCGCGATGGGATGCGTCAACGCACATTTGGAGTCGTGGGGTGACTTCGGCATGGGCTGGCAGCAGCTGAATACCTGGGTGCGCATGGTCTCGCCGGACCCTGCGGTCTTTATTGCGCAGGCCACGCCATGGTCTCCATCGACAAACGGACCCATGACCGGCAGTGTTGTGCACGTCAATGTTCAGGAAGAAAAAGATCTCGATCAGTATAAGGGCAAGCTGGCGGGCAAGATCGTTCTGCTAGGCGATATGCGTCCAGTGCCGCCGGTCGACAAGCCCTTGTGGACGCGCTACACCGACGCGCAGCTGGAGGCGATGACCAGCTATCCGCCAGCCGGTGGCGGTATCCCTCCAAATTTGAAGAAGCGCCTGCAGGCCTATCTCAAGCGGCGCGAGCTAATGGCAAAGCTGATGCAATTTCTGGCCGAGGAACACGTCGCCGCGATCATCGTCCCCAGCCGCGACGGTGCGGACGGCGGCGGCTCGGGCGGTACGTTTTTCGATGACAACGGCGCCTCGCTTGGTCCTGAACCCTACAAAGCGGACCATCGCATCAAGATCCCCACCGTGGTCATGGCAATCGAGAACTACGGACGCATGTTCCGGCTCTTGGAAGCCAACGTTCCCGTGACCGTGCAGATGGATGTCGAAACCAAATTCACTGGCGACAACGAGCAGGGCTACAACACCATCGCGGAAATTCCAGGAACCGATCCGCAGTTGAAAGACCAGGTCGTCATGGTCGGCGGCCATCTGGATAGCTGGATCGCTGGTACCGGCGCGACCGACAACGGAGCGGGTACAGTGGTGGCGATGGAAGTGATGCGCATCTTGAACGCCTTGCATGTTCAGCCGCGTCGCACCATCCGCGTCGCGCTATGGAGCGGCGAGGAACAGGGCATCTTCGGTTCGCGCGGCTACGTCAAGAACCATTTCGGCAGCTATCCGGTTTCAACTGCACCGGACCAGATGAAGTTGCCAGAGTGGCTGCGCAAGCCTGCCGGCCCACTGACTATTCTGCCGGAGCAGAAGCTGATTTCCGGATATTTCAACGTGGATAACGGCTCGGGAAAAATTCGCGGCGTATACCTGCAAGGCAACGCTGCGGTCGCGCCGATCTTTGCCGCCTGGATTGCTCCGCTAAAGAACCTTGGCGTAACCACGCTGACCATGCGCAACACCGGCGGCACGGACCATCTGTCCTTCGATGCGGTGGGAATTCCTGGATTTCAGTTCATTCAGGACCCGCTGGATTACGAGACGCGCACCCATCACTCCAACATGGATGTGTATGAAGAGCTTTCACCCAGCGACTTGAAGCAGGCGGCTGTGGTGGAGGCGATTTTTGTCTACAACACGGCCATGCGCGACCAGATGCTGCCCCGCAAACCGCTGCCCGTGCCCAAGCCGATGTTCGACTTCAGCACACCCAAGCCGTTGCCGGGGGTCTTCCCTGACGCGGTTGCGCAACCAGCCCCGAAGCCGGCACCGGCACCAGCACCGGAAAAGAAATAATCGCAAAACAGATCGCCACGAAGAGGCCGCTGAGTACATTTCGGCGGCCTAGTGGCAGGTGACGCAGTAACAATCACTCCCTAGTCGATAGCCGTTTCGCGAGATTCGGCTTTCGACTGTCAGTCGTTACTTTTGCCTACCAGCTGCTTAAAGAAATTTAAGCCTGTTTTGCATGGATCTCTCGCCTTCGGATTCGCGATGATGGCAATCCTGCGATTTTGCGCTGCGCTGTCGTTTACAGATACCTTAAGAGAGGCAATTCGACCGGACAGCCGATCCACCGCGGGGGTATTGCATCAACCATGGCAATGGCAAGCGCAGAAAGCACGAATCAGCTTGTGGTCGAGTCAGCGCCGGGCAGCAAAACCGCGTTGCCCATGGTGATTACGCTCTTCTTTCTGTGGGGCTTCATCACCTGTCTGAACGACATCCTCATCCCTCACCTGAAGCACCTCTTCACGTTGAATTATGCCGAGGTCATGCTGGTGCAGACCTTCTTCTTCGCCGGCTATTTCATTTTTGCGCTTCCCTCCGGCAAGGTGATTGACTGGATCGGCTATAAGTGGACGATGGTGGCGGGCCTGTTGGTCATGGCGGTCGGCGCCCTAGGCTTTCTTCCAGCGGCCATGGTTCCATCCTTTCCGCTGTTCCTGGTGGCATTGGGAATCGTAGCCGCCGGAATGACGCTGCTGCAGGTTGCCGCCAATCCGTATGTAATCGTTCTGGGACGTCCGGAGACCGCCTCCAGCCGACTGAATCTGGCGCAGGCTTTTAACTCGCTCGGAACTACCGTTGCGCCCTACATTGGCAGCCTGTTCATTCTCGGCACCGTCCCCCTGACCGCCAATCAATTGAGTGCGCTCTCACCCGCTGCGCTCCACGCCTACCGCGTGACGGAAGCTTCCGTGGTCAAACTTCCCTACACATTGATCGCTATCATTCTCGTCTCTTTTGCAATCGCGATGGCGCTCTATAAACTGCCGATGATTCGCACCCGCGACGAAAACGCGGCCTCTGCGCCTCTGCCCAGCATCTGGACGCAACGACACCTGGTACTCGCGGTCATCGCGATTTTTGTCTATGTCGGAGCGGAAGTGTCGATCGGAAGTTTTCTCATCAACTATTTGAGCCAGCCGGACATCGGCAATATGCCCCAGAAGGCGGCGGCTCTGTATGTCGCGTTTTATTGGGGCGGCGCGATGATTGGGCGTTTCTGCGGCGCTGGCATCACACAGAAGCTTCGCGCCGGCCCGGTGCTGGGAGTGGCCGCTGTCGTCGCCTGTTGCCTGGTGCTTACCTCAATGTTGACGTTTGGCCACATCGCCATGTGGAGCATCATTCTGGTCGGTCTCTTCAACTCCATCATGTGGCCGAACATCTTTGCCCTGGGGCTGGCCGAGCTGGGACCTTTGACGAATCTTGGATCCAGCCTGCTGGTGATGGGAGTGTTGGGTGCGGCGCTGATCCCCTTGCTGCAGGGCTTCGTGGCCGATCACATGGGCATCCACCACGCATTCTTCCTGCCCGCTCTGTGCTACGTCTACATCTGCTTCTACGGCTTCAAAGGCTCCATCGTCCGGCATCAACAGGTAGCCGCGTGACAATCGGTCTGCCGCAAAAAAGAGGTTCGAAACGTCCAAAGCGGCTCAAGCGACCAGAGAATTCTCCCGGCTGTTATCCAGTGCCAAAGGGGAGCCCGGTCTGACATTTCTGCTGCATCAACTCTTCGGCGTGTCGCTGGGCTCTGGATTGTGCCAACCGCCATCCTTAGCAATCAAAACATCCGCGGCCTTCGGTCCCCAGCTCCCTCGTTTGTAGGGCAGAGCGCGGTGATGCTTCTTAAGTACCGGCTCAACCACCGCCCACGCTGCTTCCACCGATTCTTCGCGAGTAAACAACGCACCGTCGCCCTTCATGGCGTCACCCAATAGCCGCTCGTATGGGCTTTCTGCGCCCACTTGTTCCTCACTCAGAAACAGTTCCCTCGGCTCGCCTGTGAATTCCTCTCCTGCAAGTTTGACGCGTGCAGCCAGCGCGATCGCGGAGTCAGGAGAAAGCCTGATGCGCAGATAATTTGACCGATCATTGGCGGATACAGAATCTGCAAATAGTCTCTGCGGCGGCGGCTTCAACTCCACCATCACTTCCGTCGCCGTGTCCGCCAAATACTTGCCTGAACGCAGGTAAAAGGGCACGCCGTCCCAGCGCCAGGAATCGATCATCAAACGCAAGGCGCAGAAGGTTTCAACGTCGGAATTTTTGGCTACATCGGGCTCCTGGCGATAGCCGTCGTACTGGCCACGAACCAAATCCTCCGGCCGCAGCGGACGCATTGCCTTGAAGACTTTGGCCTTTTCAGCCTGCACCGCACCAAACTCGCGACCTGACGGCGCTTCCATCGCCAGCAGCGCGACGATTTGGAACAGGTGATTTTCAACCACATCGCGCAAGCATCCGGCAGTTTCATAAAATGCACCGCGATCCTTCACTCCGAAATTCTCTGAAAGCGTGATCTGCACGCTGGCCACATAATTGCGATTCCATATAGGCTCCAGAAATGAATTGGCGAAGCGGAAATAGAGGATGTTCATAATCGCCTCTTTTCCCAGAAAGTGATCGATGCGGAAGATAGAGTCTTCAGGGAATACCGATCGTGCAACGCGATTCAGTTCTCGCGCCGAAGCCAGGTCGCGACCAAAGGGCTTCTCCACAATCACGCGTCCGTGGTCCGCCAGCTTGGCCTTGCCCAGTC
>JAJYSL010000205.1 GCA_021793595.1 Acidobacteriota bacterium
AACTCGTTTGCAGTTCCTCCGGTCCTCTCTTCAAACACGTCCCCAGACAGGACAGGCATCGCGCGACCGATCACGATCATGTCACGCTGCAACGGCTGAATCTGCGGGGGTAGAAATTGATGAACCAACTGCATCCGATCCATAACGTCGCCAACCACGCAGGTGAACAGTTCTCTCTCAACGATGGCAAGGAGCTCCTCGTCTGAATTCCACAGCCTCATCTTAACTCCTATCTGTTTATGCAACTTGCTCGGAAACGCTTTGTTCGTGGCGATCACCCTGCCCTCCACGATAGCGACCAATTGATCCGCACCAATATTTTCAACTGCTCTTGCGCTCCACTTAGCCAATAGATATTACCTGGATTATGCGCGGACCGATGCTGACCGGAAGCCTGCGGGTGGCGCACTGCCGCGCAATGTACTTTCTGGAGTTTCTTCCTCGCTGCGTCTGGGAGTGTTGCGACAACCGCTGACAAAACATAGCATCACATGCGGGAACGGACACAAAATGTGCATAGAATGGACAATCGTAAGGTACGGGTCGCGGTTGATGTTTTGTATACGCGACGCCACGCTTTGTTGCCTCAGCATTTGCGAGGCCCAAGCCCCATAGGATATGTAGATAGGATATGTAGATAGGATATGTAGCTAAGTCCACGACGTGTAATTGTCATAAATGCGAATTGAGAATCGAAAAATCAAGCGGATTAAAACAGCCTATAGCCAATAGCACTATTGTCGGAGAAAATACTTAAACTCATAAGAACATAAACATCACACGGAAGCCAAATGATACGGACGCTAACCCAGTTGTTAGATGCGGACTGAAGCTATCCTTATCAAAAAAGACGCGTACCCCACGGCGCTCAACGATGAAATGTTCGCAGCATATCTCATCTCCTCTCTATTGCATCTGCGCTTGCATCGCATTCCTGGCGACGATGCGCACGGTGACGATTTCGTGCGGGTGAACGGTGATCTGGAAGCCGTGGGCGCCGCTCAACGACAGCGGGGTCTGGTTGCGTTCGACGGCATCGGTCTGGAAAGCCTGCTGCAGATCGAACAGGGGCGTTTCGACGGTGACGGTGCGCGTGGCGCCGCCGAGATCGATGAATCGCAGGATAGTGCCGTTGCCATCTTCCGCCGGCTTCCAGGTGTCGAGCACCAGGGCGGGGTCGTCGACTTTGAGGAAGCTCGCCTGAGTGCCGTTCAACGGACCGGGCGTATTCAGCGCCTTGTCCTGGGATGTGATTTCATCCTGTTCCAGCGGCGTCATCTCCTCCCAACCCATCTGGCTCAACTGGGCGGCATCGGTTGCCGGCGCGCTGGTGATGACGTAGCGAAAACGGAAATGTCCACCTTGGCCAGCGCGATAGTTGGTGAACCAGTAATTATTCATGACGTAGGAGAAGATATTTCCCTTCCGCTGGCCGAAACGATCCGGCCAGTCGCCACGGTTGATATCGCCCAACGTGACCAGCGAGGCGTCCAGCGGCATGATCGTTGCCGACACTCCATTCTGTTGCGCTGAAATCCAGTGCTGCACGGAAAACCATTCGTGGCCAGCTCCCGGATACATGTCCTTTGCGGGATCGACCACGCCGGTCTGAATCTCATACTGGAACTGCGGATGGTCCATGGAAAGCGGGAACGCAAAGTACACGCCCTCCTTGGTGTCCACGTTCTTTTTGTTCACATCTTCGACGAACTCGATCTTCTTCTCCTGCTCAAAGAGCCGGATCTCCGAGGCAATCGTCGGCGTGTTGGTGTCCGTGCTTTCCATCCGCGCCACCCAGCCATAGGGCGTGCGCGTTATCGAAACAAGATGGCCTTCGTGCGCGGAATGAATTTCGAGATCCGGTTTTGGGTATACATGGCTGTATTTCAGGATGGTGTTGGGTTCCTTGTCTCCGCCAGTTACATAGAGATATTGCCCAAACTTATAGGGACTTTGCTGGTTCACCAGTTCACGCTGCAATTGCTTGTCATAGATGCTGCGCACCGCGCCGGTTGCGGCGTCCAACTGCACCCGGTAGTACAGGCTTTCGAGTGTAGTAATGTGGCTGATTGCAGCCGGGGCCGCGGGCTTCTCCGCATGCCGTAGCTGGAAGACCTTGTATCCGACAGAAGGAATATCCGTGGCAAGAAAGCGCACATGGCGGAAGTGGTTGCCGTTGCGGAGTTCTTCGACCGGAACAACCTTGCCGGTGGATGGGTTCACGATCTCCTCGGTCTTGTTCAGATCGACTGTCACCAGCCCGCTGCGGCTCCAGTTCAAGGGATTGAAGACGATCAGGCTGCGACGGCCGGCGGAGATCGAATTGGCTATGCCGGCCATGCTGTTGCGGGTCAGGAAATCGGCCAGCGCATGGGCGTTGACAGCGTATAGGTCCTTCACCGCCAACTGCCGCACGGCTTCCCTGCTGGTGGGATCGGAGATGCTGTTGCCCGAATCCCAGGTGTGCTCGTCCATCAGCACCATGTCGGTCCACATGCGGTCCAGGTCCAGCTTGTCCGCGGCCAGCTTGGGATTGACCAGTGAAGTGAGTGTCGACAACTTTTCCGCCGATGGCCCGCGGCTTTCGTTGGCGCGTTCCATCGCCGCGTAATAGGCGTCGGAAGCAATGCCATCCTCCCAATACGAACCGCCGTCGCCGCGGATGGTTGGAATGTTGTTGCCAAACTGCTGCGCGATATTTTCAAGAGCCTCATGGAAACCGGAATACTGCAAACGCGGATAGGCATAGACGCTGTTCCACTTCTGCGCCAGTTCCGCCTGCTGCGGAAATAAGTCGGTGTTCTCCACTTGGGTGCCATAGATAATCGCCGCATTCGCGCGGTAGCTGGGATGCTCGTACATCTGTAGGAACAAAGGAAGCGTCTCGTGCCCCGCCGAGACGAGCGGAGGCAGTCCAAACATCTGCATCATCTGCGCATAGTTGCGCGTGTACCAAAACAGAACCTTCTGGCCGTCCGGGCCGTCCCACCAGAACGGAGAGTTTTCGTCCAGATGCCCTTGCAACAGCACGGGAGCGCGAACGTTGTCGCTGCCCGCGAGGAAATACCTGATTCCAGCCGCAGCCAGGATCGAGGCATACGACCACGAGTAGGAGGGGACATCGGTGATGTTGGCGTAGTTGAAGGGAGTGCCATGCTCCCGGCTGAAGTTGGCGCTCGCATACAACGAACGGACCAGCGTCTCCGCCGTAGGAAAGCCGGTAAGCAGATTGGCATATTGTGCGGGAACAAACAACTGCTGCTTCTGCATGGCCGTGATCGCGCGCTGCCGTTCTGCGGGCGTACGCGTCTTCAGAAACTGTTCCAGCGGCCATGCTCCGTCCAGACTGAAGCGGAAGTCTGGATGCTGCGCGGTCAGGTCCATGGCTTCGTCCATGACCCGGCTTTGGATGGCCGCAACTTTGGCCTGGTAGTCCGAATATCCGACATCGAGATGGATGTGGGGCACCAGAAACAAGGTCCACTTCTTTTCAGGATTGATGGCTTGTTCCTTATGCTGCTTGTGGCCCGCCACATTCCAGTTAAGCTGCGCCTGCGTCTGTGCTGGGAATTCCGGAATGGCAAATTCTAGCTCCTCTTCGCCAAAATTCTGCTCCCCGCGCAGTGTCTTATGATAGTGCTTACCAGCAATGGCAAGATCCACACTGCTTCCCGGTTTCACCCGCTCGCCGTAGCGGAGAATGACATCGACCGTCTCTTCGAGATTTCCTTGCCGCTGCCGATAAAAGATGGTCGGGATGATTTGCGCGGAGGATGCCCGAGAAGAGAAGCCTTCCGCATCGCGGTCAAGCTCGATCGCGTCATATGCCAAACCGGTATCGGGCACAGCTTTGTCTGTTCCCTCAATTGCCTGTAGTGTGATTGTGTTTGCGCCCTGCTGTAGATAACTCCCAGGAAAATCGAATTCTACATCCGCAAGCGGGTAGGCAGGATAAACGGAATCGCCCATGTTAGATTCGAGTTTGGGCTGTAAATAGAACATTCCATGCTTGCCATTGATGCTGACCCACAATGCTGGCACACTTGCGGTCTCGATCAGCACAGCGACATGCAGCTGGTATGCCGCTGCGGGAGCATGGACCAGAGAAAAGGTGATGGTACGCAGGGCCGCAGCATCGTTCGTAGTATGTTGCCCCAGGGATGATCTCAATATAGCCGGTTGCGCGGCGTACCAGTCTTTCGCGGGATTGTTTTGTCCAACAATAAAATCAACCGACTGTTTGGGCGCTCCTCCAGCGAACTCCGCGGAAGATCGGTCGAATGTCCCAATCCGAAATACTGTTTTAGTGGGAACTGTCTTAGTGGAACCACTCTGTGCTACAGCCGTGGCCATGCAAAAACCTGCCAGAATGAAAACCATCCAGTCGGGAAAAAGTTTTGTTTGTAGTCTCATAGGCTTCTGACATTTCTTTCTCATTTGCACGGGCACAAATCCCCCCAGAGTGGTTGCAGCATTTAGTGCATAGGCGCTTGCATCGCATCCTTGGTAAGGATTCGCACCGTGACAATCTCATGCGGGTGAACGGTAAACTGAAACCCGTGGGTGCCACTCAGCGATAGCGGGGCCTGATTTCTTTCGACCGCATCCGTCCGCCATGCTTGTTGCAACTGGAGCAACGGCGTCTGCGCGGTCACTGTGCGTGTAGCGCCGTCGAGATCGAGGAATCGCAGGATGGTGCCTTTGCCGTCTTCCGCCGGCTTCCAGGTATCGAGCACAAGGTCCGGATCGTTCACTTTGAGGAAGCTCGCCTGGTTGCCGTTCAACGGGCCAGGCGTATTCTGCGCCTTGTCCTGGGATGTGATTTCATCCTCTTCCAGCGGCGTCATCTCCTCCCATCCCAACCGGCTCAATGCAGTCGGATCCGTCGAAGGCGCGCTGGTAACAACGTAGCGGAACCTAAAATGCCCGCCCTGTCCAGCGCGGTAGTTGGTGAACCAGTAGTTGTTCATGACGTAGGAGAAAATCGTTCCCGTCCGCTGGCCGAAATGCTCTGGCCATGCGCCGCGGTTGATGTCACCCAACGTGACCAGAGGCACATCGAGTGGCATTACCGTTGCCGAGATTTTATTCTGCTGCACCGACACCCAGTGCTGCACAGAAAACCATTCATGGCCGGCTCCCGGATACATGTCCTTCGCCGGATCGACGACGCCGGTCTGAATCTCATACCGGAACTGCGGATGATCCATGGAAAACGGGAAGGCAAAGTACACACCCTCCTTGGTGTCCACGTTCTTTTTGTGCACATCTTCGGTGATCTCGATTTTCTTCTCGTGATCGAAGAGCTGAATATCTGTCGAGATTCCGGGCGTATTCGTATCCGTGCTTTCCATGCGCGCAACCCAGCCATAGGGCGTGCGCGTTACCGAAACAAGACGGCCATTGTTTGCAGGATGGATTTGCAGGTCCGGTTTCGGTGATAACACGCGATAGTCAAGCAGTCTATTAGGTACCCTATCGCCGCCGGTCACGTAAAGATACTGGCCAAAGCGGTAGGGACTTTGTTGATTCACCAATTCGCGCTGCAATTGCTTGTCATAGATGCTGCGCACCGCGCCGGTTTTGGGGTCCAACTGCACACGATAGTACGGGCTTTCGAGCGTCGTGGTTTGAACGCTTGCCGCGGGCTCCGGGACTTGTCTCGCAGCGCGCACCCGATAGACCTTGTAACCGACAGCGGGTATGTCCTGCGCTACAAACCGCACATGCTGGAAATGGTTGCCACCTCTCAGCACTTCCACAGGAACAATCCGATCCGTGGATGGATCGACGATCTCCTGATCTTTATTCAGATCTAGCGCGACAAAACCGCTGCGACTCCAGTTCAAGGTATTGAAAACGATGAGGCTGCCACGGCCGGCGGAGATCGAATTGGCGATGCTGGCCATACTGTTGCGCATGACGAAGCGGCCGAGTTCCTGCGCGTTCGCCGCGTAGAGGTTCTTCACCGCCAACTGCTGGACGGCTTCCCTGCTGGTGGGATCGGAGATGCTGTTGCCCGAATCCCAGGTGTGCTCGTCCATCAGCACCATGTCGGTCCACATCCGGTCCAGGTCCTTCTTGTCCGCTGCAAGATGCGGATTGACCAGGGAGGTCAGCGTGGCCAGCTTTTCCGCCGATGGCCCGCGGCTTTCGTTGGCGCGCTCCATCGCTGCGTAGCGGGCGTCGGAAGCAATGCCATCCTCCCAATAGGGACCGCCATCTCCGCGGATGGTGGGAATGTTATCGCCAAATTGCTGCGCGATGTTCTTGAGCGCCTCGTGGAAGCCGGAGTATTGCAGATGCGGATAGGCGTAGACGCTGTTCCACTTCTGCGCCAGCTCCGCCTGCTGCGGAAATAAGTCGGTATTCTCTGGTTGCGTGCCAAACAGGATGGTCGCATTGGCATGGTAACTGGGATGCTCGTACATCTGTAGGAACAAAGGAAGAGTGTCATGAACCGCGGAGAGTAATGGGGGTAGCCCGAACATATGCATCGTCTGCGCATAGCCTCGCGAGTACCAAAACAGGACCTTCTGGCCGTCTGGGCCTTCCCACCAAAACGGAGAGTTCTCGTCCAGATGTCCTTGCGGCAGTATAGGTGCCCGATAGTTATGGTAGTTAGTGCCCGCGAGGAAATACCTGATTCCAGCCGCAGCCAGGATCGAGGCATAGGACCAGGAGTATGAGGGAACGTCTGTAATGTTGGCGTAATTGAAGGGCGTGCCATGCTCGCGGCTGAAGTTGGCGCTCGCGTAAAGTGAGCGGATTAGCGTTTCGGCCGTCGGAAAGCCGGTAAGCAGATTGGCGTATTGCGCGGGAATAAACAACTGCTGCTTCTGCATGGCCGTGATCGCGCGCTGTTGTTCCGCGGGCGCGCGCGTCTTCATAAATTGCGCCAGGTCCCATTCCCCGTCCATGCTGAAGCGGAAATCGGGATGCTGCGCGGTCAGGTACATCGCTTCATCCATGACCCGGCTTTGGATGGCCGCAACCTTGGCCTGATAGTCCGAATAGCCCACATCGAGGTGGATGTGCGGGACCAGAAACAAGGTCCACTTTTTCTGTGGGTCGATAAATTGTTGCGCGTGCTGCGTGTGGCCGGCGACATTCCATCGAAGCTGCGTTTCGGTGTGGGCTGGAAATTCCGGAATAGAGAAGGCAAGCTTTTCCTCGCCGAAATCCTGGCCGCCTTGCAGCGCCTGACGATAGTGTTTGCCAGCGATGGCGAGATCCACGCTGCTGTCCGGCTTCACCCGCTCCCCGTAGCGGAGAATGACATCGACCGTCTCTTCAAGATTTCCTTGCTGCTGTTGGTAAAAGATGGTGGGAAAGATCTGCGCAGAGGATGCCCGAGAATGAAATTCTTCTGCGTCCCGGTCAAGCTCGATCGCGTCATAGGTCAGACCGGCGTCGGGCACAGCACTATCCGCTTCCTCGATTGCTTGTAACGCGATTGTGTTTGTACCCGAGTGCAGATACCTGCCAGGAAAGGTGAATGTGACATCTGCATGCGAGTTTGCAGGATCAGTCGGAGTAGGGATCATGATTTCTCATGACCCCCTCCGCGGATCCGGACGGGCGGATTTCCCGCATCCGGCTCTTACCTCAGGTAATGACGCCCATACGGCGCAGGGGATAAGGA
>JAJYSL010000019.1 GCA_021793595.1 Acidobacteriota bacterium
ATTTTCGATCACCTGGTCGTAGCCATCCTGAATAACTCTGAAAAACAGCCGCTCTTTTCCGTGCAGGAGCGGATCGAGATGATCCAGGAAACCACGCGCGAGTTCGACAACGTTTCCGTCAGCCAGTTCGATGGATTGTTGGTCGATTTTGCCCGCTTGCAACATGCGCAGGCATTGCTGCGCGGCATCCGGGCCATCAGCGATTATGAGTATGAGCTGCAAATGGCGCTGATGAATCGACGTCTGGCGCCGGAGTTGGAGACGGTGTTCATGATGCCTGCGGAACAATACTCCTACCTCAGTTCGCGACTGATTCGCGGAGTGTTCCGGCTGGGTGGATCGGTCGAGGGACTGGTGCCGCCGACCGTAATCGAACGCCTGCACGCGCACGCCTCCCGGGACCGAGGACAAGTAGGCTAGCGTCTCCAAATCATCGGCGAGATTCGTCACAGCCGGGCGACATTTCCGTCTGCAGCGGGTTCGACCGAACGGAGGCAATCTTCGATGAAACGCTATCTTGCTCTGATCCTGTTCCTTGGTTCTTCTCTGGCATGGGCCGCGTCCAACGCAGCCGAATACACTGTGAAGATTCACGTCGTTTCATCGCAGGACGACACCGCCTACTGGGGCGGGACGGCGATTCTGTATCAAACACTCCACGTCGTGATCGATGGAAAGAAATACACGCTTCGGGGCAATCCCATACGTTTCGCGCATACGATCGGCGTGTTGTCTCCTGGGAATTACAACGCGAAACTCGTCACAGACAAGCGGAAAGGGACGTACGCCTACCATCGGGAATATGAACTTCTGTTTCCGGATCAGACTACGAGCAAGCTTACAGTGATTGGGGAGACGGAGTAGGTTTTCGAGGATATTCACTGCGTTCAGGGGTCCCACTTGGCCTGAGCGGGCAACTCTGCGAAACTAGAAGTATTATGACCATCTCAGTTGCCCAGAAAATCTTTGCCGATCGCGTCAACCGGATTGAAGTTTCCGCGACCATGGCCGTGACTGCAGAGGCAGCCAAGCTGCGTGCCCAGGGGATTAACCTGGTGGATTTTGGAGCGGGCGAGCCGCACTTCGCCACGCCGCGTCACATCAAGGATGCCGCGATCGCCGCCATTGAAGGCAACTTCACACGCTATACTGCGGTCAGCGGCATTCCGGAGGTGCGTAAAGCCATCGTCGAACGTCACGCGACAGATTTTGGATCGAACTACACGCCGGACGAAGCGATTTTCACCACTGGCGGCAAGCTGGCTTTATTTGAGGCGATTAACGTGCTTGTCGACCATGGCGATGAAGTTGTACTGCCGGTGCCGTACTGGGTTTCGTTCAAAGACATCATCCAGTTTGCGGGTGGTACGCCGGTGTATCTGGAAACCAATGAGGCTGAAAATTTCCGCGTCACCGCGGCTGCCATCGAGCAGCTGATCACTCCGCGCACCAAAGCGATCATTTTGAATTCGCCGTCGAATCCGTCGGGCGCTGTCATCGCTCCCAAAGACCTGGAGCAGGTGGTCCGGCTCGCGCACGCGCGCGGTATCTATGTGCTACTGGATGAGTGCTATGCGTACCTGCAATACACCGGCGTCCCCATTTCCGGCGGCAGTTTCACGGATTGCAAAGAACACATCATCGTCCTCGGTTCGTTGTCGAAGACCTACGCCATGACCGGCTGGCGTGCTGGATTCGCGCTGGGACCCAAGCCCATCATCGCGGCGATGTCCAAGATGCAAAGCCAAAGCACTTCCTCGACCGCAACCTTTGTGCAGAAGGCCGCAGTGGCCGCGCTGACAAGCTCGCAGCAATGCGTAGAGGAGATGCGCACGGATTACATCTCGCTGCGCGATCAGGTGCTGGCACGGCTCAGCGAAATTCCTGGCGTACGCTGCACGGTGCCGGAGGGTGCGTTCTATGTATATCCGAACATTTCCGCATTCCTGGGCAAGGGCAAGGTCGGCAGCGCCGCCGAACTCTCCACGCGGTTGCTGCATGAGGCAAATGTGGTGACGGTGCCCGGCGAGGCGTTCGGGACAAACGAGCACATCCGTCTCTCCTATGCCGTGTCGCATGCTGACATCGACGAAGGACTGAAGCGGATGAAGGCGTACTTCGCCAAGCTCGGCTAATGAGTATGGACGGGACACTGCGCGAGGCCGGTCCAGCCGACGCGGTCCACATCGCTGCACTCGTGAATCGAGCCTTTTTGGCGGAAAGCTGGTTCAAATCCACGGCCCGCACGAATGCCGCACAGGTGCAGGAACTGCTGGGCAAAGGAGTGTTTTTGCTGCTTGAAGAGGAGGCGCGATTGCTGGCCTGCGTGTACCTTGAACCGCGCGGCGATCGCGTCTATCTCGGCATGCTTTCGGTCGAGCAGGATGTGCAGGGCCGCGGAATCGGCCGCCACATGATGCAGCAAGCGGAGGATTTTGCTCGCCGACAGGCTCTCGTCGGCATCGATCTGCGCATCGTACATCTGCGCCAAGAATTGCCGCCGTATTACCGCAAGCTTGGATATGTGGAGGTGGGTACAGAGCCGGCGCCAGATTTTCCCGGCGTCAAGATTCCGATCCACTTTGTCCTGATGAGTAAATCGCTTCAAGCCTGACCGTTGCCCGCCAATCGATATGACGACTCTCACTCCTTTTCGTCTGCGTCCCTGGTTCCGCCCCATGGTTTGGGGTGTGCGAGACCTTGCTCCCTGGTACGACTACAAGATTTCCGACCAGCCTATCGGAGAGGTTTGGTTGAGCGGTAATGATTGTGTGGTCGATTCTGGCCCGTTGACTGGAAAGACGTTGGATGCGGTGTTCCACGAGTGCCGGGAAGATCTGCTGGGAGAAAGTGGCGCCCACCAGGAGCGGTTTCCGCTGCTGATGAAGGTACTGTTCCCGCGCGAGAAGTTGAGTGTGCAAGTTCATCCCGGGGATGAAATGGCCCGGCAACACGGGGAGCCGCACGGAAAAACAGAATGCTGGTACGTGCTGCAAGCCGATCCTGGGGCTGCGGTCGCGCTGGGTTTGCGGCCCGGAACCAGCTTGCCCGACGTGCAAGCCGCCATCGAAAACAAGACGCTTGAAAACCTGCTGCAATCGGTTCCGGTCAAGAATAACGAAATGATTTTCGTCGATGCGGGAACCGTCCATGCAATTTTTCCCGGCGTCGTGATGTTGGAGACGCAGCAAAATTCCGACATGACCTATCGGCTCTATGATTACGGACGCCCGCGCGAACTGCATTTGAAAGATGGGCTGCAAGCCATTCGTCTGCAGACCGACGCAGGCGCGGTCAGTCCAACAATTGAACCGGTGAGCGGCTCGCAATCGATCATGGGAGGCCGCGAGGTTCTGGTGCGGTCGAAATATTTTCGCGTCGATCGCACTCGTCTTGCGGAAGCGAACATGATGGAGAATTTTTCCTTGCCTGCGGGGAAGAAGTCGAACGCAGTTCAGCTGGTGTTTATTGGCGCTGGCGTGGGACACCTGCAGTCCAACGGACAAGCTCCCATTCCGCTGCGGCGTGGGGAATTGGCGGTGGTGCCGGCGTGCGCCCCTGACTGGAGTTTCACGCCCACAGCCCCAGCGGAGATTCTACGAGCGATTCCGGAGTAATTTCGACCATGGCGTGGCAACTCGAGACGTGTTCGATCCATCTAGTCTGAAATTGTCATTCCTTGGGCATTTGTTTCGCCGTTGCAACAGCCGCTTTCGGTTACGATGAAACCTACCTTGAACCCAACCCTCGAGTTTCGCCCATTTATTCTTGCCGGTGGCAGCGGCACGCGTTTTTGGCCGCGCAGCCGCAGAACGCATCCCAAACAGATGCTCTCTTTGAATGGCGAGCGCAGCATGCTGCAGCAAACGGTCAGCCGACTGCTGCCGCTGGCCGACAGCCGACACATCTGGATCCTGACAAATGAATGGTTGATGCCGGCGGTGGAGACGCAACTGCCCGATGTTCCCAAGGCGCAGATTCTGGCGGAGCCTGTGGCCAGGAACACGGCCCCGGCCGCAGGATTAGCGGCGTTTCTTCTGGAGCGCCAGGCGCCCAACGCTGTGCTGGGACTGTTTCCCGCGGATCATACGATTCGAGATGGCGAGGCCTTTCTGCAAGTGCTGCTGGCGGGCAGTGAATTAGCAGCGGCGGGCGAAAACATCATCGTGCTGGGAGTGAAGCCAAGCCGACCGGAAACGGGTTACGGCTACATTGAGACCGGTGAAACGCTGAATGAGACGGCGTCCCGGGTTCGACGGTTTACGGAGAAGCCGAACCTGGAGCGCGCCAATGAATTTGTGGCCTCCGGAAATTATTTCTGGAACAGCGGCATGTTTCTGGCGACGGCCCGCACCCTGGCCAACGCAGTTCGCGAGCATCTGCCGGAGACCGCTCCTTACCTGGAAGAAATTGCGCAGGCGTTTGGCACCGCGGAATTTGCATCGAAGTTTGCAGCACTCTATCCGCAATGCGAAAACATCAGCATCGATTACGCCATCATCGAACCGCGCTCCGCAAAAGGCGAGCACCATTCGAACCTCTATTGCCTGCGGGCGGATTTTGGATGGAACGATCTGGGATCGTGGGCGGCGTTGTACGACCACAAAATGTTGCAGGGCGAAAATGTCCGGCATGGCGACAACGTGATGGATACGACGGCAGAAAGCGTGTTGGAAGCCAGTGGCAACTACGTCTACGCGCCGGAGAAACACGTGGCGCTGGTTGGCGTCGACAACCTTGTGGTGGTGGATGCCGGCGATGTTTTGTTGATCACCACGCGCGAGGGATGTCAGGATGTTGGCAAGCTGGTGAAGCAACTGCAGCAGGAAAAACAGGACAAACTGATCTGATCGGCCCTTCGAATGGAAACTGTGACGGCCACTGACAACTCCCAACCAAGCGCTGTAAAGTTCGGCACCGATGGCTGGCGCGGCATCATTGCAGAAGACTTTACTTTCGCCAATCTCCGCGTGGCTGCAAGCGCGATCGCGAACTACATTCTCGCGCAGGAAGATCCGGCGCGCGGCATCTGCATCGGCTACGACACGCGGTTTGGTTCGCCTCGCTTCGCGCAGGCAGCCGCAGAGGTAGTCGCGTCCGCAGGAATTCCAGTGCGTTTAGCCAGCGGCATCACCCCCACCCCCGCATTATCGCTGGCCGTCCGTGACAGCGGTTCGGCCGGCGGCATCATGATCACCTCCAGCCACAATCCCTTCCAATGGAACGGCGTCAAGTTCAAGGCTGGCTACGGTGGCTCGGGCAAGCCTTCCATGATCGCTGCCATCGAGTCCTATCTGGGCAAGCCGCTGGCACACGCTTCGGTGCCCGGGAAGATCGAGCGTGTCGATTTTCTTCCCGCCTACATTGAAAAGATTGCGAGCTTTGTCGACTTGCCAAAAATTGCGGCCAGCGGGTTCAAACTCGCCATCGATCCCATGTATGGAGCGGGCGGCGGAATTCTGGCGGGAATTTTCAGTCGCGTCCAGGTTCCCTGTGTTGAGATTCATCGCGAACCCAATCCGCTGTTTCCTGGCATCAATCCGGAGCCGATTTTGCCGCATCTTCGAGAGCTGCAGCAAGCGGTGGTCGAACAACATTGCCAGGCCGGATTCGCCACCGATGGCGATGCCGACCGCATTGGCGCGGTGGACGAGAGTGGAAACGTGGTCGATGCGCACAAAATTTTCTCGATCCTGCTGCGTTGGCTGATTGAACGTAAACAGTGGCCCGGAGAAGTGGTGCGGACGTTCAACACCACCCGCATGGTGGACCGCATTTGTGCCCGCCACGGCCGCAAGTTGCACCAAACCGGGATCGGCTTCAAATATATCTGTGACCTAATGCTGGCTCGGGAAATCTTAATGGGTGGCGAGGAATCGGGCGGTATTGGAATCGCGCGGCATCTGCCGGAGCGCGACGGTTTGCTGAACGCACTGCTGCTGGCCAATGTGATGGCCGACGAAAACAAATCCCTCGGCGAGCTGGTGGCGGATTTACAGCAGGAATACGGCGAACATCATTACGACCGGATCGACATGCATATCAGCGACGACATAAAAAATAACGCGATCGCCCGAGCACGCGCCGGAGTAAAATTCTTTGCCGGAATGGAAGTAGAGCGAGTGGAAACTTTGGATGGAATGAAATTCTTTTTGCGTAATCCCGAAGCGGAAGCGAAACCAAGGGCGGCCGAAAGCTGGCTGTTGCTGCGAGCCTCTGGCACGGAACCCTTGCTGCGCATCTATGCGGAATCCTGTTCGCCGCAAGCCGTGCAACGCCTGTTGCAGGCCGGTCGTGAGTTCACGCTGCAATCGGGCGGGGCCCAATGAAGGTTGACTTGCTGGTCCGGGGCCTGCTTTTTGACATGGATGGAGTGCTAATGAGCTCGATTGGCTCCGTCGAACGCAGCTGGCAGCGGTATGCCGTCACGCGCGGTCTCGATCCGGAACACGCCATCCACCTGGCGCATGGTCGGCGGGCGATCGAGACAGTTCGGGCGCTGCGGCCGGACTTGGATGATGCCACTGAACTTCGCTACATTGAAGACCTTGAAGTGGAAGATAACGAAGGGCTGGTGGTGTTGCCGGGTGTAAAAGAACTGCTGGCCTCGCTGCCCGAAGGTTCCTGGGCAGTGGTAACCTCCGCCACGGAACGTCTGGCGCGGAGTCGCATGGCCCACGCCGGCATTCTGATCCCAAAGTACTTTGTCACGGCAGAAACGGTAAGGCAAGGCAAGCCCCATCCGGAACCTTATTGCCACGGGGCCGCGTTACTTGGGGCCGCGCCCGCAGAATGCCTGGTGGTCGAAGATGCTCCTGCCGGAGTTGGCTCCGGGAAGGCCGCTGGATGCCCGGTGCTGGCCGTCTTGACGACCTATCCCTCTGAAACCTTGATGGATGCCAACTGGAGAGTTCCGACCCTGGCTGGAATTAGCGCAACTCTCGATCCATCCGGTTGCATCCACCTGCGATTCGATTCTGCGGACTGAAGGCTTTCTGGGGCTGCACGGCTGGAACTCCCGGCGGTCGAAATCTTCGCTGCAAGCGAATATTCACAATATTTTTTTCGATTCCGAACCCCTCCGTGGGGGTATGATCAAGTTGTAAGCGGCATTTCGACCTGAAAAGGCCGCGCGACGGATTTCATTCGGGAATTCCTGCGGTTCGATCCGCGGATCGAATACGTCTTCCCCACCAAGCAGGAGAGAAGACAGAACGATTCTCTCACTTTCTCTAAATTGAGTTTTTTACCAACCGTTTTCTGCCCAGGTGGGGTTCTTACCAAAGTAAGTAACCGAGAGTAAGTAACCGAGGCGAGCACCATGAACATGACATGCGCAAATAAGAATTGCGGCGCAGAGTTGAAATATCTGCGCGGCGGTCGTCTATTTCTGATGGAGCGTAAGCCCTCGGCCCAGACGATGTCCCCAGAGGCAGTCGCTTGTGCCAACGACTCCAAGACCGGTTTGTTCCCCATCCCTGCAATGTCGGCTTCTGCAGAGAGTAGCTCCCCCGTGGTGATACGACGTTACTTCTGGTTGTGCGAACGCTGCGCGCAAGTCTACTCGATCCGTCATTGGACTGAAAACGGGATCGAACTGGTTCCGCGTTCCAAGTCTGTGCAGATTGCGAGGTCCGTGTTGCCGCACGAGTGGACCCTGCCCGGTCTTGTCGGCTAACGCAATGCAACCTTGCCCTCCCCCAGTACCACATTAGTTTTCAGGATTTTTCCAGGCCTCTGCGCGTGGCTCAGAACCATCGGCGGCGCGCATTTGTTTGCCTGCATTCCACGCTTTGACATATTTCCAGTGGATGTAGACAGAGTGATTGAAGTGCAGTACGAATCCCTCCAGGCCGTCGAGAAATCCCAGGCGAACGATGTAGTTCTTTATAAACGTCGCGATCGGGTTCAGGACTACATTCCAGACGAATGCGCCGAACGAGGAACTTGTTTTTCCCTTTGCGAACAGCTCGCGTGTGCTGTGCGAACTGTAGCGGTTCATATGCTCCAGGTAGAGCTCGAGTTTCGGGTAGGCATAGTGCAGCAGATCGTTTTTTAGGGTTCCCTTGGGGCCGGCATATTCTGGAGTGCCATGCGGTTCCGCGCCCGCCATGCGGGCCGTGCCTCGTTTGAACAAACGCAATTTGTGGTCGGGGTAAAAGCCGCCGTGACGAATCCATCGACCCAGAAAAAGATTCAGGCGTGGCTGCCAATATGCGTCGTAGCGTGGATCTTCCAGCACCTTCCGAATTTCATTCGCCAGCTCCGGCGTTACCACTTCATCCGCGTCCAACAGATAAATCCAATCGCTGGTGCAGGCGTCGATGGCCAGGGTTTTTTGCGGATTGAACCCCTGAAAATCTCTGTTGAAGGAATGCTTCGCGCCGTAGCTGCGAGCGATCTCCGGCGTGCGATCCGTGGATCCGGAATCGACGATCACAATCTCATCCACCCAGCGGACGCTCTCCAGCGTTCGGGGCAAGTTCGCCTCTTCATTGCGGGCGATCATGGCGACAGAAAGTGTGGGGCGCATAGGGATGAGTGTATTGCATTCCGGAATGCAACAGGGTTCGCGGTCGCTGTCAGGTTCCGCGGACAGCCGGGGTAAGAATTTCCCATTTCGCGCTGGAGCGCGAGGCGTAGGCGGCAATCTGCGCTGCATAGGTTTCCGCGATATTCTTTCCAGCGTAAAAATCGCGGTACCAGTCGACCGTCGTCTGCAATGCGTCGGCAAGTTCGAGAACCGGCGTCCACGATAGTTCCTTCGCTGCTTTGGCGCAGTCGAGACGCAGCATCGGTACCTCTTGTGGATGCTGGCCCGGTTGAATGTCCCACTTCGCCTCCGCGCCCCAGGCGGCGGCCAGCTTCTTGACAATCCACTCGACTGATCGAACCTCGCTGACTCCGGGCTCGAAGTTCCACGCTCCGGAATAGCGCGCAGGGTCTTCATAGAGCGCCTCGGCCAACAACAAATAACCGCGCAATGTTTCCAGCACAAACTGCCACGGCCGCTTTGCCGTTGGGTTGCGAAGCACAACGGGCTTACCTGCCGCGAAGCTGCGAATCATATCGGGAACCAACCGGTCTTTTCCCCAATCGCCGCCACCCAGCATATTTCCAGCGCGCGCCGAAGCCATGCCCACCCGACGGCCAGCCGGGCCCTCCCCGCTGAAAAACGAATCGCGAAACGAATGAACGACCAATTCCATGCAGGCTTTGCTGCTGCTGTACGGGTCGCTGCCGCCCAGACGATCCACCTCACGATAGGCCCAATCCCAATCCTGATTCTCGTAAACCTTATCGGTCGTGACCACGATGACCGCGCGCACCGAATCGCACTTTCGCACGCCTTCCAACAGCGTCGCCGTCCCAATGATATTGGCCTGGTAGGTTCCGATGGGATCCTGCAGCGCCTTGCGCACAAAGGGCTGCGCCGCCATGTGAATCACAACCTCAGGCCTGCTTGCGACGAGCGCAGGATGCAGTTTATCGGCATCGCAAATATCTCCGCGAAAGCTTTGCATCGGAACCGCGTACTTGCCTTCCATCGACGAGCCGGGTGACGAAGTCGAGTAGCCGAACACTTCTGCCCCTAACGACTGAAGCCACAGCGACAGCCAGACCCCTTTGAACCCACTATGCCCGGTGATGAAGACGCGTTTGCCGCGCCAGAATGTGTCAGCCAATGCAGCCATGCTCCCATACCTTTCCAATCGCGAGCCGGAACCGGCGTATCGTTCTGCAGTGTATTCCGTGGGGAACGTAACGGGCGACCGCGTGCGACGATTGCGTGGTACCGGAGTAACGCGCGGAATGCAGAAGGCTGTGCCGGAAGATTCATTTTACGATGACGACGATGCCGATGAGGCGTTGCGTTGCCAGGCGAGCTGGAATCGGGAGCGAGGCCTTATCCGTGATTGCAGGATTCAAGCGCGCGAATCACTTTGAGTGCGTTCGCCAGCGTGGTGGCTCCGACTTCGCCTTCGAATCTCTTTTGCATCTTGTCGAATGCTGCAATCACTCGCAGCGCGCATTTCTTTCCCGTAGGCTTCAGCGTCAGGAGATACCCTCGCGCGTCGGCGGGATCGATCTTTCGTTGCAGCAAACCCTTGGCTTCCAGGGATGAGATGGCATGACTGATGTTGCCGCGCGTGGTGGCAAAGGTGGCAGCCAGGTGAGACGGCTTGATCGGCCGCGGAGATTCAAAGAAGATGGCTGCCAGGACAAGGCCATCCATAAATCCCAGATCATCGGCAGCAAAGGCTTCGGCCGCAAGGGCATCGAAGCGCAGCGCCGCACGCTTGACCGTGAACATGGGACTCTCGCGAAGGAAAGCTTCAATGCGCATCGTAGCCTGAAGTAGTTTACAAGATAAATTATTTAGGACAAGACAAAAGTATCGTTGTGTTGCCCCAAAACTTGCTGAATGATGGTGCAGAGGTTCCAGCTTGATCGTTTCCATTTTCGGCTGTGCTGCATGCATTTCTAGTATGGGGTTGCAGGCTTGACCAGTACACGCTGGCTTGCGGCCCTTCTCCTGTGCGGCAGTACCCTTTGCGGGCTTTCCCAGCAAAGCTCGCTCCTCCCCGACGCTCCCTCGACCAACGCGGCTTCTGCTCCGCCCCAGAAAGCGAAACTGGAAACAGTGCGCACCACGGTCACGGTTTTGGGCGCGCCCGATCCGATCTCGCTGGGCGAGTCTGCCCGCTCCGTGGTGGTGATGGATACGCAGGCGCACCCACTGGCCTACAACACGGTGGAAGATTATTTGCGCACCGACTCTTCAGTGCAGATCAATCAGCGTGGGGCTGGCGGGTATCCCGCGGACCTGTCGATTCGCGGAACATCGTTTGAGCAGACATTGGTGCTGTTGGATGGATTTCGCGTGAACGATCCGGAAACGGCGCACAACAACCTCGATTTACCGGTGCCGCTCGACGCCATGACGAACATTGAAGTGCTGCATGGGGCCGGATCGACGCTGTATGGCGCGGATGCATTGGGTGGTGTGGCGGATTTTCTAACCTCGCGTCCCGCCACTCGCTCGCTATGGGTGTCCGGCGGTGCGGGCAGCTTCGGAGAAAATCAGCAAACCTTTGTTGGCAATTATGCGCGCCGTAGCTGGGCGGAGCAGATCGCCGGGCATCGCGATTTCTCTTCCGGATTTATGTATGATCGCGACTTCCGCAACGAAAATGGCAGCACAGAAACCTGGGTGAAATCGCCCCTGGGAACCAGCGACGTTCTGCTGGCAGGCAGCGACACGCCTTTCGGTGCGAACAATTTCTATGGCAACTATCCTTCATGGGAGCGGACGAAAGGATGGTTTGCCTCGATCCGCCAGGGGCTGGGAGCGGTGACGGATGGCGGCTTCGCCTATCGGCGGCACACCGACAATTTCGTGCTGTTCCGCGATGACCCAGCCATCTACGCGAATAATCATATCGACGCCAGTTGGCAGGCATTGTTGCGTCGCAAGAAGGTGTGGAACGGGGCCAATGGCCTTTACTATGGTCTCGACTTCGACGGCGATTCCATCCACAGCAACAATCTGGGCCAGCATGCCCGCAACTGGGGCTCGGGCTATGTCGATTTCGATGTGCGGTCGTGGCAGCGTGCCATGTTGTCTGTCGGTGCGCGGGAGGAAATCATCAGCGGCGGGTATGACGTCTTCAGTCCGGCGATTGCTGCGTCCTACTGGGTTCACCCGGACCTAAAGGCTCGCACATCCATTGGCTACGGATTTCGCCTGCCGACCTACACTGACCTCTATTACAGCGATCCCGCCACCGTCGGCAATGCATACCTGAAGCCGGAGTCAGCATGGGACTATGAAGGCGGCTTTGACTGGTATCCGCGCCGTTCTCTCGCAGCCTCGGTCACAGGATTTTATTCACCGCAGAGCAACTTCATCGACTACGTTCGTACCTCGCCGACGGCCAAGTGGCATGCGACCAATCTGAATGGATTCTCGTTTGCAGGCACGGAAGCATCGCTGAACTGGCAGGCGGGTCACGGCCAGCAGGTGAATCTTGCCTGGACCTGGCTGCAGGGTGCGCAGAGCGTGCTGAACGGCTTGCAGTCGGAATATCTCTTCAATTATCCGGTCAACAATGCCATCTTCAACTGGTACTCCAACCTTGGGCGCTGGGCGATGGTGAACACACGCGTCGGCGTACAGCAGCGCTTTCACCAAACGGCATATCCGGTGTGGGATCTCTCTGTCGTACATGAACACGGACGGTTCCAGCCATTTCTGCAAATGACGAATCTGAGCAATACAGGCTACGACGAGATCCCCGGTGTTCCCATGCCCGGTCGCGCCTTCCTGGGCGGGATCAAGATCTGGGTGTTCGGCCCGCATTCGATCGTTCCACTTCGATAGAGCATTCCGTAATCGGAGCGAAAATGTTTCATTCAACTCGCATAGAAGGCGTTGCAACAATAGAATCGAACCTGTATCCAAACCGATCCTGGCACGCGCCACAAATGAAAACTATTGACCTGATTCCCGTGAAACCTTTGACTCGTCGTAACTTTCTTGCCGGCGCTTCTGCCGTTGCCTTGTCCTCTGTTCCCGCGATAGCGTCGTTCAAACTCCCTGGCACGATACGAGTCGGATTGCTCGGCCTCGATGGCCACATTGGCGACATCCTCGACGCTCGCCGCGTTTTCCCCAACTTCCAAGTCCAGGCGATTTCGGACACGAATGTCCAACGGTTGAAAGAAGTGGGGGACCGCATCGGGGTTCCCGTCGAGCACCGCTATACCAATCATCAAATGCTGCTCGACCGGGAGAAGTTGGAGGTGGCGGCCATCTGCGGCACGGACGGCGAGCGAGCCGGACTGGTGATGGAGTGTATTGCGAGAGGGCTGCACATTATCGCGGAAAAACCGCTGGGCATGAATTGGGCCCAGGTGCAAAAGATACGAACGGCGCTCGCAGCCGGCAAAGTGCACCTCACCATGCTTCTGACGATGCGTTTTCTTGGGACATTCATGGCAATGCGGCAGATGGTGGAATCGGGTCAGATCGGTGAAGTTGCCCAGGTGGACGGACAGAAATCCTACGTGCTCGGCGAGCGGCCGGACTGGATGCTGCACAATGCTACCTTCAGCGGCATCATTCCCTATATCGGCATTCACCTGGTCGATCTGATGCGCTTTACGTCGAAGCGAGAACCCATTCAGGTGTCCGCGTTGCAGGCGCACATTGGGCAGCCGAACATGCTCGATTTCAACGATACCGCGGCCACCATGTTTTGCCTGGACAACAAGGCGCCGGCCCAACTGCATCTGGATTATCTCCGTCCCCAGACCTTTGGAACGCATGGCGACGATCGTCTGCGCCTGGCAGGTACGGAGGGCATTCTCGAGTACCGCGAAGGTCTAGGTCTCGTCTATGGAAGTAAAAAGCAATCCCAGAAGTTGCTGAATTCTCTTCCGCCCGATCAGTCCCTGGTCGCGAACTTCCTTGCGAGCATCTATGGGGTACAAATTCTGCTCCACCCGGTCGAGTTGACACTCGAGGATATTTTTCGAGCCAATCAAATTGTCTTTGCTGCGCGAGATGCCGCCGAAAGCGATCGCATTGTCCCGATACAATATGGCCGATCCACTGGAGATCGGCGATAGATCCGATGGCAACCATGTCCGCGGCATCGTGACCGTCAGGCTTGTGTGCGACTCGGGGATTTTTTGAAGAGAACGGATTGCGTAAGACCCGGCTGGATTGCGGCTTGCGCAAGCAGTTGCATCACGCAATAGAGTTCGGATGGAAATCAATTCTCGGGTGGTGCCTTGAAGAAGACAGCTTTGATCTCTGGAATTACCGGGCAGGACGGATCGTATCTTGCCGAATTTTTGTTGCGCAAGGATTATGAAGTTCACGGCATCAAGCGGCGGACTTCGCTATTCAATACGGATCGCATCGACCACTTGTATGAAGACCCGCACGTCCATGATCGCAATTTCATCCTGCATTATGGCGACCTGACGGATTCTTCCAGCCTCGTCCATATTGTGCAGAAGGTGCAGCCGGATGAGGTCTACAACCTGGGCGCGCAGAGCCACGTTGCGGTCTCCTTCGAGCAGCCGGAATACACGGCCGATGTCGACGCCATGGGAACGCTGCGCCTGCTGGAAGCGATTCGCATCCTCGGCTTGGAAAAGAAAACCCGCTTCTACCAGGCATCCACGTCAGAGCTGTATGGCCTGGTGCAGCAGGTTCCGCAGACGGAGCGGACGCCGTTTTATCCGCGCTCCCCGTATGCGGTGGCCAAGCTCTATGCCTATTGGATTACCGTCAACTATCGCGAATCGTACGGCATGTATGCCTGCAACGGAATTCTCTTCAATCACGAATCGCCCACCCGCGGAGAGACATTTGTTACGCGAAAGATTACGCGCGCGCTGGCTCGCATTAAGCTTGGCCTGCAAGATTGCCTTTATCTCGGCAACATGAATGCCCTGCGCGATTGGGGCCATGCGCGCGACTACGTTGAGATGCAGTGGCTGATGCTACAGCAGGAAAAGCCGGAAGATTTTGTGATCGCCACCGGTCAGCAACACAGCGTGCGGGAATTTGTGTCGATTGCCGCCGAGGACCTGGGGATGAAGCTTACGTGGACAGGCAGCGGCAAAGATGAAAAGGCCGTGGGTGAAAATGGACAGGTGATTGTCGCGGTCGATCCGCGCTATTTTCGTCCGGCAGAAGTCGAAACTCTTTTAGGCGATGCGACCCACGCCAGAACGCGTCTCGGATGGGAACCGCGCATCGGCTTTGAGGAGTTGGTCCGAGAAATGGTGCAGGCCGATCTTGAAGAAGCCAAGCGGGACGCCTTGGTGCGCAAGCATGGATTCCGCTCTTTCGAGCGCAAGGAGTAGGGGTCGGCGAGCGTTGCACCCGCAGGTCGTTTGCCGGTAGACTCGGGATGGCTGCAGGCGATCGACGCAGGGCCTGTCCCGAGCATGGGCTCCGATGGCTCCTCGTTCGGAATTGCATCGCAATCCTGCGGACCAGATGGACTGTCCAACCAAAGATGCGAAAGTGGCGGAATTGGCAGACGCACCAGACTTAGGATCTGGCGGGTAAAACCGTGGGGGTTCAAGTCCCCCCTTTCGCACCAACTATTTAGGGTCGATCAAAGAACCGACCTTTTTTGGCTTCGCCTAATTTCTGCATACGCAGACAGAAGGCGCGTTTCAGCAGCAGTCGAAGAACAAGAGTGCAAAGACGCTCTGAGCAGGTTCCGTGCAAGTGATAATCAGCAACCGCGAAGCAACAGCGGAAATTAGAAGCGTATTCCGCAATTTCTTCTCGTGATGGGGCGCTCTGGAAATCGACTCAAGAGCGGCTTCCTCTTCAGAGAGCGATGGTGCATTAGGGCGATCGTTTTGGCAGTAGGCTGGGTAGTGGGATTTCTAGCCGGGATGCCAGTCGGAGCGCAGCGGACGTCGGCACCCTCGGCGGTTTTGACCGGAGTAGTTGACACCACGACTGGCGCACCTGTGGCTGGCGCGATGGTGAATGTCGTCGCCGCAGGAGCCTGGCAAAAACGGCAAACCAAGGTTACCCGAGCCGATGGCCGTTTCACCCTTGAGGCGGTAATCCCGGGGCGATACAACGTCACGGTACAACTGCCTGGCCGGCCGCCAACAGCGCCGTCTGCAGTGAACCTCAGCGGAGCCGCAGTCGTGCTCACGGTTTCCGACCAAAACACACTTGTAGTGACAATCGAGTCAGACGCTCCCTCGCCGGTGGGCCCGAATGCCAACCCAAGCGCAATCGCGGACGCGACAGGCGCGACAGGCGGCGAAAAGCTTTCGAGCCAGTCGGTCAGCGAGCTACCCCTGAATGGACGCGACTTCAGCACCCTGCTACTGCTGGCCGCCGGAACCATGGCCGATGTGAACGGCGCGACCAACTTCACTCAGCAATTCGCTATCAACGGGCAGCGGGGAGTGGAGGCGGTGTTCGCGATGGATGGCGCAGACATCAGTGATCCGGAGATGGGAGGAAGCACGTTTACCAACTTTAACGTAGACGCGATCCAGGAATTGCAATCGAGTTCGGGATGGATGCCGGCGGAGATTGGGCGGGGCGCAGCAGGTTTCACCAACATCATCACTCGTTCCGGCAGCAGCGGCTTTCACGGCTCGTTTTTTGAATTCCTGCGCAACTCGGCGCTTGACGCCCGGAATTACTTCGACCATCCTTCCATCGCGGAACCGGGGCGAATTCCGCCCTTTCGCAGGAATGAGTTCGGATTCACGAATGGTGGGCCGGTATTGCTGCCACATCTCTATGACGGTCGCGGCCGAACCTTCTACTTCGGCGAGTACCAGGGCTTCCGGCAGCTGCTGGGGACAACCCAGGTGCTGGCAGTGCCGACACCCGCTGAGCGTGCGGGACAGGACACGATCACCTACCCCGATGGCAGTAGCGATACGCTCCAGGTCCCGGTGAATCCGCAGATTGCCGCAGTGATTGCGCGCTATCCTCTGCCAAATAGTCCGACCGGCGCCTATGGAGATCGCACTTACGCAGCTCCGTCCAATGTTGACACCAATGCCGATCAATTCTCCATTCGCCTCGACCAGAAGCTGGGCGAGAAGGGCCAGTTTCTGAGCAGGTTTACCTATGACAATCTGATGGGACCGACGACCAATCCGGATCAGACGTTGCTCGACCCGAGTTTTGGCGTGCAGTATGTCGATCGCCAGCGCAATGTGGTGTTTACCTATACCCGTACAGTGTCGCCGCAGTATTTGTGGTCGGCGTCCTTGAGCATTATCCGGACAACGCCGTCCTTTCCCACGCCGAACCATACCCAGCCGGCGCTGAAGTTCACCGATGGCCTGTTCGAGGCCTTTAATGGAGCGGCTGGCACGGTGATGTCATCTTTCGGGAACTTGTTCCAGGGCCAACTGAACTTCACCTGGGCCTCGTCGCAGCACGCCGTGAAGTGGGGCGTGGAGGCACGGCTTAACCGCGACACTACCTATTTCGGAACCAGCCCAAACGGGGAATACGACTTTGGCGGCGGTACAGTGTATTCGCCAGTTTTCGTCCCCTCCGCCAGCGGGCAGCATGACGTGCAGCCAGGAGATCCTCTGCCGGATACGCTGAGCAGTCTCCTGGTCGGCTATCCCTACGGCTATACCATCTCCGTGGCTCCGCCCTATTTTTCAAATGGGCCACACATCGGGCCGGCCGCTATCAACCGTAACGACGTGAACGCATATCTGCAGGATACCTGGAAAATCAACGAGGACTGGGCTCTGGACTATGGGCTTCGCTATGAGGTGTACACGCCCATCACGGAGCGGGCCCACCGCACCTCCAGCTTTCTCAATCCGTATCCGCCAGCGGGAGTAGCACAGGAATTTCTAATCAACCCGCAGCCGGCATACCAGAGCGGCTGGAACGGCTGGGGGCCGCGCGTCCAGATTGACTGGAATGCGCCGGGCCAGGTTCGAGTACACGCGGGTGGCGCAATCACGGTAATTCCACCGAACATCTGGCAGGATAATTTCCTGACTGGCTCGACGCCGTTCAGCGACTTTCCGCGTGTCAATGCTTCTAAGAGCGGAGAGATTGCCTACGGATTTCAGATCACCCCGGATGAGTTGCCATTAACGTATACACCGCAGGGCCAGAACGTGTTTGCACACGGCACAAAGGATGTGCCAGCTAACACGGTGATGGATGTGGACCGCTTTCAGCAGAATCTGGCCGCGTTGGCGCCCGGACACCAGCTTTCTTTGCTTAGCCTGAACGCGGTCGATCGGCGCTTCGGAGATGGATTTCTGCAATCCTGGACGCTGGGAGTGGAGCGCGCGTTTACTGGGCTCACGGTGGATGCGGCCTATGTGGGCACAGAGTCATTCCGCCTGCCGCGCATATCGTATCCGAATGCTTACCCAGGAGCGGGAGCCGGCTTTGCGCCATACACGGATTTCAACAGCAGCGGCACAGTAACGGGCGGCTTCGGCTTTGAGTCCGTGATTACAGATACAGCACATTCGTCGTATAACGCGCTCCAGACGTCGCTGGCTGGGCAGGTTGGATATGGTGGGCCGGCGTTGCAGGCTGGGTATACATGGAGCAAGTCGATTGACGATGTCAGCGGCATTCTGGCCGGCACTGGCTCGGCCGGCGCTGTGGTTCTCTTCAGTCCGCAGAATCCATTCGACACGCATGCGGAGAAAGGTCCATCGAATTTCGACGTAACACACGCCTTTACCGTGAGTGCGGCGCAGGCCTTACCGCTCGAGCGTCTGGCAATTTTCCCTTCGAGTGCGCGAGTGCTGACAAAAGGCTGGGAGTTGCTGAGCATCTCGACCATCACAAGCGGATCGCCCTTCACCGTGTATTCCGGGATCCAGCAAACTGGCTACGGGACCATCGGCGCCGACCGCCCGGATCAAATCGGTAAACCGGACCTTTCCACCGCCCATAGCGCAACCCGCCGCCGGGAGGATTATTTCGGCCGCGGTACGAACAACGCCAGTTACTTTTCCATCCCCATTGGGATTTCTGGAGGCTCCGGACCGAATTCCGGGCGCTTCGGAACGCTGGGCCGCAACACCTTCCGCGGGCCGGCTTACTATGATTTCGATTACGCCTTGATCAAGACGACGCCCATCGGGCGTCGGCGCGGCGGTATCGAAATGGCGGACCTGCAGTTCCGCGGAGAGTTCTTCAACATCTTCAACATCGTGAACATGGGGCTACCCGCGAACACCATCAAGGGTTCGGGATTTGGCGTCATCAGCAAAACCGCCGGCACCTCGAGGCAGATTCAGTTCTCGCTCAAGCTCATCTATTGACGGAAATTTGCCTGAGACGCGGCTTCTGCCCGTGCGTCTGCAACGCTTGGGATCGGCGTACCCGGTCTTCGGCAATACAAAAGCCAGCATCCGAGGGGGGACGCTGGCTTTTGCGCTCACAGCTTGTAGCTGAGTGCAGTCAGCCGGATAAAACTCAACAACTATTTCTGGTGTCCGCCGCCGTCATGTCCTCCGCCACCGGGATGTCCGCCGCCGCTGGGACGCCCACCACCCTGATGTGCTCCGCTCCACTGCGGGTGACGGTTTGAATTTCCCTTGTAGCTGGGTTGGTTCGGTCTCGGCTGCGCCCTATTGCTACGGTTCTGTTGCTGGTTGCCATGAAATTGCTGATTGCTTCGGTATTGCCGCGGATCGCTGTGGTATTGCTGCCGATTACCAAAGTTCTGCCTCGGGTTGCCGCGGTTTTGCTCCTGATTGCCACGGTATTGCTGAGTTCCTCGATACTGCTGGCCGCCACGATTCAAGGTGCCGCCGTGGTTGTAGTTGGCATTGTGGTTGTAATACGATCCTCGGCTGCCCGGGTACCCATGCGGACTGCCGGGACGGTTGAAGCCGCGGTTGTAGACGGTGCGGCTGCGAGTGTAATACCGGTCGTGTCTGTAGTAAATGGCCCGGCGATCCCAGTCAGGATGCCAACTGTGCCAGCCCCAACCCCAGTGCGACCATAGGCCGACTCCAATTCCGACACCAAAACCGATGGCGAGCCCGCTGCCGAAGTAGACGCCCGTAGGAGGTCCGTAGTAATAGCCCGGAAACACGCCAATCGGAGGCCCGTACACGCCCCATGGATTGTAGATCGGGACATACACGACCTCAGGATTGGCAGGCGCGATGATGATGTTCCCACCGTCATTGGAAACCACTTGCTGTGGCGTGTCCTGGAGCGTTCCCGCAGCCTGGGCCTGGGCGCGCATGGTTTGTACCGCCGACATCACATCGTCCGGCTGGTTGTAGTAGGCGTTGCCCAGGTCGGTCGTCCACTGAATGTTTCTATCCATCTGGGCCAGAACCGACGGGAAGGCGACCAGTGCTTTCACGCTGGGATCCCAGTTCTGCTGGTTGGCGCCTTCCGCCAATTGCTCTGGCGGCATATTCCCCTGCGACTGAACCCAGCGATCCGCTTCTACCACTTCCGTGGGATACGTTGAGGCTGCCAGAACCTGCGCCACCAGTGCGTCCGGATAGAGCGCGATCGGAGCCACCATTTGATCCAGTTCCTCCGGACTTAAGGGTTGCCCCTGGGGCGCACCCTGGTCTGGAGGCGGCACACCCTGATCCTGTGGCGGCGCACCTTGATCCTGCGGGGCGTATTGATCTTGTGAACCATTTTGACCTGGCGGCGGAGGCGGGGGCGGTGCTCCGTTATATTGCTCCTGTTGCGAAGGATCTGCCTGAGCAAACAACAGCACGCCCTGCCCCATGGGCACGATCAGCACAACGAGGACGAGAGCGAAGATCTGTCTGGCCACAAACGCCGCACGCCCAATGCCTCTTCCATGGGATGGACCTGTCGGCAACGTGCCGGTCAGACCCCGCGGAAATAAGATTTCCGGAGAAGGATTTTGCCTTCTGGTGGATTTCATGTTCCCTCTCTAACTGAAGACAAACTGTCTTGCGGAACCCGTACATGGATCCATACAGATGATGCAAAACACTCAACCAGGTGACTGTAATGGATGGTAACCCCTGGGCAGCTCGATAGTTGCTCCCTAAAAAAGGTGTTGATTTCAATGCCTCCTGGTCCTTGTGGAATCAGGAGAAAGCGCCAGCCCTGCCATCCCAACTCCCGTTAGCACGGAGAATTCCTCACAGTTTGATGCAGCGTGCAACCACGCACTCGCGATACCCTTGTTGCATGAGCCAGCCCATGCATTCTTCTCCGAATATCAATATTGTTCAGGCGCAGGACTATCGCGACGGCTACGCCAACAGCGTCCAGGTACGGGCCAGCGTGTGGGATTTTATGTTGATCTTTGGCGCCGCCCGCCAGGACTCCCCCGACGAAGTGGTGCTGCGAAATTTTCAGGGAATCTATTTGAGTCCGCAGCAGGCCAAGGCTTTGTGGAACCTGCTGGGACAGAACCTGGCGCAATATGAGCAGGCCTTTGGCTCCATCAATCTGGAGCCGACGCAAGCGTTTCCGGCGGCGGGACCCGGCAACGGTCCGATACACTAAACGCGGATTGGTGCGAATCAGCCATTCGAAGGTCCCCCGATGTACCCTTTCGATTTGTCAGGAGCGATGATTTGCCGGCCAAGAATCCGCCTTTGAAATCCGCGCCTGTCGCACAGCCGCATTCGCTGCTGCAACAATTCCTGCTTCGGGAACATCGCGATGAGCCGGTAGCGAACTGGATGATTTTCCCGGTCATCTATGCCTTCGTCTTGCTGACTCATTTGCCGCTGCTGCGGCTGCCCTATTTCTGGGACGAGGCGGGCTACTATATTCCTGCAGCGTATGATTTTTTCCGCACCGGCTCGCTGATCCCATATTCGACGCTGACCAACGCCCATCCTCCGTTGCCGGCAATCTATCTGGCTACCTGGTGGAAGGTCTCGGGATTTACCCCCGTGGTGACGCGCCTGGCGACATGTCTGGTGGCTGCGTTCGCGCTGACGGCGGTATTCGCGCTGGCTCGCCGGCTGATGAACACCACGGTGGCCGTCGCAACCACACTGCTGAGCGCGCTCTATCCGGTATGGTTCACGCAGAGCACGCTGGCGCAGGCGGACATCTATGCCGCCGCCGGAACCATGTGGGCGCTGGTATACGCATTGGAGGAGCTGCCCTCCGCGCGACGTGGATGGATCGCGGCGGTTTGGTTCTCGCTGGCGGCGCTGTCGAAAGAAACCGCCATTGTGATGCCGTTGACCCTGGCTGCCTGGCACGTGTGGGAAACTCGCCGGTCGCCTGCGCAAGCCCGTGGACATTGGCGCGCCGCGATGCAGTTCACCTTACCCACGCTGCCGTTGATCGGCTGGTATGCCTACCATTTCGGCAAGACCGGGTATATCTTCGGCAATCCACAGTATGTGCGCTACAACGCCGTGCTGACCTTGCACTTGTTCCGCTTTTTTCTGGCGTTAGGGCAGCGGCTGATGCAGGTCACTATCTACATGAATCTGTTCGTGCCCATCTTATGTATGGTGGCTGCGATGTTTTTGCCGGCGCTTCGCCGGGCGGATGGCAGCAAGCGTCCTCGCGTTTCCTGGAATGTGCAGGCGCAGATCGGATTGTTGCTGCTGGTCAATCTGCTGTTTTTTTCGGTCGCTGGAGGCGCCGTGTTGGCGCGCTACTTGCTGCCACTGTATCCGCTGATTTTGCTGCTCTGCGTTTCCACGTGGAGGCGCCGAGTGGAGCAGTGGCCGTGGATTGTCGCGCTGAGTACCGTGGCGTTTCTCGCCGGGCTGTTCGTCAATCCTCCCTACCGATTTACGCCGGAAGATAACCTGACCTATCGCAGCCTCATCATCATGCAGCAGCAGGCGATTGCCCAGGTCATCCAACGCGCTCCCGGTGGCACCGTGCTGACGGCATGGCCCGCGACAGATGAGTTGCGCAGACCCGAACTGGGGTATGTTCGCAAGCCGGTACATGTGGTGGCGATCGATAATTTTTCTCTGCCGCAGATCGAAACCGCATCGCAATTGCGCAACTACGACGCAGCCCTGGTCTTTGCGACCAAGTATGAGCTGCCGAACTCACTCAGATGGACCCATTTTGGCGATGAACAGTGGAACAAGGAATATTTTGGCTACCATTACGATCTGCCCCCTGCGCTGATCGCGAAATTTCTGCACGGAGATGTAGTTTGGCTGGCAAAGACGCGAGGATTGTGGACTGCCGTGCTTCTGTTCAATCGGCCGCAACGAGTCAGCATGCCTGCGACTGTCGGGCCACTCCAGACCTGGGCCGAGATCCCCACGTCGCGCGATCCGCTACCGTTGTGGTCCGGAGTTTCCCGTTGAATCGGATGTCGAACTCTATAATCACGAGTGTCGTGAAGAAAACCCGAAGGATGATCGTTCTTCGAATGTGGTGGAGCCCGATTGTTTCCGTGCTGATCGCGCTGGCGGCGTTGCCTGTGCTGGCGCAATCCGAAGCGGCCAATCAAACCGACTGGAACGGGCACCTGGTGTGGGTGCTTCCGTTTGAAAACAATTCCACGCAGCCGGGCCTGGACTGGATTGGAGCTTCGTTTCCGGACATTCTGAATTCGCGTCTGAGTTCCGCCGGTTTTTTGACGATTCGACGAGAAGATCGCCGCTACGCTATGCAGCATCTTGGGCTGCCTGCGGATTTTCATCCAACCCAGGCGACTGCGTATCGCATTGCGCAAACACTCGACGCGGATTATGTCGTCTTCGGAAATTACACGGTTGCGAATGGGCGCATTCGAGCGTCGGCGCGGGTTCTGGATATGCATGGGCCCAGCATGGGCGCTACGCTGGACCAGGAAGGCAAGCTGGACCAGCTGATCAACATTGAGGATGAATTGGCCTGGAAGACGGCGATGCAGATCGATCCAAAGCTCAATTTGGAAGAGCAGACGTTTCTCGCCGCCAGCCGCAATCTTCGCCTGGATGCTTTCGAAAATTACATTCGCGGATTGGTGGAGCCGGGAATTCAAGAGCGGATCGGGCACCTGACCAAAGCGGTGCAGCTGAGTCCCGGCTATGTTCAGGCATGGTTTGCGCTGGGGCAGGCGTACTTTGACAACCAGCAGTATGACCAGGCGCAGGCGGCATTCGCCAAGGTGCCAAAGGGCGGGCGTCTGTCGTTGGAGGCCATGTTCTACTCCGGTCTCAGCGATCTGTACACGGGAAACTATGCTAGCGCGCAGACTTCGTTCGCCTCCATCGCGTCCGTGCTGCCGCTGCCGGAGGTGTTGAACAACGAGGGGATTGCGTTCAATCGCCGCGGCCAGAACGGCACCGCATTTTTCCAGCGCGTGGTCGAGATGGATCCGCAAACCGCGGATTACTGGTTCAACCTGGCAGTCTCTGAGCGCCGGCAAAAAAGCTATACGGCCGCGCTGAATGCGGTGGCGCACTGCCTGACCATCCATCCGCAGGATGAAGAAGCGCAAAACTTGCGCAAGAATCTGACCATGCTCAAGAGCGGCCAACTCACGTACGCTCCTGCGAATCCCGCAGGCGTGAAGAGCAATGTCCAATCCACGGCTCAGGCCGTCTCAGACGCAGCCAACGATCAAGCGAGTTCGGAAGATGTTGCAAAACACGAGCCGGATGCGAAGAACGCGCAGAGCGCCTCAAGTTCCACCTCCACATCCGCAGGTTCCGATGCGACCAGCCCTGACTACGAGCCGCTGGAACGTGTCGCTCGCACTTACGATGAAAGCTCACTACGGCAGGGTGCATTCGCATTGGAACAGATGAATGCGATGAAGTTGCGCTCGCTGCCCCCCGCCGAACGCGCTCAGCGATTGAGCCAGCAAGGCCTGGCCTATGTGAATGACGGTTTGCTGCTGGAGGCGGAACGCCAGTTCCAACTGGCGCTGGCTGCAGACTCCAGCAGTGCGGCTGCCTATGCTGGATTGGCGGAGGTACACGAGTACGCGGGCAGCATAAAAATCGCGCAGCAGGAAGCGACCAAGTCTCTCCAGATGCAGCCCAATGCCGCCGCCTACATGGTGCTGGCACGCATTGCGTTAAGCCAGCATGCGTTGCCCGATGCGCGCAACAATATTGACAGTGCTCTGCGTCTTGAGCCGACCAACACTGCGGCCAAGGGAATCCTGCAGGCGATTCAAACGCAGCAAGACCAAACGAAGTAGTGTGTGGGAGCGTGATCGACATGCACGCAACACGAAAATCTCCATCTAAATCAACCGGCTTCTTGCGCTTCCGGTCCAACTTTTTAGTCGGACTCCTGGTCCTCGTATGCCTTGTGTCCGTGCGCACCGCGAACGCTACGGAGTCGCGGCCGGTGGTGGTTGAGTTGCCGCTGCACGATACGATTCAGCCAATCAGCGCGGCGTATTTGAGGCGCGGATTGCGTCATGCCGCAGACATCCACGCGCAGGCGGTGGTGGTGGAGCTGGCGACTCCCGGCGGATTGTTGGCCTCAACACGCGTCATGGTCACCGCTATTGAAGAATCTGAAGTTCCCGTCATCGTGTATGTGGCGCCTTCGGGCAGCCGCGCCGCTTCTGCGGGATTTTTCATTCTCGAGTGCGCCGATATTGCGGCCATGGCGCCCGGAACCAACACTGGCGCCTCGCATCCGATTCTGGAAGGCCAGAAAATGGATCCAATTCTGAAACAGAAGATCGAGAACGATGCCATGGCGTTCCTTCGCTCCTACGTTTCGCGTCGAGGACGCAACGTGCAGGCAGCGCAGGATGCGGTGCTGAATTCCAAGTCCTACACCGATCAGGAAGCGCTGAACCTAAAGTTGATCGACGTCATTTCGCCCGACATTCCCTCGTTGTTAAATCGTCTGAACGGCACCACGGTCACGCGCTTCAGCGGCGCGAAGCAGGTGTTGCACACGCAGGATGCGGATGTTGAGGCGATGCCGCCCAGCACGAGAGAACGCATTCTCAGCGCGCTGACAGATCCGAACCTCGCAGTGATCCTGCTGATCCTCGGCGGCCTGCTGATCTATATGGAATTCAATGCGCCCGGCACCATTGTTCCCGGCGCTCTGGGGACGCTTCTGGTGTTGATTTCTCTCTTCGCACTGAATCTGCTGCCGCTGGAGTACACAGCGGTTGGATTTCTTATCGGAGCGCTTGTTCTGTTTGTGCTCGACATTAAATTTACAACCCACGGAATTCTCGGGCTGGCTGCGATCGGTTGTCTTGTGTTCGGCCTGCTGACTCTGGTGAATGGCCCGATTCCGGAGATGCGCGTGCGGCTGGGTACAGCTCTCGGGGCGGGCATTGGCTTCGGCTTGATTACCATTTTTCTCACCACCATTGCTGTGCGTGCTCGTCGCAACAAAGTGCAGACCGGTGGAGAGGCCCTTTTGGGTATGATCGCGGTGGCACAAACCGCGTTGAATCCGAACGGACTGGTGATGGTGCGCGGGGAACTTTGGCAAGCGCATTCCCGCGATGCGGTCGCAGCCGGCGAGCCTGTTCTCATCCGCGATCGCAAAGGACTTTTACTGGAAGTCGAACGTGACCTGCGAGGTTCCTGAATGTCGTTTCGCGCCCGTTTGGCGCGCCGTCCATGCTATACAACATAAGGCGAGTGTTCCATGCTCGGGGAGAGTTGAACATGCCATCCACAGCAGTGTTGGTCGTTGTCGTTATCGTGGCGTTTTACATTTTCAGCTCTATCAAAATTTTGAAAGAGTATGAGCGCGGTGTGATCTTCCGCCTCGGCCGTCTGCTTAGTTCTCCGAAGGGCCCCGGCATTGCGCTTGTCTTCCGCCCGTTCGATCAGATTGTGCGCATCTCCCTGCGCCAGGAAGCGATGGAAGTTCCCGCGCAGGACATCATCACTCGCGATAACGTCACGCTGAAAGTGAATGCCGTCATTACGCTGCGCGTGATCGACGCCGCGAAGGCGGTGGTGGAAGTTTCGAATTACGTATATCAGACATCGCAGTTTGCGCAAACAACGCTGCGATCCGTGCTGGGAGAAGTGGAACTGGATGAGTTGCTGGCGCATCGTGAAAAGTTGAATTTGAAAATCCAGGCCATCATCGACCAGCACACTTCACCCTACGGATTGAAAGTTGTCAGCGTGGAAGTGAAGCAGGTGGATCTGCCGGAGTCGATGTTGCGCGCCATGGCGCGCCAGGCCGAAGCGGAACGCGAGAAGCGAGCCAAAATCATCAATGCGGAAGGTGAGTTCAACGCGGCGCAACGGCTGGTGGAAGCGGCAACCCTGCTGGCCCAGCAGCCGATCACCATGCAGTTGCGCTATCTGCAGACGCTCAGCGAGATTGGTGCGGAAAAGAACACCACGATCGTGTTTCCGCTGCCATTGGAGTTGGTGTCGTTGCTAAAGCAAGTGGGTCAGGCAGTTCAAACGGTTCAAACAAAAACTGGCGGAGATGTCTAGCCATGACGGCCTTGTTCGAAGAGGATTTTGATGTACAAGATCCGGTGGAAGTGCACTGGAGTTCCAGCACGATCCTTGCAATCTTCTTTGCTGCTTCTCTGGTTTCAGCTGTGTTTTTTGGCCTCGGATATTCCTTTGGGGGAGCCGGAAACGGAAAGCATTCGCTTTCATTCAATTCGGCTTCGGTGAGCAGCAGCGCTGCGGAACCAGCTGTCCAGCCGGCGAAGCCCACTCCGCTGACAACGTCGAATCAGCCCTTCCCCATGAGCAATCTCGCGGGCAATGGCGATGCCCATGTTGCGGTGGCCGCCTCATCCACGCCCCCGGTTGCATTTCATCCCATTGCGATGACCACCGTCGCTCACGCCGCAGCTCCGGCGGTGGAAAAGAAGAGCATGCTGCCACCTCTCGTGCAGCATGAAAGTGCAACGGCCAGCCAAAAGAGCAGTGCCCACGTCATGGTTCAGATTGGGGCCATCGGCAATCGGAAAGATGCCCAGAGACTAGTGGCCGAGCTGCGCAAGAAGGGCTTCCATGCCGGCATCTACACCGAGAAACATGACAAGTTCCTGCACGTGCAGATCGGCCCGTTCAAAGATGTTGCGCAAGCGCAAAGCAAGCGCCGTCAGGTGATGGCGAACGGATTCCATGCAATTTTGAAGAGCACGTCTTAGGCGTTGGCCGGTTCAAGTCAGGTTAGTCGCGCATCCATTCCGGCAACCCGGCGGCGATGGATGCGCGCACCGCATGCATCAGTTCTTCGCGGGTGGAGAAATCGGCAGCGAAGATCGGCGGATGCAAGTGAATATGCGCCACGCCAGGAAAAATCTTCAAACTGCCCTTTCGCATCATGGTTTCGGTGCCGTAGATCGAGACCGGAATGATGGGTGCGCCCGTTTGTTGGGCCAGATAAAAAGGTCCCTTCTTGAATGGGAGTAGCTTCCCGGTACGGGAGCGTGTTCCTTCTGGGAAGGCAGTGAGATGCACTCCGGACGCCAGTACCCTGGCGGCGCTGTCGATACTCTCTCGCGCATCCTCCCGGTTTCCGCGACGCTCGACCGGTACAAAGTCCGCCATTCGCATGGCCATTCCAACCACCGGAATTTTCATCAGAGATTTCTTCAGGAAAACAGCCGATCGGCCGGGAATCAGCGGCATGAATAACGGCGGGTCAAGATTCGAAACATGGTTCGCCATAAAGATGCAGGCCGTTCCGGGCGGAATGTTTTCGAATCCTGAAGCCTCGATCCGAATACCTCCCAGGCGCAGGCCGGAGGACGCAATCCACATGGAAAAGCGATACAGAAACGTGACATCTCCTGTAATCCATGTCCACGGAAAACCCAGCAGCGCGCCGATCGGCACTAGCAGCACATAATAGAGAAGGATTGCCAGCGAAGAAATCATGGAGCCACAGTGCGGCCTGCGCCGCGGTGAAGCGCTTCTGGAAGTTTTTGATAGATGCCGTCGAAGCCGCCGTTGGATAGAATGGCCACGACGTCTCCCGATCTCAAATTGGCGGCGAGGTGGGCAACGATTGCGGCAACGTCCGGCAGCTGTCGCGCGGGGCATCCACGAGACTCGAGCGCTTTCACAATGTGTTCCGGATGCAGGATTTGATCCGTCGGGATGTTTGCTGCCTGGTAGACCGCGGCGAGCACCACTTCATCCGCCAGCGAGAGACTGTCGGTCAGTTCCTGCTCAAAAACATTGCGGCGCAGTGTGTTGGAACGCGGCTCGATGACCGCCCACAGGCGCGATTCCGGATACCGAAGGCGCAGCGCGCGCAGGGTTTCTCGGATGGCCGTGGGATGATGCGCGAAATCATCGATGACCGTGACGCCGTTGACTTCGGCGATAACTTCCAGGCGTCGCTTGACGCTGCGAAAAGTTTGAAGCGCTCGTTGAATGTCTTCTGCGGGAACACCCTGGCCAGCAGCAAGCGCCGCGGCTGCGGTTGCGTTCAACACATTGTGTTCGCCAATCATCGGCATCTCAACCTGCAGCCAGGGCTGCCCATTTCGCTCGATACGCCAACGGCTCAGGTTGCCGTGGATCGAAAGATCCACGACACGCCAATGTGAACCCTGCGCGAACCCATAACGTTCGATGGCGCAAAAAGCGCGTGCCACACATTCGGTCACAGTTGAGGATCCGTCGAAGGCGACAATGCGTCCGCGCCGAGGTACTAGGTTAACCAGCCGTTTGAACGCCGTCTTCACGGATTCCAGATCGGCGTAGATATCGGCGTGGTCGAACTCGACGTGAGTCAGGATCAGCGCATCGGGAAAGTAATGCAGAAACTTCGGTCCTTTATCGAAGAATGCGGTGTCATACTCGTCGCCCTCCAAAACAAAAGGCCGTGTTGGACGCAGGGCGAAACTGGAGCCGAAATTTTCGGCGATGCCACCGATCAAAAACGAGGGAGCCAGCGATGGATTCTCGATCGCTGCAGTCTCATAGATCCACGCCAGCATGCTGGTCGTCGTGGTCTTGCCGTGCGTCCCCGCGATCACGAGCGATTCTCGATCCACAAGAAATTCTTCATGAATCAACTGCGCCAGGGAGCGGAAAGGAATGCGCTGGTCGAGTACATTTTCCAGCTCCGGATTGCCGCGCGAAATGGCATTGCCAACGATGACAAGGTCGGGACGAGGCTCAAGATTCTTTTCAGAAAAAGGCTGCACGATGGAAATGTGAAGCTGTTCCAGTAGATGGGACATGGGCGGGTACGCAGCCTTGTCGGAGCCGGTGACGCGCCATCCGCGCAACTGCAACATGCCGGCCAGCGATGCCATGGCACTCCCACAGATTCCAATCAAGTGAACGTGCCGCGTCGGAACCGCTTGTCCATTGCGGCCTGGCTGCTGGAATTTGCTCATCGGGATCCTTGGTTGCAGATGACCGACGGCTGAAATCGCAAAGTCGGCGTATTCGTCAGGTCCAGTTCACTTTCGACGCCGATCGGCACCGTGATATTCCGTTCGAGCACGTGACCGGAACGCAGTCCAATCGCGATCGGACCAGGAAAATCGGCCAGTACACGCAACAAGACTGCGTCGAGCAATTCATTCGCATTCCCTGGTTGCACGCAATCCAGCATAGGTCCGAAAACGATGCCGTGTACATCAGCGAGTTTCCCTGCGAGCCGCAATTGCAGGATCATACGGTCGATTTGGTACGGCTTGACGCCGACATCTTCCAGCAACAAGATCGTGCCTGCTGTTTGGATTTCGTAAGGCGTGCCCAGAGAGGCGACCAGCATCGATAGGCATCCGCCGTAGAATTTTCCGTGCGCTTGACCGGGTTTCAGAGTGCGCAAGCCAGCTTCGACGCCGAGTTGCCAGGGCCGGTCCTGCGATAGCGCAGTCTGCCAGCTGACTGAATCGACGCCATTGGGTCGCGCGAAATCTCCTGCAGCCATTGGTCCATGGAACATCACCAAACCCGTCCGATCGTGGATATATGTCTCGAGGCTGGTAATATCGCTGCATGCTACAAAAGCTTTCGGATTGCGTCCAAGAAGGCCCACATCGAGTCCATTCAGCATTTCTGCCGATCCGTAACCGCCACGGTTACAAATGATTGCTTTGACGGAGGGATCGCTGAAGGCTTCGTGCAAATCCACCAGGCGTTGCTCCGCTGTGCCGGCAGAATATTGTCCATAGCGCGCAAGGGCGTGAGTTCCCAACTGCGGCTGCAAGCCAAGACCTCGCAAGGAATCCATTCCCGTCTGTACCTTGTCAGGGTCGAACCAACTGGCCGGAGAAATCAGGCGAACGGTATCTCCCGCGCGCAACGCCACCGGCAGAACTGTAGGCTTGGACGCCTTATCCCTCGCCGTCGCCAGCGTGCTCATACCAGCAGGCACTCCCCTTGCGCGATGATTTCCGCTGGTCCCGTCAGCATCAGGCTTGAATCTTTATGCGTCCACTCGACGGTCTGCGCGCCGCCTTCCGCAACCACAGTCAGCGTGCGAGCAGTGCCTCTCAGCTCAATACTTGCTGCTGCGGATGCGGACGAACCAGTACCGGAGGAGAGAGTCGGCCCGACGCCTCGCTCAAAAATGCGGAACTCAATTCTATTTGTATCCGTCACACGCACAAATTCAACATTGGTCCCTTTTGGAAAGTCTGGATGGATGCAGATCTCAGCTCCGACCTGTTGCCACGGCCGGCCTGCACAGGAAAAATCCGGCGCATCCACAAAGGTGACAAAATGCGGATTGCCAATCGAGACATCCGCGCCAACGATGGAAGTCCCATCCTTCAGCGTCACAGTATGAGCCTTCAGCGTCGGTGTACCCATCTGCGTGGAAATGAGATATCGAGGAGCGCTGCGCTGCAGGATCCGGCAGCGACGTAACCCAGCCGGGGTGCGGATCGAAAATTCACTCGCATCGTCCTCCTGAGCCAAATACGCAGCGACGCAGCGCGTGCCGTTGCCGGAGATTTCCCCTTCGGAACCATCTGCGTTGAACAATCGTATAGAGTATCCGCCATTGTCGCCCAGGGTGAGATATTCAACTCCATCCGCGCCCACTCCCATATTGCGCGCGCACACGATACGCGCGACTTCTCCAAGGCGATGTTCCTCGACAGGCTCGTCGACGATCAGAAAATCGTTTCCGCAGGCGTGCGCTTTGACAAAGCGGATCACTTGGCCTCCTCGATCAGTGTTGCGTTCTGCGACGCACGCGCAACATAGCGCCGATCCACAATCGCGTAATTTCCGCTCAACACGCGCGAGATGGCTTCGGGATACGCGATATGCTCCTGCTCCAAAATGCGCGCCGAAAGCGTTTCTTCGTCATCGGACTGCAGCACCGGAACGGCTCGCTGCAGTACGATGACGCCGTGATCCAGCTGTTCATCCACAAAATGGACGGTGCAGCCCGAAATGGCGACGCCATATTGCAATGCCTGTGCCTGTGCGTCGAGACCTGGAAACGACGGCAGCAGGGAAGGATGAATATTCAGGATCGCATTCGGAAAAGCGGCGATAAATTCCGGCGACAGCAGGCGCATGTATCCAGCTAGGCAGACCAACTCCACGCCATGTTCCTGCAGGCAAGCGATGATTTCGGCATCCTGCTCGGCACGCTTTCGCCCGCGCCCCTCGATGATCTGTGTAGCCAGTCCGCGTGCTCTGGCAGCGGCAATTCCAGCGGCCTCGGCACGATTGGAAACGACAATGGAAACTTCTGCGTCTTCAATCTGGCCGCGATCAATGGCATCGGCAATCGCCAGGAAATTGGAGCCACGACCGGAAAGTAGAATGCCGAGATGCTTCATCTGAGTAAGGGCCTGTTCACGCTACTGAGGTGGATGGCGCTGCGAGGGGAAATGCGGTCAGACGAAACCGAGCCCGAAGGCTGTGGTGGGCCCACTGTCGAGTGGCGTGAATGAAGCCTAGCCGGATCTTCGCCGCAACCCGAAGGGCTGGTGCCAATTTCCCCGATTCCGTTGTCGCTCGTCTCTGGCAGACACACGGTATACATCACTCCTAACTCCATTTTGACTAGAACTCGTAAAACTGGACTCCCGACGCCACCGCCGCAGTAGCGCAGCGTGAGCAGGCGCTAGTTGTACAACACCCGGCGCTCGCCCTTGATGATTTTTCCAATCACGGCATGGGGTTCGTTGGCGCGATCGAGCAGTGCCTTGACGCGTTTGTACTTTTCCACCGGCACGACGCAGATCAGCCCGACGCCCATGTTGAAAGTTCGCAGCATTTCGTCGCGCTCCACATTGCCCAGCGATTGCAGGTGATCGAATATCGGCAGCACCTGCCATGAACCCAGTTCCACCGTGGCGGAAACATGCTTGGGCAGGATGCGGGGCAAATTTTCCGTGATGCCTCCGCCGGTAATGTGAGCCATGCCCACGACCAGATCGGCACTCGTCAATTTTCGGATGATGTTGAGATAGCTGCGATGCGTTTTCATCAACGCAATGCCGGCTTTTTCGTGCAGTTCGTTCACGTATTGGTCGGGCGTGTACTTGGCCACCTGAAAAAACAGCTTGCGGGCCAGCGAGTATCCGTTGGTGTGCAGGCCTGTGGAGGGAAGGCCGATCAGCAAATCCCCCGGTCGAATCGCGGAGCCGGTGATGATTTTCTCGCGCTCCACAACCCCCACAATAAAGCCGGCCAGATCGTATTCGCCATCGTGGTAGAAGCCGGGCATCTGCGCGGTTTCTCCGCCGATCAGCGCACAGCCGTTGGCGCGGCACGCATCGGCCATGCCAGATACCACCTTCTCCGCCACGTCGCCATCCAGATTGCTGGAGGCCAGATAGTCCATAAAAAATATCGGCGTCGCCGCCTGCACGGCAATGTCATTCACGCAATGGTTCACCAGGTCTGCGCCGATGGTATGGTGCATGTTCATCTGGAAGGCAATCTTCAGCTTGGTTCCCACGCCATCCGCACTGGAAACCAGCACAGGATTTTTGTAGCGCGTAGTGTCCAGCTTAAACAGACCGCCAAAACCGCCAATTTCGCTCAGCACCTGCTTGTTAAAGGTTCTCTGGGCAAGATATTTAATGCGCTGTTTCGTGCGGTCGCCGCTGGAAATGTCCACGCCTGCGTCGGCATACGTAATCGCGGGAGTTGGCTTGGATGAGGACTTACTGGGCACAGGCGTCGCGTTCCGGGGATGAAGGATGTCGGCGGGAAATGTTCTGAAACCGTACAACCCCCTCGCCCGAACTCTACGGAATATGGGGCAGGTAAGTCACGGAACACAACCATACCGGGAAGGATCAGTGTAGCATCGCAGACTGCTCTCCTCGGAATTTCGCGGCTCCTCCTATACTGAATATCGATGACTTCGACTGTGCGTCCTATGCAGCTTTCTCGCCACTTGCAGCGGCGGGCCGAAACTTTGTTGCCAGGCGGCGTTGATTCGCCGGTGCGCGCGTTTCGCGCTGTCGGCGGAGAGCCTCCGTTTGTCGTGCGCGCGGAAGGCGCCTATCTTTGGGATGCGGACGGCAATCGCTACCTCGATTACTTCGGTTCCTGGGGGCCGATGATTCTGGGCCATGCGGCTCCGCAGGTGGTGAAAGCGGTGCAGGAGGCGGCTGCGCGCGGCGTCAGTTTCGGCGCTTCCACATCCACCGAAGCAGATCTGGCCGAGATGGTGCGTCAGGCATTTCCGTCGATCGAGATGCTGCGCTTTGTCAGCTCCGGAACCGAGGCGACAATGTCGGCCATCCGACTTGCCCGCGCCTTCACCGGTCGCAAATACTTCATAAAATTTGAGGGCTGTTACCACGGCCATTCCGACGCGCTGCTGGTCAAAGCCGGCTCCGGCATCGCCACCCTGGGCATTCCCGGCTCTGCCGGCGTACCGGAAGAGACCATTCAGCACACGATCGCGCTGCCCTATAACGACATCGCTGCCGTCGAGGAAGCCTTCGTGCGGTATAAGGGCCAGATTGCTTGCGTCATTGTCGAGCCGGTTGTGGGCAATGCCGGTTGTATTCCACCGAAGCTTGGATATCTCGAAGCGCTGCGAGCGATCACTCGGCGCGCGGGAACTGTTCTGATTTTCGATGAAGTGATGACAGGTTTTCGGCTGGCGCTGGGCGGAGCACAGGAGCGGTACGGCATTCAGCCGGACATGACCTGCCTGGGGAAGATTCTCGGCGGCGGGTTGCCGTGCGGAGCCTTCGGCGGTCGTGCAGAGATCATGCGACTGCTGGCGCCGCTGGGCCCGGTCTACCAGGCGGGAACGCTCAGCGGCAATCCACTCGCGATGGCGGCTGGAATCGCCACGGTTGGCACCCTCATCGAGCAGCGCGATACGATCTATCCACAGTTGGAGCAGGTTTCCGCCGCCGTGGCGGATGGCGTGGCTGGCCTCGCCGGCGAAGCTGGAGTTGCGGTGACGACCAATCGCGTCGGCTCCATGTTTACCTGGTTTTTTACTGGCGATGCGGTAACGGATTATGCCAGCGCTCTACGCTCAAATACGAAACAATTTGCCGCCTTCCATCACGCCATGCTGAGGGCCGGAGTGTGGCTGCCGCCGTCGCAGTTTGAAGCCGCTTTCCTTGGCACCGCCCACGGCCAAGAAGAAATCCGCGCCACCCTCATCGCCGCCAAGAACGCTCTCTCCGCGGCCAAGTCCGCTTAGTGCGATCAAGCGTGTTGCAGCGGCGGACGAGGCTGGTTATGCCCAGGCTTCCGGGGTGACAAACTCGCAGACTTCACCGCGTAGCGCGAATTCATCTTTCCAGCGTTGGATCAGCCGGTCGGTAGCGACCACAGTATGGCGCCGATCCTGGCCCATCGCGGCCTGCCCGCCATCGTGCAGCAGGGCATTCGTCGCGTTCCCGCTTCGAACATTCCGGCGAAAACTGCGCCGGATGTTTCCTTCGACGGCATCCGCGGTCGTCGGCTTCCAGTCGTATCCCATCGCGTTCCACAGCACCGGCGTCAGCCCCAGCTCGCGGGCGGCGCGCAGCACGTCCGGTCGGCGTCCGCCATGGGGCGGGCGAAACCAGCGGACTCGCGCGCCCAGCGCATCTTCGAGGGCCGCATTGCAGTCGCGCAACTCTTGACGAACGACCTGAGGCGGCCGGATCAGCAGCAGTGGATGCGTCATGGTGTGGTTGCCGATCAAATGCCCGGCCGCGGCCACCGCCCGCGCAATCTCCGGACGCTGCCGCACAAATCGGCCAATCATGAAAAACGTGGCGCGGACGCTGTGTTTCGCAAGGACTTCCAGCAGCCGATACGTCTCCGGATCGTTAGGCCCATCGTCGAACGTCAGAGCAATCTGGCTGGGATTTTTCACCGCTACCACGCATCGGCCAAAGAGTTGCGATGTCGGCCACATGCCCGCGTAGGCGTAGGCTCCCGCAGCCAGAATGCCAGTCGCCACAGCGGTCGCGGCGAGCGCTCCGGCGCTGGGAATCTCAGGTCGGGTTCCAACCGTGTTGGCCGGTGGTTCAGTCACGGGAAGGGTCAGTATCTTGGGCGGGGTCATCGCGTTTGAGTGTATCGGAACCGGTCTGCAGGGGTATCCACAAGGTATCGATTTGTGGCTTGCCGAGTCGCCCTACGCGTGCTATCTTCGATTTTCATTCGCTTTTACTACGAAGGGAATCCGCCATGGCCAAGCTTTTCGAAAATCCAAGATTCATCGCAATTGAAGGCCCGATCCGCGCCGGAAAATCCACTTTAGCCATGCTGCTGGCCCAGGAAATCGGCGCCACCCGCATCATCGAACCGCAGCGGAATCCCTTCCTCTCGCCATTCTATCGCGGCGAGAGAAGCGCTGCTTTCCCGGCGCAAATGTGGTTCCTGATGTCGCGATATGAGCAGCTATGCGCCGCCGCCGAGCGCGACGCCAAGACTGGCAAAGCTGTACGGATGGTGGCCGACTACATTTTCGAAAAAGACAAGCTGTTCGCCAATCTGAATTTGAGCGATGACGAACTGGCGTTGTACGAACGTCAGTTTCAGTACTTCCGCGACCAGTTGCCGACTCCCGACCTGGTGATCTATCTGCAGACCTCCCCCAAGGTGCTGCGCACCCGCTTGGCGCGCAAAGGTGTGCCGGAGGAGCAGGCGATTTCCGGCCGCTACCTGGAACAGGTGGCCGAGGCTTACGAGCATTACTTCTTTCATTACACCGCCAGCGATCTGCTGATCGTGAACACGGACGACATCGACTTTGTGCGCAATAATGAGGACCTGCAAACCCTGCTGCGGCGGCTGAAGGAACCGGTGCACGGCACGCAATACTTCCTGCCGCTCGGCAACGGAGATAAAGGAGGCCCGCTCAGTCCGCTGCGCGCGCTTCGCTCCCAGGGCGCGTCGCTGCGGTCGATGCTCTCCGTGCCGCGCACGATCTTCGGCGCGCCGCAAACCGGGATTGATTCGCCGCGGTCTGGGCTCGACTCGCCGCGAACTCGAGTGGGCTCGCCGCGTGCGCTAGCTCCAGCGCTACGCTCTTTTTCGCTGCGATCCGTGCCGCCAACAGTGCGCTCGCTCACCTGGAGCTTCGCGCCCGGCCTGGTTCAAGCCGCCCAACGCCTTTGCCGGTAAGCGGAAAGAGGATCGCGGAGATGCTAGCCGCGATTTCTCACACGGATCGATTTCATCCGACAGATCGGCGGTCTGATAGGGCAGAAGGGTGGTCGTTCGGTCTCGGATCGTATCCACTTGCGCCTCGGCCCACTCGGTGCCCTTCAGAGCCAGCGCGTGAGCGCTTCCACCAGCGTGTAAGCCAGTGCCGACAGGTACAGCCGCAGCTGATTGCCTTTCATTTCTTCCGTCGAGAGGCGATAGGCGAACAGGCACATCTGCTCCTGGATGCGGTTCTCCATCTCGCCACGCTGGCAGTAGAACCGCTCGTAGAGTTCCCGCGCCGCCCACGCATCTGGAGTTATCGAGGTAACGACGAAGCGCGGGTTTTCGCCCTTGTCGAGATATTCGGCCTTGGCCACTACGCGCCTCGCCCGTGCCCAGCTCTTCTTGGTCTGGTAGTCGAACTCGGTGAACACGCGCGCCAGACCGAACAGGAAGTCCACTTGCTCGGCCTCGCACCAGTCCATCCGTTCCTCGCGACAGAAGCCCGAGTCGCCGCGCAGCACGATCTTCACTTCCGGCCACTTGGCACGCAGTTGCGCCACGATGCGCTTGACTTCATCCAGCGCACCGGCCCCGTCGATGTTGGCCGGCCTGAGCCGCGCGCAAAGCAGTTGATCGCCGGCGAAGATATAGAGCGGCAAGTAACAGTAGTTGTCGTAGTCACCATGGAAAAATCGCTCCGGCTGATGGCCGTGGAGCGGAATGTCGGTGGCATCCAGATCGAGCACGATCTGGCCGGGCGCTTCGGCGTGCGATTCGATGAACCGATCGCACAGCAGCGCGTCGATCTTCTCCGGCGCGTAATCGATCTTGTGGTAACGCTTGCTGCCGCCGGGCAACTCCAGCCGGTTCAGCGTGCTCTTGCCGGCCAGGGGATCGTCCAGCTGGCGCCGGCCCGACAGCACCCCCATCAGCGGATCGTGGCGCAACTGCTCCTGATCGTTCAGGTCCTCGTAGCCCAGCGCCAGCCCATAGAGGCGCTGCGAGAGCATCTCGCCAAGCGGGTGCTGGACCAGCCGCGGCGACCGCCGGTCGGTGAAACAAGACGCCACCCGCTGCAGCAAACCGATCTTGCCATCGGTCTGACGCAACAACAGCGCTCCGCCATCGGTCGATACCTGCCCGGCGGTGAAACTGACCTCTACGCGGCGCGAAAAATGAGAGGCAAACGAGAAGACTTCTTGAGTACACTCTGTCATGAGAAAGGCCGCCCTTTCCGCCGCCATAACACGCTTCGACAACGTAGTTATGACATAGAAACGACGGCCTTTCCAGCTATATTTTTGTCCGCACACTCTCCCCTTTAACAGTCGGCGTGTGAGATATGCAGG
>JAJYSL010000206.1 GCA_021793595.1 Acidobacteriota bacterium
TGTCGCGCCAGGTAGCGACAAAATCCGCCAATTCGCGCTCCACGTTGCGCGGATCCAGGTGGTCGGCGAAAACCACATCGGCCAGGGCGTACGCGAACTGCAGACCGAAGACACTCATCAGTTCACCCCACGCTTAGCAGGCTTGCGATCCAGGTCCGTCACAAAACTTTCCACCAGAGAACGATCTGCTTCCGGCGCCACCTTAAGATTCTGTTGCGCCCGTTCCAGGGCCAGTTCCGCAGTCAGGCGCTTCAGATGGCTTTGCGCCTTGCTGGTGGCGGTCGCAATCTCCCGGGCGGATGCCACGAGAATCGCCTGCTTCTCGTGCTCCAACGCGGCGCGTAGCTGCTTTTCTTTTTCCACCGCATCCTGGTGCGCGTTTGCCTTGATGGCATCGATATCCGCACCCAGACGAGCTAGTCGCTCTTCCACATCGGACATACGGCGACGGGCCTCTTCGGAAACCGTGCGAGCCTGCTGCAATTGATTCTGGATGCGCTCCGTCCGGCCGCGCAATGTTTTCGGCAAAACTCGCGCCAGAAACCAGAGGATGAGGCCCACAAGAATGGCGAAGTTGAGCAGTTCAAACATCCGCGCGGTGACTTCCACTGAGAGGCCGAAGGAATGCGCCAGCTTATCCACCATCGGCGAATGGCGGTAGACATTCACGCTGTCTTCGGGTTCCGTATTCTCCGCCCCGCGCTTGGCTTGACCAGAAGCCGCCGTATTCACCGCCGGAGATGCACTCGGTGCGGCCGGATCCGCGAAGGCTGCATGCGCGCGCGGTACGGCAAGCAGGAACAAAAACAGCCAGCCAAAGGCGAGCGCATAAGATAGCAGACCAAAAAAGGTATTTCCGCGCAATCCTGGAACCTGGCGAGGCTTCATCCGGATTGCTCCTGCGATGTCGGCTTGAGGGAAGAGACAGTCCCGGCGGGCAGAATGCGCTGCAAAATTTCTGTACTGAGCTCGCCAATCAGGCCATCCAACTCATGCTGGGCAGCCACCATGCTTTCTTCAATGGCTGTTTTGGTGCTGGAGGTCCGCTCCTGCGCCTCCAGCCGCGCCTCGGTAAGCGCCAGCTCCGACTCCAAACGAACCTTTTCAATGTGCTCGTGCAGCTCGCGAAAGATTTCCGCCCTGGCCACTCGCAGACGCTCTTCATACTCTGCCGTCTTCTTTTCGGCGGCAGCGACGGCGGCAGCCGCGCTTTCAATGGCTCCCTGGGTCTGCGCATAACGTTCTCGCAGAACTTTCGTCAAAGGAGTGTAGACCAAAAGTCGATAGGCGAGAAGTGTGACCAAAAACAGGAGTATGGTCGGCACCGAGCCGAGCACAAGTCCTCCAAGCTGTTGTAACAGGTCACTCATTTGCAACGTGGTTTCAGATTCGCCAGTAGCTGGGACTTTGCGGAAATCCTATCGGTAGACTGATTGATTGAACCTTAAGTTGTAACAAACCAAGGACTCACTGTCAAACCGGCGCAGAGGAAAATTGGCCTAGCGTTGCTGCTCATTTTCCGCGGGTTCCGCCTTGAAAAAACGCATACCCAGGAACCGTTTCCGGTAGCTTCGGCTCGATCGCCCCGGCTGGTTACTTTTGTCCCGTGCGAGTTCGTTTTCCATACCTGGTTCCAAGGAAGGACTTTGCGGCAATCGGTTCTAAATGGAATGCTTTCACCAGGGAAAAAAGGATCAAGTAACTATTGACTTGGGCCCCGAGAGGCCTACACTGGGAGTAACAGCCTCGGACCTAAGCCTAGGTCCGGCAAACCGGACGCCCAGAATCGTAGCCCAACATTCGGGCGTCCGGTCTGCTCAATCCACTCCATGAAGTTTCGCTCCCCGCTCCTTGCGCCAGTACTTGCGGTATTTGCCTAGTAAAGAAGCTGGCCCTTGCACGCGCAGTTGCGTGTTTTCGCCCTGAAATTTTCTCTCCAGAATGACGGCGCCAGCGTCGAGTGCTGCCAGAACAGCGCCATCGCCCTGCGGGATCATCATTTGCCGTTCCTCCAGCGGGTCGGACTCCAGAGCCGCATCCAGAGCAGCCAGCAGGGTATCCAGTCCGGTTTTCATGCGGGCAGACACTGCGATTGCGCCGTTGTATTTCGCGCGCTCCTCCGGCGGCAGCAGATCAATTTTGTTCATAATTTCAATGCGCGGCTTATTCTCTACTTCCAGCTCGCGCAGGATCTTTTCTACCTCCTGACGGTGGACGTCGAGCGAGGGACTGGAGGCATCCATCACATGCAGCAGCACCTCCGCGGTTTCCACTTCCTCCAGCGTGGCGCGAAATGCCTTCACCAGGGTTGGCGGTAGCGCGCGAATGAATCCCACTGTATCGGAGAGCAGAATGCGTCGTCGTGAAGGCAGCGTCAACAGGTGCAGCTTTGGGTCGAGCGTCGCAAACAGCCGCGGAGACTCGAGCACGCCGGCCTGCGTCAGGGCGTTGAATAGCGTGCTTTTCCCGGCATTGGTATAGCCAACCAGCGCCACGGTCGGCACCGGGACAGAGGCGCGTCTCTGCCGTTGCTGTCTGCGAATGCTACGGACTGCGTCGAGACGAGTGCGAATCGTCTGCACTTTGCGGCCAATTTTTCTGCGGTCGGTTTCCAGCTGCGTTTCGCCCGGTCCGCGGGTGCCAATACCGCCGCCCAGTTGAGACATGGCGCGTCCGCGGCCAGCCAAGCGCGGCAGCATGTATTCCAGCTGGGCCAGTTCCACCTGCAACTGCCCTTCTCGCGTTCGCGCGTGGGATGCAAAGATATCGAGAATCAATTGCGTGCGGTCGATAACGCGGCAAGGAAGCGCCGCTTCCAGTTCGCGCAATTGGGAGGGAGACAAATTCTGCTCGAAGATGATGAGGTCGGCACGGCTGGCGCGCGCCCGCGCAGCAATTTCTTCCAGCTTGCCTTTGCCGACTAAGGTAGCGGGATCGGGATGGTCCCGTCGCTGGACGATCACGTCCAGTACCCGCGCGCCGGCGCTCACCGCCAGTTCGCGACATTCCGCTGCCTCCTCGGAAATTGAAGGGGGGAGTGGCTCCTCAAATGCCGATGTCAAAGTATCGGATCCGCTCGCGGACTCCGGCAACTCCGCATTCTCAATCGGCTCCTGTTCGCGCATCGCGCGTAGAGCCCCTTTGGCTTGGCGGGCAGACTCTGGAAGGCGCGGACGATATCTTCTTCCAGTGAACTCGCACACGATGATCAGAGTACGCTCCCCCAAGTCACCGCCGGGGGTGTTTCCCCTTGCTCGTTGAGAGTCAATCGATTCGATCATTCCATTTGTTCTTCTTACTGCGCTCGCCATCTCCGGTCGCACGTTGCAAACGAAGGCGACTATAGAATCACGGGGCCGTGGAGGTCGATGGCGCCATCGACACGGCATTGGCCGCTCCGGAAGCGGCCGATACGGGCCCGTGACTCGTGCCCAGGGTTCCTGTGGTGCTCGACCCGGCGACCTGCGTGCTGACTGGGCCGTGACGATGTTCCGCCATGAGAACCGGCTTGCCACTGACGACCGTGGAAATGGCGTGCTTGAAGATGAGTTGCTCTTGATTGTTGTTTTCCAGCAAGACGGAATATTTATCGAAAGAGCGTATGCGTCCCGTCAATTTCACGCCGCTTACCAGATAAACAGTGATCTGGGATTTATCTTTGCGGACCGTATTCAAAAAAGTGTCCTGAATATTTTGTGCAGTCTTGCTCTCCATTTGCCATCTCCTTGCAGTGCCAATTAATGATTCCAAGTATGTTGCGCAAAGTAGGTGTACATACACCAACCTCAAGTTCTACAGCCATACCGGCGGTTTGCGCCCCGGAAACTAGCCTCAGAGCACCGTGCCAGTATTGTCTATGAAATTGCGCAATACTGCCAGAACCGATTGGGATACCGCGCAATATATGGCTTGACTTTTGGATGCACATATCACGTCCGGCGTTTCACTTCGGCGACAAGACTTGCGCTTTTCCTGCGCCACGGTCACCAAGAGCGATCCCTACCCACCCTGCCTTCTCGGCAATAAGAAAACCCGAGCCCAAACCAGCCTGGGGGACCGCCCGTACCACCTTTCAGCGGAAAACGGCGCTCGGGACGGTGCTAGCATGAAATGTGCCGTCCGACCCTCTCCATGCAGGTTCCGCGTCTGTAGCACCTGAAATGCCGGTGCCGATGCTGGACTTTTCCCGTCAATATTCGCAAATTCGCGCGGAAATCCTGGATGCCGTGGAACAGGTCTGCGACCGCCAGCACTTTATTCTGGGCGAAGAAGTCCTCCAACTGGAGACGGCGATAGCCTCCCGCTGCGGGGTAGCTCACGGGATCGGATGCGCCTCTGGCAGCGATGCGCTGTGGCTCGCCATGACTGCGGCCAAAATTGGTCCAGGTGACGCTGTCCTTACCACTCCCTTCAGCTTTTTTTCCACCGTCAGCTCCATCGTCCATGCCGGTGCTCGACCGGTGCTGGCAGACATCGATCCCCGAACCTACAATCTGGATCCGGCGCAAACTACCTCCACCTTGCGGAAACTGCCGGAACGCGGTCACACGCGCGCCATTCTTCCCGTTCATTTATACGGACAATGTGCGGATTGGGATTCTTTTGCCCAGCTAAAAACTGAATGGGACGTGTTGCTGATCGAAGATGCCGCCCAGGCCTTTGGGGCGACGTGGAACCAGCGGCCCGCGGGCAGCCTGGGAGACGTGGCCGCCTTCAGCTTCTATCCGACGAAAAATCTGAGCGCCTATGGAGATGCTGGGCTGATCACCACGGGGGACGCGGAACTGGCAGACCAAGCTCGCGTTTTGCGGGTGCATGGAATGCGACAGCGCTACCTGCACGAGGAGATGGGATGGAACTGCCGTCTCGACACGCTGCAGGCCGCCGTGCTGTTGGTGAAGCTGCGCCATATCGATCGCTGGAATCAGCAGCGACGGGAACGGGCTGCGATTTATGCCGATCTTTTTACACGGCACGGTCTGGTGGAAGGCAGCCCTTATCCGGAGCACGGCATCGTGCTGCCATATGTCGATCCGAGGGCGACGCACGTATTTCATCAATATGTGGTTCGTGCTCCGCGCCGCGATGCCTTGCGAGCCTTTCTGGCCGAACGTCAGATCGGGTCGGAGGTGTACTATCCGCTGCCGTTACATTTGCAGCCATGCTTTCGAGGGCTTGGCTATGCGGAAGGCGCATTTCCAGAGAGCGAGCGCGCGGCAAAGGAAGTTCTGGCGTTGCCCATCTTCCCAGAATTGACGCAGCAAGAACAGGAACGCGTCGTGAGCGCCATTGCGGATTTCCTGAGCTAGAACAACAGCAGGACAAGCGTCTAGGAACGTGGATGCTGGCCAGAACGCGCCAGAAAATGCTCTATCTGCGGTGACGCCGGCGCACGGCCCGATGGGTGACCCGTGACCGCACCGCCCGGCGTGCTGGCGACGGTGCGGGCGTTGCTCCCGGCGGAAGAGCCTTTCGGACCAGATTCCCTTCCAACCTGTACCTCACGGTATGCAGTTGTGCCGCATGGGGCATTCCAGTCGTGGGATCAAGGCTGGCATTGTCTCCTGCCGCCACCTGGAAACTGAAGGTCGGTTCTGGGCCATTGGGATCGCTGGGGTTGCCGGGTCTCACAGTTACAGGAAAGTATCCCAGCACATCGCGCAGTCGAAAGCTGGTACCGTAGCGATGGCGGTGCGTGTCCCAGGTAAATACTCTTACCTGGTCGAAGTCGTATGGCAGGCCGGCCTTGTACGGGGTCAGAACTGTCAGATACTCCGGAACCTTCCCGCCCGGCTTGCCGGAAGCCGGATCGACGACGGTGCGCAAGACGTAAGCGCCAATCATTCTTTCATTCTCCGCGTACTGCGCCACCTCCTCAGGAACACTCACATCGAGATCGCGGGACAACATCCATCCCGTATGTCCTGCGCTGTCACGCGCCAGCCACCAGTCTTCCATGGAGACGGCTGGCAGAAACCGCGATTCAAAGCTTTCTTTCTTGGGTCGATTGCGACTTGGGGCTGTCGCTCGTTTTGGAGCTGCATGGGGCAGGCCCAGCACGTTGCGAGCCACATACCTGGGAGTCGAGGCGCGTTCCAGCAGGGACACTTTGGTATTCGCCGGAAGCAGGTAGAAGTGCTGCGTATCGCGCCCCGGCGCCAGATGCATATACAGCTCGTTGTAGAGCGTGGCTGTGGCAATTGGCTTCTGACTGGCATGGCTCCTGGCCAGGTTCTGAAAATCGTCGAATTCGCTTTGATCGATAACGGCGTGATCTTCCACCCAGCCCACCGCACCCTGCGGCGTTTTCACCCGCATAAATCGTGGAATGGTTTCCAGAACACGCAGGCGCTCACCGTTTTTTACTTCCGCCACCCGATTGGCAACGACCGCGACGCGATCACGCAGATACATCTGCTTCACCGTGACGTAGACATACTGCGCCGAGGAACCCGGTCGGAAATGGCTACAACCAGCAAGAAATATCAGAGCGGCAGAAAGCAATCCAGCCAGATATGACACCCTCCATGGGCGCGTTGGCCTCGGGATCGCAGTTGGCAGGGACAAATCAGACATAGCATCCAAACAACAAGAGATTTCAGTTTACGCGCCACGGTGCGGAAAACTTTGCAACCTGGTGCAAATCGACGTTACGGCACAACAGCAAGAGAAACAGCACCCGCGGGATCCGTTCCAGTCGCAGTCGAAACGACGGAGTCCAGTTTGCCGCCTGTCGTTGCGTCGAAGCTGAACACCTGTAGGTCCGGGGAACCCCCACTCGAAGTTGCGAACACATACTTTCCCGTGGAATCGAGCGACAGCGCATTGGGTCCGGAGCCAGTCGTAAACGGAGAACTGCTCAGCGGCGTAAGCGTGCCGTCTGTCCCCAGCGTATAGCCGGTGATGACATTCGCCCCACTGTTGGCCACATACACATACGTATTCGACGGATCGACCAGGATCGAAGAGGGACCGAGCTGGGTCGCAAACGGCGAGCCGGAAACCTCCGCCAATCCCCCTCCGCTGCCAATCTTCAAGACGCGAATTCCCGAGACGGTTTCGCCGACAATTAAATATGCGGAATTGTTGTCACCGCCAATCGCGTTGTCGGCAGCCCCGACGGAATTGAGCGGAGCTAGATGAACCTGATTCGTCAAGGCTCCGGTGGAGGTATTGAGGGTGAATCCGTCCATCCCCCCGGTCTTCAGACCGATATACACATACTGATCGTTCGGTGTCACGTAAACCTGCGTCGGATTGCCACCGGACAACGCTACCGGCCCCTGACTGGCCTGCGTCAAGATTCCGGTCGAAGTATTAATTTGAAACACCATCACCTGCGGTATGCTGCTCGATACAAGAAACAGCCAGTTTCCACTGGGATCCACGGTCATCCATGTGGGAAATAGCGTCGAGGTCACCGCATTGCCGCCGTTGCCCAGGGTCAGAGCTCCGTTGGCGCCGATTGAATACACCAAAACCCCGCTCGATACGCTGGATGCCACGTAGAGAAAGGTTCCTTTCGGCGTAGCCGCCAGCGCGCTTGGCGGAGACAAGAGACTATAACTGGTGCCGGTCAGACTGCTGAATGCGGCCGTTGGAAT
>JAJYSL010000020.1 GCA_021793595.1 Acidobacteriota bacterium
GTGGATTCGTTGGACCGATTAGGAGGGACACAAACGCCGTGAGAAGGCTGGCAATCGCGGCACGGCAGAAAAGCTGCTCGCGAAACGTCACACCCAAAAGCTTGAACATCGAAAACTGCCGGAGACGTTGCGGTCGAAAGCTGTGACCTTCCGGGAGCTGAGTGACGATGCGTTGCTGCATAGCCAAGCCGAGAACAGCGAAAAGCAAACCTATGAACTTCGTTTACGCATCGGCCAGCTCTTGCCAGTCTTTGGTTCTCGTCCGGCGGACTCGATCAAGAAGAATGACATAGTCGCTTGGCTGGTAAAGCGGGCAGCCGAACGGAACTGGGCTCCGAGCAGTCGGAATCGCTGGCAAGCGACTTTCTCGCTGATCTTTCGGGTGGGCATCGACAATGAGAAGACCGACCGCAACCCGGCGGTGGGCATCCGGCGCAAGACGGAGAGCACGGGACGGGTGAGATTTTTGTCCGATGCGGAAGAGGCCCGTCTGCGGTCTGTGATCGACGCCGCTTTCCGGAATTTCTTTCTCATTTGCTGCTTTCGATTCACACCGGGATGCGAATGGGCGAGCAGTACAGCATGCGCTGGAGTCAAGTGAGCTTCGAGCGCCGCCAGATTCATTGCCGAAAACCAAGAACGGACACCCGCGCACCATTCCCTTGAACACGGTCGCCCTGGCAGCTTTGGAAAAGATGCGGGGCGAAGGCGCGCCTCTGGAAACACCTGGAGCGGGGAAGCATTGCAGGGCTCGCGCGGCTGGTTTCCGACGGCGCTCGAAGAGGCGAAGATCGAGGGGTATCCCTGGCATTGCAACCGCCATACTTTTGCCAGTAGACTCGTAGTGGCGGGAGTAGACCTGCGCACCGTGGCAGAGCTGCTCGGGCACAGGACGCTCCAGATGGTCATGCGATACTCCCATCTCGCGCCGGAACATCAGGTCTCCGCTGTGGAGAGCCTGGTGAAATCCGGAAAGAGAAGGGGCACTAAAGCGGACACCAGTGCTTTGAAGCCATCCAAGAGCAATCGCCGCCACTCGCTAAATATAAGTAAATAGGAGAGTTAATACACGGAGAGGTGGCAGAGCCCGGTTGAATGCACCTGACTCGAAATCAGACATAGTCGCAAGGCTATCGGGGGTTCGAATCCCCCCCTCTCCGCCAGAACTTCCCGAACAGCAATCCAGAGCAAACCGATGAAATTCCGGACAAACGTCTGTATCGGGTTCTCGATCCCCATGCGTCGCGGAATTTCACGTAATTATTACGATCCTGGATCCAGCGGTTAAACCTTCCACTTCGCGGCTAACAGCTAGACGGAAATGATCGTGCATTTCGGGAGGTCATCACCCACTGGGCGAATACCGCAGCAGGACGAGCGCAGATTGAGGCCGAGCCGGAGGGGCGATGGAGGCGATGACTGTGCCGACGCCGGACCGGCGCATCGACGTCAATGGGGAGCGGGAAGCTGCGGCCACCACGGCGCAGGCTCAGTTGGCGTTTCTCGCCGGATTATGCGACCACCAGCCAGCCCTTGCTGCAGGCCAGACCGCTTTCGCCCTTATTGATGTGCTTCGGTTCGTCTTACGCTGCGATAATGGACCTGAAAGGGAACACCACCATGAAGATGGCAGTCGGCAGTGACAGCGCATCCCATTTCGCTACGGCGATTTGTGCGTATCTCGAAGAGAAGGGTGTGGAATTGCTTCGTTGTGGCCAATGCTGCGGAGAACAAGCGGACTATGTTGATGCAGCCCGCGCAGTGGCGGAGCATGTGGCTGCCGGGCGATGCGATCAAGGGTTGCTGTTCTGTACCACTGGAACCGGCGTGACCATTATTGCGAATAAAGTTCCGGGCGCGCGGGCGGCGCTGTGCGTGGATGCATTTTCGGCGCGCATCGCCCGGCTGGCCAACAACGCCAACGTGCTGGTGTTAAGTATGCGATACACGGGCGAAATGCTGGGCAAGGAAATCGTAGATGAATGGCTGGCGACGGCGCCTTCCACCGAACCGCGCCGCGTTAACTTCCATCGCAAGACAGAGGAACTGGATGCGCTCTATCGAGGCGCTGCCGCAGGAGTGTCGACGCCGATCGACACTCCTGCGCTAGCCGGGATGAGCGCTAAGAAAATTTAGCGCTACAGTGAAATCCCACGTTTCCAGGGGATGAAGTCGTACTGCCCATTCAATTCGGCTTTGGTGTGCCGGCGGCCGCTGGCAACGTCAATCATCGTTTCCAACATATCGTTCGCAACTTGCTGGATGGTCGAATCGCCGGTAATGATACTGCCTGCGTCGATGTCGATGATATCGGCCATGCGTGTTGCCATTTGTGTGTTCGTCGCCACTTTCAGCACAGGCGCGATGGCGTTTCCGGTTGGAGTTCCCATTCCAGTGGTGAAAAGAACGATATTCGCGCCGGCGCCGACCTGCGCGGTGACACACTCCACATCATTGCCGGGGGTGCAGAGAAGACTCAATCCCGGCTTCGTCGCCACCTCGGGATAGTCAAGCACATCTACGACGGGCGATGTCCCGCCTTTGCGCGCGGCTCCCGCGGACTTCATGGCATCTGTAATCAGCCCATCGCGGATATTTCCCGGCGACGGATTCATTTCAAACCCAGAGTGGACAGCCTTGGCCCGCGCTGCGTAGGTGGTCATCAACTCCACGAAGCGGTCCGCAATCGGCTGGCTGACACTGCGATCAATCAGCCCCTGTTCGGCACCGCAAAGCTCAGGAAACTCGGACAAGATCGACTTGCCGCCAACTGCGGCCAGCATATCGGAAACCTCGCCGAGAGCGGGATTGGCAGAGATGCCGGAGAACCCATCCGAGCCACCGCACTTCAATCCAACGGTCAGCCTGGTCAGCGGAGCGGGAGAGCGATGCGCGGTATTCGCTTGCTCCAGCGCGGCGAACGTTTGATCGATGGCTCGACCCAGCATATTGGTTTCAAGGCCCAGCGCCTGTTGATCGAAGATAAGAACAGGCTTCGTCGCTTGCGGATCGCGTTGGCGAATTTCTTCCAGAAGAATGGATATTTCCGCGTTCTGGCACCCGAGGCTCAGGACCGTTGCACCGGCGACGTTGGGGTGCTGAATGTAGCCGGCCAACAGCCCGCAGAGCGCACGCGCATCCTGCCGCGTACCGCCGCATCCCCCTTCATGAGAGAGAAAGCGAACACCATCGACGTTGGGAAAGATGGGGTTGCCGGGGGCATCGACTGCTGGACTGCTGGTGCTGTTGCCGCCCTGCTGCTTACGAGCAACGATCAAGTCGTGTACCTGGCGGCGATAGGCATTGGGCTTGCGATAGCCCAGTTCTTCCTCAAGGGCTTCTCGAAGCAACTCGACATTGCGGTTTTCACAGAACACGAGCGGCATGACCAGCCAATAATTTCGCGTGCCTACTTGGCCATCCGCGCGATGATACCCGAGGAAAGTACGATCTCGCCACGAAGTGACGTCGGGGGGATTCCACGCATGCGGTGTTCGCGTGGTCGAATACGAACTGGCGTCGTGCTGCAGATTTCTGGTTGTCAGCACGCCGCCGGCGGGAATTGGCTCGCGAACCTTCCCAACGACGACGCCGTACATGATGACCTCTGAGCCCACCGGCATCTCGTGTTCGACAAATTTGAACTTAGCGGGCACCTCGGTAGGAGGAAGATACGTTGTACCTGCGTAGGTCACCGGCTGGTTGGCTGCAAGCGGAGCAAGCGCCACAAGTACGTTATCGCGCGGATCGAGTTTCAATACTTTTTGCATATCTGTCACAAAGCTTTCCTTCTACAATAACCGGAAATGGCTGCCGCCTCACTGTTTGACTTCGCGTTCATTGAGTCCGAAATTCGTAGCTGCCTCACGCGGGATTTTCTGTGCCGCTGTCCTGATGCTTGAGTTGAGGAACCAGGATCTGGAATACGATGACCGCCAGGAGATACATGAAGCCGCAAACCGTAAACAGCAGGGAGTAATGGTGAGTGCGCTTGAGAACATATCCAGCCACCTCGGCAAGCAGCGTTCCGCCCAGTGCGCCTGCTGTCCCGCCGATGCCGACGACGGTAGCGACGGATTGCGCACGGAACATGTCGGAAGGTGTGGAGAACAGATTGCACGAAAAAGCCTGATGCGCGGCGGCCGCGAGAGAGATCAGCGCGACGGACATCCACAGGGTCGCAACCTGGGCGGCAAACATGACTGGCAGAACGGCGACGGCGAAAACTGTCATCGCGGCCTTCCGACTGAAGTTCACTGAGCGTCCGCGCTTGATCCAGAACCCGGAGAGCCAGCCCCCGAAGACACTGCCGATGCTCGCCGCAAAGTAGATGACAACCAGGGGAAGACTCATCTGGGCGATGGTGATGTGGAAGCGACTAGTCAAAAACAGCGGTCCCCAGAAAAGGTAAAACCACCAGACCGGATCCGTCAAAAATTTCGAGGTTGCAAAGGCGATGGTTCCGCGATCGGATAACAGCGACCACAGCGACCGCGCTTCCGATGACCCTACCGGTGTAAGACTATGGTCGATGAGTTGCGACTCTGCGGGGCGCAGGCGATTGTACGGGAATAGCATCCAGACGATCAGCCAAAGCATGCTCATGCTGGCGGTAAAAATAAATCCGTAGCGCCATCCGAATCGGAGCGCAATGAACGGGATAATGATCGGAGCCAACAAAGCGGCAAAATTTGTACCGGAATTGAAGATGCCTGTGGCCAGCGCGCGTTCTTCTTTCGGGAACCATTCGGCGACCGCCTTCAACGCGGCAGGGAAGTTTCCCGACTCTCCGATGCCCAGAAAGAATCTTGCGATGCCAAATCCGGCAGCGCTGCTGACGAATGCATGCGCTGCGGAAGACACGCTCCAGATGCCGACGAACAAGCCATATCCCTTGCGTGTTCCCAGGCGATCGATGATCCGCCCGGAAAGTAGATACGCAAGTCCATAGGCAAACGTGAAACACGCTACCATGTTGCCGTAGCCTTGCTGCGTCCAGTGCAGATCTTTCTGCAGGACGGGGGCAAGAATGCCAAGGACCTGGCGGTCCATATAGTTGGTGGTGGTCGCAAAAAAAAGGAGTGCGCAGACAAACCAGCGCATCCGGCCAGGACGTTCCTCTGGCTTACACACGAACCGCGTCTCCGGCTGCTGGGGTTGATTCACTCGATTCAGCCTATTCTGTTTAGGAACAACTTGGCAGAAGCAACTATGTCCTTGGAACTGGACCGGTGGAGCCGCGCACGCGCAAGGTCGACTTGAGGAGAATCTGCTGCGGCTTCAGCTCTGCTTGTTCCGCTGCCGGTCCAATGGAACGTAAAAGCAAGTCTACCGCCGCCATTCCCATCTCATACGTAGGTTGCCCGATGGTGGTGAGGCTTGGGTTCACCACCTCCGCCCAGTCGGCATCGTCAAAACTCATCACGCTGACACGCGATGGGCAGGGAATTTTCAATTCTGTGAGCGCCCGAAGAATTCCCAAAGCCATGCGATTGTTCAGGGTGAAAATTGCGGTCGGTGGATTGGAGGATTGCAGCAGGCTGTGGCCAATACGATATCCACTCTCGATGTGAGAATCTCCCTGACGCAGATGTTCTTCGCGGATCAGAAGGTTCGACTCCTGCATCGCCTTGCGGCAGCCCTCCACCCGATCGATGCTGGTCGAGTGGGTCAAGCGGCCGCAAATCACGGCAATTTTTTCATGGCCTAATCCGATGAGGTATCGGACTCCGTTGTAACAAGCGTCAAAATTGTCCGTGACAACGCAATTCACCTTCGCCTTCATGGGAATGCAGTCAATGAAGACGACAGGAGCGCGGTCACGGACCAGAGTTTCGCGCACGGCGTAGGAATCGGTGGGCGCTAAAAGAATTCCGTCCACACGCTTGGTGTGCAGCGCGTCGAGGTGGCGGAGTTCCAGGTCGGATCGGTCATTGGAGTTACACACCAGCACCTCGTACCCGTGCTCGATGGCTTGATCCTCAACGCCGCGCAGGGCCTCCACAAAAAATGGATTGGTGATGTCCTGGACAACCAGCCCCAGCATGTGGGTACGCCCTGTGCGCAGGCCGCGAGCTCCCGCATGAGGAGAAAAATTCATGGCGGCGATTGCTTTTTGCACCACAGCGGTTAACTCAGGGCCGACGATGCCCTTGTTATTGACCACGGCCGATACTGTTGAGATGGAGACTCCGGCCAGACGAGCAACATCGCGCATTGTGTAAGAGGTTTGCTTGGCCATCACACTCGCCTTCCGCTTATGTGCTTAGATGTGAGTCCTGCCGCAGGCCGGGATGGATATTCACAGCCTTCGCTTGCAGCCTCTAGCGCTTCGATTATCATGCTCATTTTACGGGGACGATCTTTCGGGCTTTCTCAATCCATAGTAAATGGAAGGCCCTGTTGTGCCCATCATTCCTTAGCAGTTTCAAGATTTCTCTTAAGCTTTAATCATAACGTTTCGAAAGCTATTGACAAGCAAAAACTACCAGAGTAGGTTCAGCATGACGCCACCATTGTTTCGGCTCGCTGTCTTGAAGTATCCTGTTAATTCGGGACAAGAAATCTCCTGTGCTACTCAAAATAGGTGACTTCTGTGAATTCCTTGGATAAAAACGCTTCGATTTTACAGGAAAACGAAGTTGTTTGGTGTCCCTGGGGTAAAGACACTGGGTGCATGCGAGATTGCCAGTTCATGCCCCAAGCAGGATTTTAGTGACTGGGTCAGAGTTTGCGTGCTTTCGTCTTCATGGAATCGATCGAGGATGCCAGTGTCCTGGCGAGGGTGGAAGGATAAAACACTGCCAAACCCGGAATTGAATTTTGCAGATCGAGCCTACCATGTACTCGTCGGCTCGTCGTAGACGGTGCGGGCAAAATGAGTGAGGTCATCGACGCAGTAAAAGAATCGTCCTGGCTTGAGCTGGCTCTTGCCCCGCTGTCGCGTCTTCATGCAGCGGTTTTGGGGGACTTTTGCCTGGATGCATATTGGCAACTCGACTCGGCCAAGCCGGAACTGTCTCTTGAAACTGGATTGCCGGTACGACGAGTGCGCACTCAGACATACTCACTTGGCGGTGCGGGAAATGTAGTCGCCAACCTGGTAGCCCTTGGCGTCGGACAGGTCCAGGTGATCGGCGTGGTGGGTACAGACCTTTTCGGCGCTGAGTTATTGCGCCTGCTGCGTGCATGCGGCCCGGCAATTCGCGATCACATGATAGAAGATCCGCATTGGCAGACGATGGTGTATGCCAAACCGTGGAACGGCGACCAGGAAGAGAACCGGTTTGATTTTGGCGCCTTCAATCTGCTGTCGAAGAGGACAGTGGACGCGTTGATCGCCGCCCTTGATTTGGCTGCGGACGAAAACGATGTCGTTGTTTTAAACCAGCAGATTCCACGCGGGGTCAACAGTTTTCCTGTGATTGAACGCATCAATCAGGTGATCGGGCGGTATCCGAAAACGCTTTTTCTGGTGGACGCACGTCATAGCCCGGACCTGTACCGCGGTGCTGTGCTGAAACTGAATGTTGCGGAAGCGGCCCGTTTTCTGCAGGAGCTGATCGATGGTTCCGTTGCCACCGAGAGGGCAAAGAGCTTTGCCTGGCGTATCACGCAGCGAACGGGACAGCCAACCTTCCTGACCCGCGGAGAGCATGGCATTCTGGTCGCCGATCACAAAACAGTGCATGAGATCCCCGGAATTCAGGTTCTGGAGAAGACAGATCCCGTCGGCGCAGGCGACACCGTTGTGGCGGCATTGGCAGCGGCTTTGGGCAGCGGGCAGGATCCGTGGATTGCAGCAAAGCTGGCGAACCTGGCAGCCTCAATCACGGTGAGAAAACTCCGGACTACCGGCACCGCGTTGCAGGCAGAAATTCTCGCGGTCGGTCCTGAGCCGGATTACATTTTTGAGCCAGAGCTGGCGGACGCACCGAATCGAGCCCGTTTTCTTGAGGGAACTGAGATCGAAGTGATTGGCGAACTGCCCACCGATCTGCAGATTCAGCATTGCATCTTTGACCATGACGGCACGCTCTCCACGCTGCGGGAAGGCTGGGAGAAAATCATGCAGCCGATGATGGTGCAGGCGATTCTGGGGCCGGAATATGAAAGCATTGATCCTGCTCGGACCAGCAGGATCGCAGAAGAGGTCTGCGCCTTCATCGATCGAACTACAGGCATCCAAACCCTGGTGCAGATGAAAGGGCTGGTGGACCTGGTGCGGCAGTCAGGGTTTGTATCTGAAAACGAAATTCTGGATGAACATGGGTACAAGCACATTTTCAACCAGCAGCTTCTCACGATGATCGAAACACGCACGTCGAAATTGAAATCGGGTGAGCTTTCGCCGGAGGATTTTCAGATTAAGAATGCCATGGCCTTGTTGCAGGAACTGCATCGTCGCGGAATCAAACTCTATCTGGCCAGCGGGACCGACCAGGCCGATGTCGTCGCGGAAGCGCAGGCGATGGGATATGCGGATCTGTTTGAAGGCCGAATTTTCGGGGCGGTCGGGGATATTAGAGTTGAGGCGAAGAAGTTAGTAGTGGATCGGATCATTCTTGAAAACGATCTTTCTGGACGCCAGTTTGCGACCTTCGGGGATGGCCCAGTGGAAATGAGAGAGACGCGAAAAAGTGGGGGGGTGTCGATCGGCGTTGCCAGCGATGAGGTGCGCAGGTTTGGATGGAACATTGGGAAGCGTTCGCGACTGATCAAGGCTGGAGCCAATTTGATTGTCCCCGATTTTAGCCAGCTCCCGGCAATGTTAAAGGTGTTGCAGTTAGTGTAGCGCCACCGAGAAGAAAAGGAGCCTGCGGGCAAAGGAGCAAAATGAAAATTGACGACCCGAAGGTGATTACCGTTGAGGAAATGCGGGCCGAGCGGGATAAGCTGGTGGCACAGGGAAAAAAGCTGGTGTTTACGAATGGGTGCTTTGACATCCTGCACCGCGGCCACGTGACGTACCTGACGTTTGCCCGGAACCAGGGGGATGCTTTGGTGGTTGGTTTGAATACAGATGCGTCGGTTCGATCTAACAAGGGCGACGACCGACCGATCAATTCCGAACAGGACCGCGCCTTCGTCCTGGGGTCTTTGCGAGCTGTGGATTATGTTGTGCTGTTTGGAGATAAAGAGCCCAAGGACATCATTGCGAAAATCCTGCCGCAGGTGCTGGTGAAGGGAAGCGACTGGGCACATTACGTCAGTGGCCGCGAAGTGGTGGAAGCCAACGGCGGGACAGTCGTTCTGGCGGATATGGTGGAAGGGCGCTCGACGACCAACACGATCCAGCGTATTTTGCAGGTCCACGCAAAGGATGAGACGGCATGAAGAAACCGATCGTAGTGACCGGTGCAGCAGGATTTATTGGCCGCAACGTGGTCGCGGAATTGAATGCCCGGGGATACCATAATCTTCTGCTGGTCGACAACCTGGGCCACGACGAAAAATGGCGCAATTTAATCGGGCTCGATTTCGAAGACATAGTAGATTCAGGCGAATTTTTGACCAGTGTGGAGAAGGGAAAATCCGCTGAATTGGAAGCTCTGATTCACCTGGGAGCCTGCAGTTCGACGACGGAACGCAATGCGGATTTCCTGCTGCAGAATAACTACCACTACACTCGCGCTTTGTGCGACTATTGCCTGCGGGAAAATACTCGCTTCATCTATGCTTCAAGCGCGGCGACCTATGGCGACGGCGCCCATGGCTACAGCGATGACGTGACGCAGCTTCCCACGTTGCGACCGCTGAACATGTATGGATATTCCAAGCACATGTTTGATCTGTGGGCGCGAAAGCACAAGCTGTTCGATCGAATTGTCGGGTTGAAATACTTTAATGTCTTTGGTCCGTACGAAGACCACAAGGCCGATATGCGGTCCATGGTCGCGAAATCCTACGAACAGATTCAAAAGACCGGAAGGGTCGAGTTATTCAAATCCTATAGACCGGATTATGCTGACGGCGAACAGAAACGCGATTTCATCTATGTCAAAGATGCGGTCGCAATGACCCTGCATTTTCTCGAGCGTCGCGACAATGGCGGCCTGTTCAACTGCGGGACAGGACAGGCAAGAAGCTGGAAAGATTTGGCGATGGCGGTGTTTGCCGCGATGAAGATGCCACCGCAAATTGACTTCATCGAAATGCCCGAGATCCTGCAAGGCAAGTACCAATACTTTACCCAGGCTCCGATGGAGAAAATGCGACAGGCCGGGTACGCTGCGCCCTTCACCTCTCTTGAAGCGGCCGTCGCTGATTACGTGACGACCTATTTCCAGATGGGTCAGCCCGCAAACTCCGAAGACAGCGCGACAGAGAAAATCAGGAAATACGCATGAACCAAGTGATCGCAACGAACCTGCGGGATGCGAAAGCGACGCTGGAACAAGTCGCATCTCTGGAGACAAAGATCGTCGGCGCGGCCGGCGTCATCGCCGATGCGCTGCTCTCTGGAAACAAACTGTTGGCGTGCGGCAATGGTGGCAGCGCCGCAGACGCGTCGCATCTCACCACGGAATTTGTTTGCCGATTCAATCAGGATCGTCGTCCCTATCCGGCAATTTCGCTGGCGGCGCAGGGTGGCGATCTGACGGCGATCGGGAATGACTACGAATTTAGCGAGATCTTTTCGCGACAGGTAAAGGCGTTCGGAAAGCCCGGCGACATCTTGATTGTATTTACCACCAGCGGCCGAAGCCCCAATATCCGCCGCGCCCTGGTGGTTGCCAGGGATTTGAAAATCAAGACGATTGCGTTTCTCGGCAGAGATGGCGGGACATGCGCCGGGCTTGCCGATATCGAACTGCTGGTCGCCAGCCAAGTGACGGCGAGGATCCAAGAAGGTCACCAATTCTTGTTCCACACGATTTGCGAGATGGTGGAAGAGCATTTGCAGTCTCGAGGTTGACATCTCCGGCGCGCATTCCATTGTTTTCGGCGCTGTTGAGCGCGGGTGAGCCGGTTGGAAGGATCTTGAAACGGCCAGGAAATGCGGCCTTTCCTGGGATTTTTTTGCCCATGAATTCGGATCGATTCGATCGTGTAAAGGGGCTCTATGAGCGAAGAAAAGAGTCGCGTCAAAATGGGGAGTAAAGTATGGGTCGGTGTGGACATTGGCGGCACTAAGACCGCCGTCATCCTCTTCTCCGAACTGCCGGCAATTTTGGACCGAATCGCGTTCGCGACGTTGCCGGAACACGGGCCAGACCACGCACTCGCATTGATTCGTCAGACCATTCATCAAATGATGGAGACGCATAAGCTTCGCCCCGAGCAAATCGAAGCGATCGGAATCAGTTGCGGTGGACCGCTCGACCGGAAACGTGGAGTGATCCAATCGCCTCCAAACTTGCCCACATGGATTGACGTTCCGATCGTCGACGTCTTGAAAAACGAGTTCGAGGTCGATTGCCGTTTGGAAAACGATGCCAATGCCGGAGCGGTCGCCGAGCATCGATTCGGAGCCGGGCTGGGCGTACAAAATATGATTTTTCTCACCATGGGAACCGGTTTGGGTGCTGGGATCATCATCGGTGGACAGCTGTATCACGGCTCATCTGACATGGCCGGCGAGATCGGTCACGTGCGGCTCACTGCCTCGGGACCCGTTGGCTATAACAAAGCTGGATCGGTGGAGGGATGGGCAAGCGGCGGTGGAATGGCGCAGGTTGCCACGGAACGAGTTTTGGCTGCGATGGAAAAGGGCGAGATAACGTCTCTGGAGGGTCAAATGGCGACGAACAGAATCCTGACCGCGAAAGATGTGGCCGATGCTGCGCGACAAGGGGATGGACTGGCCCGGCAGATTGTCTGCAGTACTGGAACTCGGTTGGGAGAAGCTCTGGCCATTCTCGTGGATCTGCTGAATCCGGAATTGATAGTGATTGGCGGGATCGGCATGCGTATTGGCGAGAGCCTTCTGGAGCCCGCGCGCGCCGCCATGAAGAGGGAAGCGCTGCCTGTAGCGGCTCAGGCGTGCAGGATCGTGCCCGCTGCCCTAGGAGAGCGTATTGGCGACATTGCTGCGGCTTGCGTCGCCATAGGCTAGAGCGACAAGCTCTGCCTGATTTACAGAGAAGGCGGCTTCACCGACAGACGGTGTGGAGTTGTGCAACACTGGTCGGTGCGCGATGAACTCTCTTTTGGAATGAGGCTCAAATGAAATCGCCCTTACTTGCATGCTTTCTGCTGCCTACCTTCATATTCGCCCAACAATCCCAAACCCCAGTCTCCCAGGTAAATCCAATGATTGGTACGGGAATCAGCTCCCAGCATGATCACGGCAATACGGTGCCGGGAGCGACTGTCCCCTTTGGAATGCTCTATTGGAGTCCGGACCCAGTGAGCGGCCAGTTCTACGACTATGGGGAACCGGTCACGCGCGGATTTAGTCTTACGCACCTAAGCGGGCCGGGTTGCGGCGTCTATGGCGACGTGCCGATCCTTCCCATCCTGGGGACACCGGAATATCCGCCACCGGTGCTGTCGACGCCGTATCGTGCCGGCTACAGCCACCAGCAGGAGGTGGCGCAGCCCGGATATTACTCGGTCCGTCTGGATTCTGGAATCGGCGTCGAGATTGCCGCCGCCGTTCGTTCCGGCATCGCGCAGTTTACCTATCCTTCGGGAAGCAGCCACCACACGGTTCTGATCGACCTGAGCCGGAACCTGACGAAGGTAGACGACGCGCACATCGATCTCGCTGGAGCCAAGGTGACCGGATGGGTTTCAAGCGGAAGTTTTTGCGGCACGGCGAACCGATACAAAGTGTATTTTGCGTTACAGACGGATACCAATCCGGCTACCGCGGGAACGTTCAACGAGATGCATGTGAACCCGGGAAGTACCTCCGGCAGCGGGTCTCGCACGGGCGCATATCTCAGCTTCAATCCGAACACGACAACAATCCATCTGAAGGTGGGCATTTCCTACGTCAGCGTTGCGAACGCTGAACTGAATCTGGATCGCGAGATTCCCGGATGGGACCTGCAAAAGGTGAGGCAGGATGCGCGTAGTGCGTGGAATGCGGTGCTGAGTCATGCCCAGGTAGGTGGCGGCACGGCAGCGGAGCGTACCGTTTTCTATACCGCGCTCTATCATGCGATGCTGCATCCCTCGACCAATAGCGATGTGAACGGCGAGTACATGGGGTTTGACGGCAAAGTACACACTGCCCAAGGATGGATACAGTACGCGAACTACTCCGGATGGGACATTTATCGCAGCCAGGTCCAGATGATCACCATGTTGTTGCCGAAGGTTGGCAGCGACATTGCGGAGTCTTTAGTCGTGGACGCGCAACAAGGCGGAGGCCTGCCCATCTGGCCAGTCGCGAATGACGAGAGCGGCGTAATGGCTGGCGATCCCTCGGACCCAATCCTCGCCAGCATCTATGCTTTCGGCGGACACGACTTCGACACCAAGGCAGCGTTGACGGCCATGCTGCATGGCGCGACCGATCCAAAAGCGCATGTTCGGCTCTATCCGGAACGTCCCGGATTGGCCGATTACATGAGCAAGGGATATATTCCCGAGTCGAATGCGATTCGTGGCGCAGCGTCGGTAACACTTGAAGACACGAATGCCGACTTCGCGATCGCGCAATTTGCCAAGGCCATGGGCGACGCCAAAACCGAGCAGGAGTTTCTGAAGCGTTCCGCGTACTGGCGAAATATCTTCGACCCAGGAACGAAGTACATTCGCGCACGCGACGCAAGCGGGAAATTTCTCCCCGACTTTACGCCGGGCAGGAGCACTGGATTTATCGAAGGCAACTCCGCTCAATACACATGGATGATTCCATACGATCTGAAGTCCGTGATTACGGCCATCGGGGGGCCGGAAACGGCGAGAGAACGGTTAGACAGTTATTTCAGCCAATATGGGGCGTTCGATCATCTCGATGAGCCGTATTTTTTCATCGGAAACGAGCCCAGCTTCGGGGATCCATGGATTTACAACTGGGCTGGATTTCCGTGGCGCACGCAGGAAGTGGTGCGCAAAACGCTTGGTGACCTGTTCAGGGACACTCCAGGCGGAGAGCCGGGTAATGACGACCTGGGCGCAACTTCGTCCTGGGTGGTGTTTGCCGACCTCGGTTTCTATCCGGAAATTCCCGGTGTCGGCGGCGTGACGACGAACAGTCCTGTCTTCCCTAAGGTGAAGCTGCTGCTGGGCAATCATCCGCTGGAGATTGTCGCTGCCGGTGCACCGGAGAAGAAGTACGTCCAGACGATTTCTCTCGATGGCTCCCCAATCCGCAACTGGTGGATTGACTGGAGCCAGCTGTCGAAGGCGAACACGCTTGAGTTCACCTTGATGGATACACCGAATCACGAGGCTGGCGAGACGCCGCCCTCGTATCCAGCAACGTCGAAGTAGTAGTCCACAGACCGCAAGCGGCAAAATTTTGCGGCGCTAATGGCGCGTTTTACACCAAGGCGGGCATTGAATGCCCGCCTTTGCTGTCTCGCGGCTCGCGCACAATTCAATTTTCCAAACTGTGACGGCGCTCACATACCGGCAGGCTGTTTCTCCTGTAAACAATAAGCGAAGTCCCTCAGGAGTGTTCGCATTCAATCTGTCTCAGCGAGAGATGGTTCCCGCAGAGCCACAGGGCCAGCAGCCACGCCGCATTCAACCGGGGGGAGTACAGCAGGAGGAGACATGCCTGTCTATCAAGCACCTGCGCTGCCGTCGGAAGATAAGCGCTGGCGAATCGTGAACGGTACAATGCGCCGCCACGGCTATTCACGCAATGCCCTGATTGAGACGCTGCATACCGTTCAGTCCTCCTTTGGATTTCTCGATAAGGAGTCCATACGATTTGTGGCCCAGTCGCTGCGGGTTCCTTTGAGTCAGGCCTACGGTGTCGTCACGTTCTACCACTACTTCAGCATGAAGCCCCCGGGGCGCCACACCTGCACCATCTGCACCGGAACTGCCTGCTACATCAAAGGCGCGGATAAAGTGCTGGCCCAGACCGAAAAACATCTGCACATCAAAGTTGGAGAGACGACGCCGGACGGCAACATCTCGCTGATGACGGTGCGATGCGTCGGCGCGTGCAGTCTTGCCCCAGTCGCATTGATGGATGGCGAACAGGTAGGGCAGATCCAGATGCCACGGATCCTCGAGCAGTTCAAGGGGTGGACGGCTCATGACTAGCGAAGAACTGCAGCAGATCGCCGAAGGCGTGCGTTTGGAGCACGAAAAGTACGATTACGAAGTGAACGTGTGCATGGGCGCCGCTTGCCTGGCCCAGCATAGCGACCAGTTCAAGGATGCGCTAGCGAAGGAAGCAGAGCTTTCTGGAAAACGGTGCCACGTGCGCAGTACGGGCTGTCAGGGACTATGCGCCTCGGGCCCGCTGGCGTTGTTGGAGCCGTCCAGAACACTGTACGGTCATCTGCACGAGTCGGATGCGAAGGAAGTGATCCAGAGCCTCGGAGATAAGCCGGTCGAACGCCTGCATATCCAGCTGGACGACTATTTCAAAGGGCAGCGACATGTGGTGCTGGAGAACTGCGGCCAGATCGATCCCGAGAAGATCGACGAATACATTGGTCGTGGCGGCTATGTGGCGCTACTCAAGGTGCTGACGGAGATGGATCCGCAGGGCGTCATCGATCAGGTTGCGAAGAGCGGCCTGCGCGGCCGTGGTGGCGGTGGATATCCTACGGGCCTGAAGTGGGGCACTGTGGCCAAGGCCATTGGCTCGCCGAAATATGTCATCTGCAACGGCGACGAAGGCGATCCGGGAGCATTCATGGATCGGAGCGTCCTGGAAGGTGATCCGCAGCGCGTCATCGAAGGGATGTCGATCGCCGCCTACGCCGTGGGTGCGAGCAAAGGTTACATTTATGTGCGTGCCGAGTATCCGCTGGCGGTGAGCCGATTTACGGCATCGCTGCGCGAGGCGCGGCGGCAAGGATTTCTGGGCAGCAACATCTGTGGAACTCCATTCCACTTTGATATTGAGGTTCGGCTCGGTGCGGGAGCGTTTGTCTGTGGGGAAGAGACGGCGCTGATTGCCTCAATTGAAGGCAAACGCGGCACACCGCGTCCCAGGCCGCCGTATCCTGCCGTCTCCGGTTTGTGGAACTGCCCCACATTGATTAACAACGTCGAAACATTTGCCAACGTTGCGCCCATCCTTCGCAATGGTGCGGAATGGTTCGCCGGCATGGGCACGGAGCGCAGCAAGGGGACAAAGGTCTTCGCGCTGACCGGCAAGATCACGAACACCGGCCTGGTTGAGATTCCCATGGGCATGTCGCTGCGCGAAATTATTTTCTCGATTGGCGGAGGTGTTCCGGACGGACACAAGTTCAAGGCAGTGCAAACCGGCGGCCCATCGGGTGGATGCCTGCCGGAAGAAAACCTCGACCTGAACATCAGCTATGACGCACTGATCGGCGCCGGATCCATGATGGGATCGGGCGGCATGATCGTCATGGACGACACCTCCTGCATGGTGAATGTGGCGCGCTTCTTTGTCGAGTTCTGCATGACGGAGTCCTGTGGCAAGTGTATTCCGTGTCGCGCGGGCACGGCCCAGATGTATGAACTTTTGACCAAGATTTGCAATGGCGAAGCCACGCATCAGGATCTGGACCTGCTGATTGACTTGTGCGATGTGGTGAAGAACACCAGCCTCTGCGGATTGGGCCAGACCGCACCGAATCCGGTGTTGAGCACGCTGCGCTATTTTCGCGACGAATATATAGAGCACATCGACAATCATCGCTGCCCGGCAGGCGTGTGTGCTTGCAGCACAGATGATGCGAAGTCGCCGAAGCGGACAGCGAAACTGGCAGAGGTAGAACCATGAGCGCCGCGGTCGATGTCAAAACGCTGATTATCGACGGCGTGGACGTCAGTGCCCGTCAGGACCAGACAGTGCTCGATGTTGCTCGTGAGAACAACATCTTTATTCCCACGCTCTGCCATCTGGAGGGGCTGACTGAAGTGGGGGCCTGCCGGCTGTGCCTGGTGGAAATCAAAGGTTCTCCAAAATTGTTTCCCGCCTGCGTGCTGAAAGTGGAAGAAGGCATGGAGGTCACGACCAAATCCGAGCGGCTGCTGCATTATCGCCGCACCATTCTGGAATTGTTGTTCGCGGAAAGAAATCACGTGTGCGCGGTCTGCGTGGCCAACGGAAATTGCGAGTTGCAGTCGATCGCTCAGTCTCAGGGATTGACCCATGTGCGCCTGCCGTATCGCAATCCAAAATTGCCGGTAGATTTGTCGCATGAGCGGTTCGTCGCCGATCACAACCGCTGCATCCTGTGCACGCGTTGCGTGCGAGTCTGCGCGGAGATTGAGGGCGCGCATGTTTGGGACATAACCGGGCGGGGAATTGATTGCCGAGTCATTACCGATCTGGACGACCCTTGGGGCTTCTCTTCGACCTGCACCAAGTGTGGAAAGTGCGTGCAGGTGTGTCCCACAGGCGCGCTGTTCGACAAGAGCAAGGTGGGGGTTCCTCATCCCAAGCACCCGGAGTTTTTACCGTACCTGAACCTGATGCGAGAAGGACAATGACCAAACTGAGATTGGCTACGGCATGGCTGGATGGTTGTTCAGGTTGTCACATGTCTTTTCTGGACATGGACGAGAAGTTGATCGAGCTGAGCAGCGAGTTTGACCTGGTTTACAGCCCTCTGGTCGATACCAAAACCTTTCCGGAAGAGGTTGATATCACGCTGGTCGAAGGTGCGGTCAGCAGCCTCGACGACATCGAGAAGATTCTTCTGATTCGCGAGCGCACCCGCATCCTGGTGGCGATGGGAGACTGCGCTGTCACAGGGAATGTTCCCGCCATGCGGAATGCCTTTAACCCGGATGCGGTGTTGCGTCGCGCGTATTTTGACAACGCGGACGTGCAGCAACAAACGCCATCCGTTGTTGTTCCTAAGCTGCTCGATAAAGTGCGGCCGGTGCACGAGTTTGTCCACATCGATCTATTCCTGCCCGGATGCCCGCCTTCGGCGGCCACCTTCCATACCGTGCTGACGGAACTGATGGTGAACAGAATGCCGGATGTGGCGAGCCTGACCCGGTTTGGAGCCTGAGAAGAGAATGACGATGTCGCGAACCATTGTGATCGACCCGGTAACCCGACTGGAAGGCCACGCCAAGATCACGCTGAAGACCAACGGCGCCGGCGGAGTGGAAGAGGCATACTTTCATGTGACGCAGGTGCGCGGATTCGAAAAGTTCTGTGAGGGGCGTCCCTTCTACGAAATGCCGTCGATCATGGCACGTATCTGCGGCATCTGCCCGGTGAGCCATCTCATCGCCTCGGCCAAGGCATGCGAAGCGATCCAGGCAGTGGTGATTCCTCCCACGGCGGCAAAGCTGCGCGGGCTTCTGAACCTGGCGCAGATGATTCAATCGCATGCGCTCAGCTTTTTCTATCTGTCTTCACCGGACCTCCTGCTAGGTATGGATTCCGACAAGGCGGCGCGCAATATTTTCGGCGTCGTAAAGTCGATGCCAGAGGTCGGACGCGCAGGTGTGCAACTTCGGCGGTTTGGTCAGCAGATTATCGAAATTCTCGGCAAGAAACGTATTCACCCCGGATGGGTTGTCCCCGGAGGTGTGACGGAACCGCTGACAATCCCCAGGCGCGACGAGATTCTGGCAACGATCCCGGACGCCTGCGTCAGCATCATGCTGGCCATGGATGCATACAAACAGATTGCCGATCGCTTTCAGGAAGAAGCGGCTGTCTTCGCCAACTTCCCCAGTCTGTTTCTCGGTATGGTCACGCCGGACGATGGTCTGGAATTCACCGACGGTGCCTTGCGGTTAATTGACACCACGGGGGACGTCGTTGTCGATGGAATCGACGCGGCTGGGTTCGATCAGGAATTCGGCGAGGCGGTGGAGCCTTTCACCTTCATGAAGTTTCCGTATTACCGCAAGATGGGATATCCGGATGGATGCTATCGCGTCGGACCGCTGGCGCGGCTGAATCTGGTCAGCCATACCGGCACACCGCGAGCGGATGCTGAGTTGCGGGAGTTCAAAGCGTTGGCGGAAGGGCCTGTCCTGAGCTCGTTCCATTACCACTACGCGCGGCTGATTGAGATTCTGCACGGTATTGAAGCCATCGAACGCATTCTGGCCGAACCTGACATTCTCGATACCCACGTGCGCGCTACGGCCGGCGTCAACTGCCTGGAAGGCGCGGGTATCGCCGAGGCTCCTCGCGGGACCCTGATGCACCACTACAAGGTGGATGAGAACGGTCAGATGCGGTGGGCCAACCTGGTGATCGCAACCGGGCAAAACAATCATGCAATGAATCGCGGTATTTTGCAGGTGGCCCAGCACTATGTCGACGGGAATCGCCTGACCGACGGAATGCTGAATAGGGTAGAGGCAGTGATTCGCACCTTCGACCCATGTTTAAGTTGTTCCACCCACGCGTATGGCCAAATGCCATTGGTGGTGGAACTAGTGGACCCGGATGGAAACCATCTGGATGAGAGGAGACGTAACAGATGAATTCCGCTTTGCTTTTGGCGTGCGGCAACCCTCTTCGGGGGGATGATGGCTTCGGCGGCTGGGTGGCATCGAAGGCGCAGGAACAGTTTGATAATTCTCAACTGGAAGTGATGGCCTCGCGCCAGTTCACGCCAGAGATGGCGGAGCCTATCAGCACCGCTGACACGGTAATCTTCGTGGATTGCTCGGCGACCGCAGAACCCGGACAGGTATCGGTTCATCCGGTCGAAGCCACAACCAAGCCCGCAAGGATTATGACCCACCACATGAGTCCTGAAAGCCTGCTCTGGATGTCACGGGAACTATATGGTCGCGTTCCAAGGATTGCGTATCTCGTCACGGTAGGCGGAGAGTCGTTCAAAATGGAGGAGCGGCTAAGCGATGCGGTTCGCGGCGCTGCGCCTGCGGTGCTTCGGATGGTGGGGGAGATGGTGCAAGCGGCGAAGGTCCAACGCTGGAATCTGCCGGGGTCGGAGTTTGAGTTTGAGGAAGCCGCCGAATTGACGCTCGTTTGATAGACTGAGCAGGCGGGCGGGAGTAGCTCAATGGTAGAGTAGCGGCTTCCCAAGCCGTTGGTTGCGGGTTCGATCCCCGTCTCCCGCTCCAGCAGAACGCCTGCCGCTTCACTCTTACATTTCGATGATCATGCACGTATTTTTCCGTGTTCTGACGCTTTTGCGACGCAGCGGACCGCTTCTATCACTGGAGAAGGCCGCCACTCTGCGAACCAAGCCGCGGCAGCTCTGCTACTTGATCCCCACCGCCATGGAATCCAACCCCGATAAATGTTCAACACGGGCCTGGCTGAAGCCGGCTTCCTTCAACCAACTGATACAGTCCGCTCCGGTGTAGTCGAAGCCTCCCGGAGTTTCAATGAGCATATTCAGGCTCATCAGCAAGCCAAACGGATTTTTCGATCGGTCACCGTCAATCATCGCGTCGCAGACGATCAGAGCGCCTCCGCTGGGGAGAGCTTCCCAGGCTTTGCGAATCAGAAGCCGCTTTTCCTCCATGCTCCAGTCGTGGAGGATGTGCCCCATCATAATGACCTCCGTCTTGGGCAAAGGATCACGGAAGAAATTGCCGGCCTGGAATCGCACCCGGGAAGACAGGCCATGGTCTTCGACATACTCCTCGAAGATGGGTGCAACCTCGGCCAGGTCGAATCCAACGGCAGAAAGATGAGGATTTCTGAGGGCTACCTGAACGATCAAGTCGCCTTGGGCGGCGCCGAGGTCAGCCACGCTTTTGTAATTTGCCCAGGGAAAGCGCGAAGCGATCAACGACTCGCAGACCGCGTTATTCCACGGATAGCCCTTGCGGCTCATGCTGCTATCGATTCTCAGCTTCTCTATTCGGCACCGGATGCCATCCAGCCATGCAGGTGCAGCCAGTTCTGCAGCAGGATGGGCCACATGCGCAGCTGCGGATTGTCCTGTGCCAGGCCGGACCCGTGATGGCCCCGTTCGAAGATATGAAGTTCGGCGGCAACTCCGCTCCGCAGCAATGCCTCGTAAAACAATACACTGTTCATGACCGGGACCGTCTCGTCATTGGTGGTGCTGAAGAGGAACGTCGGTGGAGTTTGCGGCGTGACCTGAGTTTCATTGGAGAGCTCGTTTTCGAGCATCGGATTCGGCTCTTCTCCCAGCAGATGATGCAGGGAACCATTGTGGGTGATGCCTGGTTCCATGCTGATCACCGGATAAGCGAGCACCATAAAATCCGGACGACTGCTGGCGTGCTCGATCGGATCCATCGCGTCCGGATTGCCATTGTCGAAATGCGTGCCTGCTGTCGAGGCGAGGTGTCCACCGGCAGAGAATCCCATGATGCCGATTTGGTTGGGATCGATTGAGTCTTCGCTGGCGTGCGTGCGCACGTAGCGAATGGCGCGCTGTGCATCGAGCAGCGGGATCGGGTAATGGTAGCGCGGGCCGTAGCGATAAGTCAGTACGAAGGCTGCCACGCCACGGGCGTTGAGCCAGTGGGCAATCTGAGTGCCTTCATTATCGATCGCGAGCATCGCATAGCCGCCGCCCGGACAGACCACGATGGCTGTGTGCGTGGGATTTTGCGCAGGCAGATAGGGCGTGAGTATCGGCTTATCGAGCGCAGTATCCCCGACAGCTCCCGGCGCGCCGTTCGGCCAAAGCAAAATTGGTGCGGGGGCAGCGGTTGCGGGCGATGGCGTCGACTGTGCCGCCAGCAAAGTCGCGCAGGCTAACAGGCAAGCGAGTGAAGCGTGGAAAATGCGCTGGGGAAGCGGGGTCACTTGTTTTCCTCCGAGAGTACGACCACTCCATATTGCGGCAATGTCACCGACTGCACCGAGCCACCGTCGAGTACGTTTTGCATTGCAGCGGGCAGATTCACCGTTTGCGGGTCGGATGCCCAATTGATCAGGACATAAACGGTATGATTTTTACCGTAGCGCGGATCGACTTCGACGCCAGCCGGAGCGCCCGACAGTGCCGGAGTGACGCCGCTCATTTGCGTCATCCAGTCGGCCAGTTTTGCCATGCCAGCTTCATCCATCCAGGCTCCGACGTAGGTGATGCTGCCTTTGCCGACCTTGCGGGTAATAATTGCCGGTTGCCCGTCGAGCCAGCCATTGCTTTTCCCGTAGGTTTCCAGCACCTGCGTATCGGGCGCATTGGTGCTGAGAAGTTCAGCCCAGAGCTGGCTGGTGTTCGCTCCAAATTTGCCATCGACTGGGACAGGATGAATGAGAGCGTAGTATTGCTCCACGCGTCCGCCAAGCAGTGGAACCAAGGGTCCTGGCTGCCGGTCCGTCTGCAAACCGTTGTCGACATTTTTCATCCCAGATCGCTGCCCGAGAACAAGATGACCGCCATTCTTCACGTAAGACATCAGGTTTTTGGCGGCTGCATCCGTCAGCACATTCAGCCCTGGAGCCACCACCAATTTGTAGCTGTCGAGCGGAACTGTGGGCTGCACAATGTCGACCGACTGGGCGATATCTTTCAGGGGCTGGTAGTAGCTGAGAAGTTCCTCGATTGGGTCGTAATTCTTATTGTGGCGCTGCCAGTCAATGGCCCAGAAACTTGGATAGGTGTGGAGAATGGCGACCTGCGACTTTGGGGAGGTTCCCTCCAGCACGGAACCGGCTTTCGCAAAATCCCGCCCCAGTTCGGCCACCTCCGGATAGAGCGGGACTGGCGTTCCGTCGGGTCCAACCAGTGTGCCGTGATATTCCTCCTGACCATTGAGGTCGCTACGCCATTGCCAGTAGCTGACTGCGTCGGCGCCGTGGCCGATGTTCTCCCATGCCAGCGCGCGGACTTCGCCCTTATTCAGGTCGTTGTTGATGGGTGCCCAGTTCACGTGGCCGGGCTGCGTTTCCATGATCCAGAAATTCTTTTGTTTGAATCCGCGGGTCAGGTCGTCGGTCGAACCATTCTTGTATTGGTTGACGTGTCCTTCGCCGACGTAATCATCCCAGGAGGCAAGGTCGAGATCCTTGGCGACGGCATAGTGATCGTAGCCGTTGAACCAGCCCATCATATTGGTGGTGATGAACTGACGCGGTGCGGCATTTTGGCGAATGGCATCGAGCTGGTTTTTCTGATAGCTGACCCAGGTTGCGGTCACGAAGCGTTTCCAACTGAGCAGCAGGCCCGGATTGCCAGGTTTGGTCTCGATGGGAATCTGGTTCCAATTGCTATAGGTCTGACTCCAGTAGGCCGTTGTCCAACGTTCATTCAGATTGTCCAACGTTCCGTAACGCTGTTGCAACCAGTTCTGAAAGTCGGTGCGGGTTTGCGGGTCGAAGGACTCCTGCGCATATTCGTTGTCAATCTGCCAGCCGATGACGTATGGATTGTGACCGAAGCGCTTGGCCATGCGGGTCGCAATGTCGCGAGCCAGTTCGCGATACTTTGGATTGTCCCAATTGAATTGCTGGCGGTTGCCATGTTCGGCCTTGCGGCCGTCTTCATCAGTGCGCAGGGTCTCTGGATATTTTTGCGTCAGCCATGCCGGCGGCGCCGCCGTGGGTGTGCCTAATACGGTATAAATGCCGTGCTGCCCGGCTTCATCGATGGCGCGTTCCAACCAGCCAAACTGATAGTCGCCCTCGGCGGGTTCCATCTTGCTCCATGCAAACTCGCCGACGCGAACGAAGCGGATGCCGGCCTTCTGCATCAGATCCAGGTCGGCAGGCCAGCGCGACTCCGGCCATTGCTCGGGATACCAGGCGGTACCCAGCAAAATAGGTGGCGGCCCTGCCTTGGGCGTGTTGGAAGATTGCGCGATCGCAAGTTTTGGAACAAGGCACCCCACGCAAATCAAAAGCGAGGCAATGGCAGTGGCGAGGTATTTTGAATTTTTTTTCATGGCAGTCTCAATGATTGGATTTCGGGCAACGAAAAGTGTGCTTTGGATCTCGTCGCCCATGATAGACGCATTGCGCGGAAGAAGTCTTCAGGCTCGAGATTGTGACGGCATGCACAAACGCTGGTTTCATTGATTCTCATCCGGGAACCGGAAAACAGCAACGAAAATTCGGCATCTTATGAAGCTAGAACGCTGCGGTGCTCGTGGCGCACGACAGAAGAAATTTCAGAACCTCAACAGGAGACATTCATCATGGATTTTCGAGTTCGTCCCGGCGAAGTGCAGGAAGATCAAGTGACCGCATTGTTGGAAAGATATTCCTCGAAGTGGCCGACCAGCTTGTTTATGGGGGCTGCGATGGCGTCCATCATTGGATCGATGGTGTTGAAGCGTCGGCGGAAACATCTCGACGCACTGTTTGTTGGACAATGGGTTGCCCCGTTTTTGATCCTGGGTTTGTACAACAAAGCAGTAAAACAGCATGGGTCGGATACTGGACGGTCGGTCCGTATTGAGCCAATGGATTCGGCCGAGCGCAAAGAATCGCTGAACGCTTCATAACGTCGAGATCGAAGCGCGTTGTTGCTGTAAGACTGTCGCATTCGACACTTGTCGCGGCTCGTGATACTCTCGTCTGTTTTCTTGCAAGGAGACAGATGAATGAGCAGCGAGGCATCGGCAGAGTCGGATACGGAGCAGGCCAAGTTCCACATGTTGACGGATGAGCAGCAACAGCTTCGCAAAGAGATTCGCGAGTTTGCTGCTCGCGAAATTGCGCCCAATGTGAGCCGATGGGACGAGACCAGCGAATTTCCCGCCGAGCTGGTGAAAGAGCTGGGTCGCATGGGGCTGATGGGCGTCATATTTCCGCAGCAATATGGCGGCTCCGAACTTGGCTATGTGGAGTACGTGATTGCGATTGAGGAACTGGCACGAGTGGACGGCTCGGTCGGGATCATCGTGGCCTCGCATAACTCCTTATGCACGAACCATATTTTTCTGGCGGGGACGGAAGAACAACGGCAGAAATATGTGAGCAAACTCGCGAGCGGGGAGTGGCTGGGGGCATGGGGGTTGACCGAACCAGGTTCCGGTTCGGATGCAGGTGGAGCGCGCACGACGGCGGTGAAGAAGGGCGATCGCTGGGTGTTGAATGGGAATAAAACCTTCATCACGAATGGCCATTATGCGGACGTGGCAGTCGTCATCGCGGTCACAGATAAGGCGGAAAAGACGCACGGATTGTCCGCATTCATCGTGGAAAAAGGAACGCCGGGATTTCGTTCCGGCAAGAAAGAGAACAAGCTTGGCCTGCGAGCCAGCGATACATCCGAGCTGATCTTCGAAGACTGCGAAATTCCTGAGGAAAATCTGCTGGGCAAGCTGGGCGAGGGCTTTGTCGATTCCATGCGCGTCTTGGACGGAGGGCGAATTTCAATTGCCGCGTTGTCGCTCGGAATCGCGCAGGGAGCGTTCGATGCGGCGTTGCAATATACGCAACAGCGCAAACAATTCGGCAAGACGATCAGCGAGTTTCAGGGGATTCAATGGAAGATTGCGGACATGGCAACACAGTTGGATGCCGCGAAATTACTGACTTTCCGCGCCGCGCAGATGAAAGATGCCGGCATGAAGACCACGCTGGAGTCGGCCATGGCCAAGCTGTATGCCAGTGAGGTAGCGGTGAAAATCTGCGATGAAGGGGTGCAACTGCACGGCGGGTATGGCTTCATCAAAGACTATCCAGCGGAAAAGTTTTATCGGGATGTGAAGGTGTGCACCATCGGGGAGGGCACCAGTGAGATTCAACGGCTGGTGATTGCGCGCGAAGTGCTGAGGCGCTAGAAAATCACTCGATTGGCTCGACCGGCTTGGGGCGGAAGCGCGGCTTTTTCATCAGGTAGCCGATGGGAATCAGACAAGCTGTAAAAATCACCAGGACATGCACGGTGTCGATGTAGGCGAGCATGCGTGCCTGCTGCAGCATGACCTCGTATATCTGTGCCGTCGCTGCCTTGGCGGCGTCCGCTGCGGAATAACCGCGGTTCTGCAGGGCAGCCGCCATGCCATTTTTCATGGTCAGATATTTTGTCGAGCTGCCATGGACATGCGCGACCAGGAACTGCTGATGGGTCTGGGCACGGCGGACGAGCATGGTGCTGATGAAGGAAATGCCCAGACTGCCGCCGATATTTCGTGCAAGTGCGGTCAATCCGGAGACCTCATTGTTTTTCTCCTGGGGAACGCCCACGTAGGACATGACGCTGATCGGCACAAACAGGAACGGCATTCCAAGCACCATGACAACGCGCCAGCTGGCTGCATCCCAAAAGCTGATGCTCAGGTTCAGATCGCTGATGCGCCAGATGCCGAAGGTAAGAAGGCAAAATCCAAAGGTAATCATCAGGCGCGGATCGAGTTTCTGTCCGAGATAGCCAACGATGGGCAGCAACACGATCAGAACCAGGCCGCCGGCTGTCAGCGCCAGACCGGCATTGGTGGCGGTGTAGCCCATCACCTCCTGCAGGAACTGCGGGATCATGACGGTGGTGGAATACAACGCCGCCCCGATCACCAGCATGACAATCTGACTCATGGCAAAATTTCGCCTGCGATAGAGGGACAGATCGATGACGGGATGCTTCGTGGTCCATTCACGATAGAGAAACGCGATCAGGCCAAACACTGCGATGAAGGCGCAGGTGATGATGAAGCGGGAGCCAAACCAGTCATCCTCCTGACCTTTGTCGAGCAGGATCTGCAAGGCGCCGATGGTGACGGCCAGCAGTCCCAGCCCAATGCCGTCGATGCCGCCGATTTTTTCGCGCACCCGTTTCAGATAGGGTGGGTCTTCGACAATCTTATTGGTCAGGATGAGCGAGAGAATGCCGACGGGAATGTTAAGGAAAAAGATCCAGCGCCAGGTGTAGTTGTCGGTAATCCAGCCGCCGATGGTGGGTCCAATGGCAGGGGCGACGACCACGGCCATACCATAGAGAGCGAATGCCACGCTGCGCTTTTCTGGTGCGAACGTATCGGCCAGGATGGCGCGCTCACTGGGCTGAAGGCCGCCGCCGGCCGCTCCCTGGATGACGCGGAACACAATCAACATTCCCAGCGAGTTGGCGAGTCCGCAAAGAAATGAAAATACAGTGAACATGGCGACGCAGGACATGTAAAAACGCTTGCGGCCAATGCGGTTGGCGATCCAGCCACTGATGGGCAGCACGATCGCGTTTGAGACCAGGTAGGACGTCAGGACCCAGGTGGCTTCGTTGTAACTGGCGCCGACGGTGCCGGCAATGTGCGGCAGTGCGACATTGGCGATGCTGGAATCCAGCGCCTCCATGAACGTCGCCAGCGTTACCGTAAAGGCGATTACCCACGGGTTGAACCGTGGCGTCCAGTGTTCGTAGTGAAACTCGCTGTCGTAGTCCCGATCTTTCGAAGCAGGGACAACGGAAGACTGCGCCATGCCTGCTCCCTAGGTCTTTTTTAGCAGAAGCAATGTAGCCGAAGAATCCTTGCAGCGAAATCTTGAGCGCGGAATCGAGGAAAAATTCCCTTTGGGAAAAGGAGCCATCATCGCAAGAAAGTTCCTTACCAGAATAATTCACAGATTCCTGAAAACTACGATGGGTCGGAAATAGGTTGGGTTGGGTTCGGTTCTGAATACCAGGTAGCGATGGAACGCGATATCATCGCAAACGGGTATGGCAACTGTAACCACCACTTCGACCGGACGCTGGGAAGCTGCCGAAAACCTTGTCGCCAGTCTGCGGGGCGGGGATGTTCGCGCGTTGGCCCGGGCGATCTCACTCGTAGAAAATGATGCGCCGACGGCGGCTGCTGTCTTGTCGGCTTGCTTTCCACATACAGGAAAGGCGTTGCGGGTTGGGCTGACCGGTGCTCCTGGGTCGGGGAAGAGCACTTTGGTGGACCGGCTGGCTGCATACTACCGCGCAGAGCAGCAGACAGTCGGCATTGTTGCCGTGGATCCGACCAGTCCGTTTACCGGTGGCGCGATTCTGGGCGATCGCATTCGAATGCAAAGCCACCACTCCGATCCCGGTCTCTACATTCGCAGCATGGCCACACGCGGTTTTCTGGGAGGGCTGGCGTCGACGACGGCGGATATTGCTTCGGTCGTGGAGGCGAGCGGCAAAACCCGTTTGCTGATTGAAACGGTCGGCGTGGGTCAGGATGAAGTCGATATCGTGCGCTTGGCGGATGTCACAGTCGTCGTGCTGGTGCCGGGTCTCGGGGATGATGTGCAGAGCATCAAGGCCGGGATTCTTGAAATTGCCGATATTTTTGTGGTGAACAAAAGCGATCGCGAGGGTGCCGATCGGGTGGAGAGAGAAATACGTACGATGCAATCCCTGGGCGGTCATAGGGAAGACTGGGTACCGCCGGTGGTGCGGACCGTTGCCACTACAGGAGAAGGAACCGCGACATTGGCAGAGGCGATCGACCGCTGTGCAGATTCTTTGCGGAAGGCCGGGAAGCTGGACGAGAAGAGAACCGTCGCCTGGCAGGCGCGGCTGGTAGAAATGATTCGCCAAAAACTGGCACGAGAGCTGGTGCGGCATCGGCTGGGAAGGGCTGAGTTGGAAGCGCATGCCCGGGCGGTGGCGGCGCGCCAGGAAGATCCATATCTCCTGGTGGACGGGCTGGTACGGGGGCTGCTGGATTTGCACCGCGACGACGGCGGGGTCTAGAGCATCTCTCTTAGTGGGGTTCGCAGACTGCGCTTCGTCGGGCAGGCGACATAGAGGGGCAGCGTTGATTTGCCGTTATCGCGTCGTGGAATCAGGCGAAATGCCTTTATCGTTAAGGGAACGGCGCGGTAGGACAAAAAGGTTTGGCGACGGAAAGGTTGAACATCAGCATCATGTTTCATATTGATCATCTTGGAATTGCAGTGAGCGATTTGCGTCAGGCATGCAGCTTCTATGAGTTGCTGGGAATGCCCGTGGGACCCGCCGAGTTTGTGGAGCACGAGCAGGTCCGTGCGGTGATGGTCCAAGCCGGCGAGAGTCGTATCGAGTTGTTAGAGCCGACGTCTCAGGAGTCTGTGATCGGGCGATTTATCGAACGTCGCGGTGAGGGTATGCATCACGTCGCGTTGCACGTGGATGACATCGAGGAGGTATTCGCGGAGATGAAATGCGCGGGGATGCGGCTGGTGTCGGATGAACTGAAGATCGGCGCGGGCGGACATCTGTATTTCTTCGTGCATCCTTCCAGCACTGGCGGCGTATTGGTGGAGATCTGTCAGAATGCCGACGCGGACGTCGCAATCTAATGTTGCTGCTCGTGGTCGACACCGCTGGCCCTACAGGCGGAGTGCTGCTGGCTGAGGCAGATGAGAGCGGCGTCGCTCACTCGGTCGATCAAAAGACAGAAATTCTGGGCCTGATTGACTTGCATCCGCGCCAGTTTTCTGCGGAATTGATTCCTGCCATTGCCGAATTGTTGCGGGCGAGTGAACGGCGGTTGGCGGATGTGGACGCATTCACGGTGGTTTCCGGACCGGGCTCGTTTACCGGGCTGCGAGTGGGTCTAAGCGCCGTGAAGGCGCTGGCGGAAGTGACCGGAAAGCCAATTTTGACGCTGTCTCGGCTGGCGATCCTGGCTTCCATGGCGACGAAACTTTCATCCAGTGAACCTATCGATGCGGAGATGCACGTTGTGCTCGATGCCGGTCGGGGAGAGTTCTATCATGGCGTCTATCGAGACGGGGGAAAGACGCGCGTGTACGAGGGGTTTGAAACGCTCGACGCGGTGACTGAAAGAATCAATCAACAGTCTGGACAGGTGATTGCTTCAGAGGCGTGCGTGAAGACGGCATTCCATACCGTCGCTGGTTTGAGATTGTGCGAAGTGGCGTCCCCTTCTGTGCGCGACGCGCTGCCGCTGGCTGTGGAGGAATGGCGAGCGAGGCGGTTTCAAGACCCGGTCACCGTCGACGCGAACTATCTCCGTCGTTCGGACGCCGTGGTTGTAGTCCGGACGAAAGCGGAGCCCGTAGCGCTGGGCGCGCGCGAAGAGAATCTGCCGTCGTGATGGCCCCAAATATTCCGGCTGCGGCTCCGGACGTCGTCATTCGCCGGGCAGAGCTGGAGGATGTTGAGGCTGTTCTGGAATCCGTGTCGGAGATGGCGAAAGCCTCGGCTACGGCGGCCCATTGGTCGCGGACCGCTTTGTATCCGTATGTGGCGACTGAAGCAGCCGGTGGCGCTTTGCACGCAAAGGCCATGTTTCTCGCCTGCGTCACCTCACCCGCGGGCGGAGCGGCCGCGGCTGGAGGCGAGAAGCCGGTTTCTGCGCGCATTCCGCCAATCGACTGGATCGTCGGATTTGCTGCATTTTCCACGATTATGACGGTGGGCGCGGGGGAGTCCACACTGGAAAACATGGTGGTGGCTATGCCGTGGCAGCGGCAGGGGATTGGCCGGCGATTGCTGGCGGCCGGGTTGCTCTGGTGTCGCGCCCACGCCTCCGGGACGGTATTTCTTGAAGTCCGCAAGTCCAACCGGGCGGCCATCGCGCTTTACGACCAGGCCCAGTTTACTGTCGTGGGGAACCGACCTGGATACTACCGCGAACCGGTGGAAGATGGTCTTCAGATGCAGAAATTCCTGGGTACGGTGGTCCGACCAGTTGAATTTTTATCCTGTTGAAATCTCTCCATTGCATCCCGTTGACGCCCGTGGTAGTTTGGCTGTCAATACGGAATCAGGAGGAACTCCCTTATGGAAATTTCCGTTGAGGCTTCACAGTCCGAAGCCAGCTCTCTGGGTCGTCTGGTGGAAGAGCACCGGCAATATTCCCAAAAATTAGAGGCCATTTTGGCCCATCCCTATCTGAGTGACACCGAGCAGATAGAAGCAGCGCGACTGAAAAAGCTAAAACTGAAGTTGAAAGATCAGATGGCGGGATTCGCGCGGACCGCTCCATCGACGTAGTAGGAAACGAAAAAATGCGCTCGTTAGGATTATCGCGGCGAACCGTATAATCTGTTGTACGCAATGGTTCGTGACGGATACTTCTACGGGTTAGGCTTCGGGGCGGTCGGTGTCCTTGTCTGGGTCGCCACGCACTTGTTGTTGCTGACAGCAATTCCAATTCTGTTGGCCGCGTTCTTTCTATGGTTTTTTCGTGATCCGGAGCGGACCATACCGGAAGCCCCGGGCCTGATCGTTTCTCCCGCCGACGGCAAAGTGACCCTCGTCGACACGGTGGAGACCGCCGCTGGGCCGCAGCGGCGCGTCAGCATCTTCATGAACGTATTCAATGTGCATGTCAACCGTGCCCCCATTGCAGGGAACGTGCAGTTGATCGATTATCAAAAAGGCAAATATCTGAACGCGATGAACCCCGAGTCGGCCGTCGCGAATGAACGCAACTACGTCGAAGTTGCGGGCGAGTTGTGCACGGTGGCCTTTACGCAGATTGCAGGGTTGCTGGCGCGGCGCATCGTCTTCCAGAAGAAGGTCGGTGACTGGGTGCATCGCGGGGAGCGAGTGGGGCTGATCAAGTTTGGTTCCCGCGTCGATGTGGTATTTCCTCTCTCCTGCGAGGTTCGGGTAAGGCTGGGACAGAACGTTCAGGGCGGCTCGTCCATTCTTGCCATCATGCCGTCCAGCGACATCGAAGATGAGTTGTTAGCGGCGGTTTCTGCCGATGCGGCGTCCTTCGGATTGGTCACGGGGCCGGTTCGATGACGGAAGTTGACAACCCGAAACGAAGACCCGCGCGGCGAGGCATGTACATTCTGCCGTCGTTGTTTACGGCAGGCAGCATCGCAGCCGGATTTTACGCGATTGTGCAAAGCCTGCAAGGCTCGCCGACAGAGCCACATCACTTCGATCACGCCGCCTTGGTAATTGGGCTGGCGATTCCATTCGATGGACTGGATGGCCGCATCGCCCGCATGACGAACACTGCGTCCGACTTTGGCAAGGAGCTGGATTCGCTGGCCGACGTGATTACGTTTGGCGTGGCCCCGAGCATTCTGGCGTATAGCTGGGGTTTCCGCATGCTGCCGCCCACGATGGATCCGGTGCTGCGTCATAAGCTGCTGCAGATTGGTGCGGTGGTTTGTTTTCTGTTCCTGATCTGCGGCGCCTGTCGCCTGGCGCGATTCAATACCAGCGCCGATGCGAAGCCGAAAAACCCTGGCCGCCCCGATCGAAAATATTTTGTCGGCATGCCCATTCCGGCTGCTGCCGGAGTGATTGCGGCATGTGTTCACTGTTTTCTTGGCACTCCGGTTTCAAATGCGGCGGAAGCAGGCGTTTGGATTGGCCTAATCGGGCTGGTTGGATTTCTGATGGTCAGCACCTGGCGCTTTTGGAGCGGGAAAGAGATTACGCTGACCGGTCGCCATCCTTTTCAGTTGCTGGTGCTGATCGGCGCGGCGGTTTCAGTGCTGTTGTTGTTTTCCCAGGTTTTACTGCTGGTGATCGCGTTGGGCTATATGTTTTCCGGGTTGGTGGCGCGGGCGGCCTATACCTGGACATCGCGGCATCGACGGATTCGGAAACCGGACGGACAGTCTCCTGCCCTACCATCGGGACCCAACTAAGCACCAGCGGGTGTCGCAAGGTGCCACCGACTGAAAACAAGATCGAGGTTGTATGTCAGATAAGTCGCTAAGAATAGCATTGGTGGGTGCAGGTACTTTGCTCGGCAAGGCCCTGAGCGACGAGCTGGCCTTGTCCGCATTTGCCTCTGCGGATCTACGTCTTCTCGACGACGATGAGGATGTCCAGGGCAAGCTGGCGGCTGTGGACGATGAGATTACTCTGATCCAGCGAATCGAGCCGGATTCCTTCGACGGATGCGATTTTGTATTTTTCGCATGCGATGCTGCGATTACAAAAAAGTATCTGCGGCAGGCGCTGAAAGCAGGGGCTTGCCTTGTGGATCTCAGCGGGGAACTGGAGAGAGCGCCTGGTGTCCTGGTCCGTGCGCCCTGGATTCCGGAGCGGCCTGCCGGCAATGCAACTTCAGGAGCGCAGTGGGCTGCGAAGACTTCGACGCCGGACCTCGATACGCGGGCAGTGGTTTCCGCGCATCCGGTGGCCGTGCTGCTGGCCATGCTGGCGGCGCGCAGCCAAAAGGTGGGGCCATTGCATGGCTTGTGGGCGACTCTGCTGCAGCCGGCGTCAGAGTATGGACACGCGGCGTTGGAAGAACTGCATCAGCAAACGGCCAACCTGCTTTCATTCCAGCCATTGCCGACGGAAGTTTTTGGCGGACAGACCGCATTCTCATTAGCCGTTTCATTTGAGGCCGCGGGACAGGCCGTACTTTCTGCGGCCGCCGACAGAATTCGTCGACACTACGCAAAGATTTCTTCTATCCCAGCATCACAACTGGCACTGCAGGTGATCCAGGTCCCGGTGTTTCATGGATATGCACTCTCGGTCTCGGTCGAGTTTCCGCATCCGGTTGCGGCGGACGCGCTGGCCAAGGCCCTGGCGGGCTCGCATGTGCGCATCGTGGCGGATGCCACCGCCTTCCCTGGGAATGTGCAGGCGGTGGAGGAGCAGGAAGCGCAAGTTCTGGTACAACCGGTATTTCCGCCACTGCTGTCCGATCCGGTTGCAGAAAAAGGATCGAATAATCCCTCAGCCAAAGAAAATGTGCCCAGGGAGACGAACCGGTTTTGGCTGTGGATTGTCGCCGACAACCTGAAGTTCGCTGCACAAAATGCCATTGCCTGCGCCGTCGAACTGAACCGGCTGCGCCCCCGCGGAAAAGTGCAATAGAATCCAAGGGGGACGCTGAATGATCCGAACTCGCGCTTTCCGTAGAGACGCATGGCGGTCGATCTTCGTCAGCGGTTGCGCTCTGGTTCTCGCACCTTTTTTTGTCATGGCTGGCTTGGGACAAACAACTTCAACCCGGTCAATGTTGCCCTCAGGTTTGCCGGGCGCGCTGACAATGAGCAACGGCTCCAAAGTTACTACACCCGCTCAATGGCAGCGTCGCAGAGCCGAACTGCTGAAATTGTTTACCCAGCAGGAATACGGCGTAGCCCCGTCCCACCCTAAGTCCATGCGTTTCGTGGTTGTCGATGACACCCGCAGCGCGCTCGGCGGCTTGGCGACGCGCAAGCAGGTGACGATTCTGTTAAAGGGAACCGACAGCGGACCTAAACTTTACCTTTTGCTTTATATCCCGAACCAGACGCATCGCCCTCCTGTCTTTCTGGGGCTGAATTTCTGGGGCAATGAGACCGTCAATGCCGATCCCGGCATTTTTATTTCTTCCCGCTGGACCCAGAGCGTGGAGAATCATCCACCGGATCCGAACACCGCCTTCTGCCTGAAGGGCCATCGTGCCACATCTGCCTGTCGAGGCATTGCCGCTGAGAAATGGCCCATTGAGACCATCCTGAAGCGAGGATATGCCGTGGCCACGGTATTTCGCGCGGATGTTGATCCAGACTATATCGGCAGCTATCAAGACAGCCTGAAAATCTACTATCCGCAGTTACAAGGGCGTGGCGATAACTTTTCGACTATCGGCGCGTGGGCCTGGGCGTTGCGCCGCATCATGGATTATCTGGAAACCGACCGCGATGTCGATGCATCGAGGGTCGCGGTCTTTGGCTGGTCGCGTCTGGGCAAAGCCGCTCTGTGGGCGGCTGCGCAGGACCCGCGGTTTGCCATGGCCATCAGCGACGATTCCGGCGCGGGAGGCGCAAAGCTATTCCGGCGGGACAAGGGCGAAACCATTCGCGACCTGAATACTGTCTTTCCTTACTGGTTCTGCAAAAACTTCAAGCAATACACCGGTCAAGATCGTACGCTGCCTTTTGACCAGCACATGTTGATCGCGTTGATTGCGCCGCGACCGGTCTATATTGCCAGTGCGATTGACGATCACTGGGCCGATCCTGAAGGGGAGTTTCTCTCCGGCGTCGCTGCTACGCCCGTCTATAAGCTCTTCGGCACCGACGGCTTGCCTGTTAGCGAGTGGCCACAAGTGGATCATCCAGTGATGGGCCAGATTGGCTACCATGTTCGCAGCGGTGGCCATAATATTACGTTCTACGATTGGGCGCAGTATCTGAACTTTGCCGACATGCACCTGAAGGAATCAGGGCGGCCGCGGAACCGGGCCCAGTGAAACGGACCCCAAAATGAAGCGCCTTAAATTTTATGAATTATGAGGAGCAATATGCAGACACCCAGAAGAGACTTGCTGAAATTTGCGGGCGGCGGGATGGCCGCTTCTTTGATGAGCGCAAATCCACTGCGTGCGGGCGATTCTGCGCAGGTTGGGGGAATGCACGCGGGCGGAAGCGTTTTTCCCGTGCGCAAATTCGGCGCGGTCGGCGATGGCACTACCATCGACACGATGGCGGTGAATAAAGCCATTGATGCGGCAGCGGCTGCCGGCGGCGGTGGGGTTCACTTTTCGGCGGGAACGTATGCGTGTTATTCGATTCACCTGAAAAGCAATGTCACGCTGTTTCTCGATCGCGGCGCCACCATTCTGGCAGCACCGACGCCCGCTGAGGGAGGCTCCGGCGGCTATGATGCGCCCGAGGCAAACCTGCCAGATCTTGCCTATCAGGATTATGGTCATTCGCATTTCCACAATAGCTTGATCTGGGGAGAAGATCTCCATGATTGCGGTATCGTGGGGCCCGGCCTCATCTGGGGGAAAGGCCTGGATCGCGGCTGGTCGAGCCACGACCACACTCGCATGGAGCCGCGCGGCGGCGGCAACAAGTCGATTGCGCTGAAGAATTGTCACAATGTGTTCCTCAAGGATTTTTCGATCTTGCAGGGGGGCTGGTTTGGCATTCTGGTGACCGGCGTCGATAACCTGACCATCGACAATCTGACCATCGATACCAATCGAGACGGCATGGATATCGACTGTTGCCGCAATGTTCGCGTGTCGAATTGCACCGTGAATTCTCCATGGGACGATGCCATTGTTCCGAAGAGCTCGTTTGCGTTGGGTTATGCGCGTTCCACCGAGAATGTCACCATCGCAAACTGCTATGTGACCGGCACGTATCAGATGGGCAGTTTGTTGGACGGAACGCTGAAGAAATTTCCCGGCGCGAAGGATGCTCCCCGCATTGGACGCATCAAGCTGGGCACCGAGTCGAATGGCGGATTTAAGAACATCGCTATTTCCAACTGTGTGTTTGAAGGCTGTCACGGGTTGGCGCTGGAAACGGTGGATGGAGCGCTGCTCGAAGACATTGCAATTACGAACATCACCATGCGAGATATTGCGACCGCGCCGATTTTTCTGCGACTCGGCGCCAGAATGCGCGGGCCGGCGAATGTCCCGGTAGGTCAGTTGCGGCGGGTTTTGATCAGCAATATTGTCGCTTCGAACGTCAATCCGCAGCAGTGCTCGATAATGAGCGGCATCCCTGATCACGCCATTGAAGACATCAAGATCAGCGACGTTTTCATCCAGCACCAGGGCGGTGGAACGCGAGAGCAGGCCGCGCTGCATCCGCCGGAAAAGGAAAATCAGTATCCGGAGCCGAACATGTTCGGAGTTACTCCGGCGCAGGGATTTTATCTGCGTCACGTAAAAAACCTCGACATGAGCCATATTGAAATTACGTCGATTGCGCCCGATGCTCGCCCTGGTTTCGTGCTGGATGATGTGAAGGGTGCAGATTTTCTTCGCGTGAAGATGCAGAGGGAGGCAAGTGTCCCTACCTTCGCTCTGCACGACGTGCAGGATTTCAATTGCGCGCTGAGCCGCGGCGTGCCTGAGACGACGCTTGCCCAGGCCACAGATAAGAAGATTTAGTCGAACTGGAAAAGAGGGTAGAACCATGGCAAAGGGTGGACTTACCGATCAGGAAGAACATTCCTACCGAGAAGATGGCTTTGTTCTAGTCAGGAATTTTCTGGATGCGGAGGAGATTGGATTGTTGGGAAGGGCGGCGCGAGAAGATCGCGTACTCGATCAACATGCTTACGGGCGCGCGGACGGCGAAGGCGGCACAACTCGGCTCTCGTTGTGGAACCATCCCACGGATACGATCTATGGGGCGGTTGCGCGAAGCGAGTCCATGGTGGGTGCGGCGGAGAAGTTGCTGGAGGGCGAGGTTTATCATTACCACTCCAAAATGATCATGAAAGACGCCAGGGTGGGCGGCGCATGGGCTTGGCATCAAGATTATGGGTACTGGTATCAGAACGGCGTTTTGTTTCCTTTGCTGACCAGCGCGTTTATCGCGATCGACCGCGCCACCAGGGAAAACGGCTGCATGCAGGTCATTCGAAAATCGCACGAAATGGGCCGAATCGACCATGTGACGACAGGCGAGCAGGCGGGTGCGGATATGGAGCGGGTCAACGAAGCTCTTAAGAGGCTGGACCTGGTCCATGTCGAAATGGAACCAGGAGACACGTTGTTTTTCCACGCCAACCTGCTGCATCGCTCCGACCAGAATCGCTCAGACAACCCTCGCTGGTCGATGATTTGCTGCTACAACGCTGCCCGCAACAATCCCTATAAAGAGTCGCATCATCCCTGCTACACTCCGCTCATCAAAGTCCCCGATGCGGAGATCCGAAACGCCGGGCGGAAACGCTTTTCGGAGTCCCATGATGATGCGGCTTGGCTGGAGTCGAGCAAGGACCTTAGCGTTGGCAGATTGCGGAAGAGCGTCTCGTAAGTGGTTTTCATCGCGCACTTTTTCACGGCAGCCTTCATGTGTGCTTGCATCCCAGAGAACAATTCCACGGCATTCATCGTGGCGAGTTCTGTGGCAGCGGGACGTGATGGGATGAATTGCTGGCCGATGTTTTTTGCCTGGTTAATCGCTTCGTCGCAGGTCCAATTGCGAACAACAGGAGAATGAGATGGAAATGAGCGAGCTTCAGCGGAAGACAGCCAATCGCAAGGTACGCAAGATTTCTCTTTCTGGATATGACCTGATCAATTCTCCGCGGTTCAACAAGGGGACGGCCTTTTCCGACTACGAACGAGATCTATTCCATCTGCACGGATTACTGCCGCCGCACGTCGGGAATATTGCAGAAAA
>JAJYSL010000207.1:0-1499 GCA_021793595.1 Acidobacteriota bacterium
ATTGGGGAACCGCTTGAAAAAGGCGTAAGCACTGATCGTCGATCTGCTCATGTGCTCATTCTAGATAGGTTAGCTCAGGGAGTAAAGTATATAATTCCCCAAAATACCTGTACCGGAGCATGAGGGATTGTTGGTGTACGGATAGGGACAGGTGAAGTTTGCCTGGACAGCATTCGGTGGGTTGCCGTTCCCATTGGCCAGGATGGCAATCTCATTCTGGTTGTAATTGATGCCGAAACCGCCGCGGAGGACTGCTTTGCCGTTGGACTCCTTGGGTTGCCAGGCAAAACCAATCTGCGGACCGAAGTTGCCCTTCTGTGGCGTATATAAATTGCCGCCCACGCGCACGTTCAGACCCGAAAGCGCGTTCGCTCCTGACCCGAACTGCAACACATCGAGGTTGTTCTCCTTGGAAGAGAACGACCCGAAGTACGACCAGCGCAGGCCGGCATTGATGGTCAGGTTCGGCCGGACCTTGTAATCGTCCTGCACGAAGAAGCCCCAGATATCGATACGGTCGTCCTGGCGGTTGGCAAACGGAACGCCGGTCAAGTGGTTGAACTGTCCGTTCTCGAAGTAGGGAGCATCGTTGGCAAAGTCCCAAAGATTATTGAAATTATAGGATGGGCGCGCCGCGTAGACAGGGTTGTTGAGGTAGTAGAGCCGGGTCAGATCGCCGCCAACCTTGATGTTCTGGCTGCCCAATGTTTTTGTCAGGACGTCGTTGTAGTCATACGTCCACTGGTCGTAGTTGCTGGGCCCTGGCGCTCCGAAGAACTGCGGATTCGCGCCGCCGATGCCGCCAATATTGTCCTGGGGCAGACCGAATGGCTCCTGCGGATTTGAAGTGACTTCATTCCAGCGCCATCCAGCCGCGTTGGCGCGCGCCTGGTTCAACAGGGTCGGCGAGAACACATGGTTCCATATCCCCGAAAACGCATCGTTGATCTGCGAGTGGTGCCAAAGGTTGGCCGGGCGCACGGGGCCGTAGTAGAAGGTACTGCTCACCGGCACCCAGTAAACCGTAAACGTCAGATGATCGTTTCGGGTTGCGTATGCATCCAGGCGGCCGTTGTATTGGGCCTGCGATGTGTTGCTGGGGTTCAGGGTATTGTAAAACCCCAGGTCGGCCACGCCATCCAATCCTCCGCCCACGCCAGGACTCCCCGAGTTGCCGCCGTAAGTCAGGTCCTGCATGCCTAGCCCAGTCGTCAAAGGCGATCCCACGTCAAGCCCCGTGGAGGTCGTGTTGCAGTTCACGCCTTCGGTCAGTCCCACCTGGGTACAGGACTGGGCAATCAAGTTGCTGCTGGCCACTTCCTCCCCTGGATACGCCAGATACGTTGCCGCAATGCTACTCGTGGTCGCAGCCGAGGAGTTGAACTTGGACGTCGTATACCAACCTTGTCCCGTTGAAAGGGCCGATTCCGGGCTGGTTTCGTAATTGAAGAACGCAAAAATCTTGTTCTTCCAGATGGGCCCTCCGAGGCTGCCAGATC